>JAWWPY010000220.1:0-17539 GCA_033854735.1 Streptosporangiaceae bacterium | reverse complement strand
AAGGCGCATAACGCCTCCTCACGCAACGTCCCCGCGTAATCAGTCGGCCCGCCGCAGTCGGCCCGGTGCGGTCGGCCCGGTGCGGTCGGCCCGCCACGGTCTGGCCGGCCGCGCTGTCCACCTGCCGCCCCGGCGGGGCGGGCCGGCCGGGCCGGCCGGGCCGCTGTTACGGGGATGGCTTGGAGTCGTCCGGGTCGCCCGGGTCGTCCGGCGGGCTGGCTTGGTCGGCCGGGCTGGCTTGGTCGGCGGGGTCGGTGGGGCGGGCGGGGTCGGCCGGGCTGGCGGGGTCGGCCGGGCTGGCTTGGCCGGCCGGGCTGGCGGGGTCGGCGGGGAGTTCCTCGTCCAGGGCGGACATGTCCAGTTCGGGCCGGCCGCGGACGAACCCCGCCGGGTCGTCGAAGTCCTCGGCCGTCGGCAGCAGGTCCGGGTGTCCCCACAGGGCGTCCCGGCCTTCCATGCCGCGCGCCTCGGTGAGGCTCCGCCAGATCTCAGCCGCCTCGCGGAGCCTGCGGGGACGTAGCTCCAGGCCTACTAGCGTCGCGAACGTGCGCTCGGCGGGACCCCCGGTGGCCCGCCGCCGCCTGATCGCCTCGGCGAGCGCGCCGGCTTGCGGCAGCCGGTCGGCGGCCGCAGCGTCGACGATGGTGGCGACCCAGCCCTCGACCAGGGCCAGCGCGGTCTCCAGGCGGACCAGGGCGGCCTTTTGCTGATCCGTGTCTTCGGGCTGGAACAGGGTGGCGCCGGCCAGTGCCTCGCGCAGCGCGTCGGGGTTGGCCGGATCGATCTGTGGCATGGCGTCACGCAGCGCGGCAGCGTCCACGGTGATGCCCCGGGCGTACTCCTCGACGGCGCCCATCAGCCGGGCGCGGAGCCAGGGCACGTGCGCGAACAGCCGGTGGTGGGCCGCCTCCCGCAGCGCCAGGAAGATCCGGATCTCATCCGCCGGGACCGAAAGGCCCGCACCGAAGTCGGCCACCCCGGCCGGGAGCAGGGCCGCGGTGCCTTCCGGGCCGAGCGGCAACCCAACGTCGGTGGAGCTGACGACCTCGCGGGCCAGCGCGCCGACGGCCGCACCGGTCTGGCCGCCGACCATCATTCCGCCTATCCGGCGCATCATCGGGCCAAGGCCACCAAGACCGCCCAGACCGCCAGTGACGGCCTTGAGCGCCGAACTGAGCTCGGCGGGCAGTTCACCGCCAAGTTCTTCAGGATCCTCGATGAGCAGGCCGCCCATGGCGTTGACCGCTTTGTCGGCGATCGGGTCACAGAGCTTCGACCAGACCGGAAGGGTCGCCTCCACCCACTCAGACCGGCTCCAGGCCTGGGCGGTGCGGACGCCGGTGGGAAAAGTGGTGACCTCGTCCAGCCAGAGATCGGCCAGCCTGATGGCCTCGACGATCTTCTGGCGGTCATTCTCCAGCACGCTCGGATCACCTTCGGCGGCCACCGTCTGCCTGGCCACATTCTTGGCCAGGTCCCAGTTCACCGGGCCGCCCTGCCACGACATCAGGTCGGCGAATTGGCGCAACGCGTCGGCGAACTGCTGGGGATCGCCGAACGGCCCCATCGGGCCGCCTTCACCCGGAGTCCCGCCCGGGCCCCCGGAACCGCCCGATCCCGAGCCACCAAAACCGCCAAAGCCACCAGAATCACCGGAGTCGCCCGATCCGGAGCCGCCGGAGTCACGCCCGGCGCCGGGCAATCCGAAGCCGAAGGGAGGGTCAGCCATCGCCGCGGCCTCTCAGGCAGGATGGAAGAGTCACATCAGCAACGTTATCTCGGGAGCGGCACACGGTGAGCACTGCACAGGCCCCGGTTCGCCCTGGGCGCACCCGGATCGGGTCGCTGGCCCGGGCCGGCCAGCCAGACAGCGGACCCGATCCGCAGGTTAACGGCGGCTCGCCCGCCCCTGGCGCCCCAGCCCCCAGCGCGCCGGCCAACGGCGGCCCGGCCACCGGCGCCGCGGAGGCGGCGGAGCACGAGTCCACGGGAGCGGCACCGCGCCGCCCGCGCCGCCCGCGCCGCGCGAGCGAACGGGCGCCGGGCCGGGGATCCGCACAGGGGCCCGTGGTGGCGATCACCGGCGCGGCCCGCGGCCTCGGTCATGCCCTGGCGGTCCGGCTCGCGGCGTCGGGCGCGGTCCGCCGGGTGGTCGCCATCGACGACCATCGCGGCGATGTCGTAGGCGTGACCTGGCGGTTGGCCGATGTGCGCGACCCGGCCCTGGCTGGCCGCCTGACCGGGGTGGATGTCCTGGTGCACACGGATCTCGACATGGCCGCGGACTCCGACCAGAAGTCCCGGCGGGCGTTCAACGTGCGCGCGGCGCAGACCGTGCTCACCGCGGCGGCCGCGGGCCGGGTGGGCCGGGTGGTGCTGGTGACCAGCGCCATGGTGTACGGCGCCCGGCCCGACAACCCGGTCCCGCTGGCCGAGACCGCCCCGCTCGGCGCGGACGCCGACGGGAGCATGGCGGGAGACCTGCTGGAGATCGAGCACCTGGCGCGGCGCTCACCCCGGGCCCATCCGGGGATGGCCATTACCGTGGTCCGCCCGGCGGCGCTGGTCGGCGAGGGCGTGGACACGCTGATCACAAGGCATTTCGAGTCGCCGCGGCTGCTGGCCGTCAAGGGCTGCGCGCCGCGCTGGCAGTTCTGCCACCTGGACGATCTCGTGTCCGCCCTCGAACTCGCGGTGACCGGGGAGGTGACGGGGGTTTTCGCGGTCGGCTGCGACGGCTGGCTGGAGGGGGAGGAGGTGGAGGAACTCAGCGGGCTGCGCCGGATCGAACTGCCAGCGGGCCTGACCTTCGGCACGGCGCAGCGGCTGCACCGCATCGGGATCACCCCGGCTCCCGTGTCCGACCTGCACTACGTCGTCTACCCCTGGGTCGTGGACTGCCGGGTCCTGCGCGAGGCGGGCTGGCGGCCGGCTTACGACAACGAAGCCGCGTTCCGGGTCCTGCTCGAGCAGCGGGCGGGCCACCACGCCGTCGCCGGGCGCCGCATCGCGCGCAAGGAAGCGACGATCACGGCGGCCGGGGCGGCCGGGGCCACCGTTGCGGTGATCGGGACGGCGGCCATCGTACGGCGGGCTCGGCGCCGCAAGCGAGGCACCTGACCACTTCGCCGGTGCGGTCGGCGAGATCAGCGAGGCGTTTCCGTTGCGTAAGAAGGGACCAATGCCACCAACGACAATCCGCACTGGCTCAGGCAGTACCTTGGGCAGGGTGACAGCGATCAGGATGGCCGAACTGCGTGACGCGCCGCTGTCCGTGGACGAAGTGCGCGGCGCGGTCATGGATTCTTCGGCGGGCGGCATCGCCTTGTTCGCCGGCGCGGTCCGGAATCATGATCATGGCCGTGGTGTGACGCGGCTGTCCTATAGCGCACACCCTTCGGCGGCGGCCGAGTTGCGCCGGGTGTGCGAGAAGGTGGCCACCGAGTTTGACGTCTGTGCCCTGGCCGCTGTGCACCGGGTGGGCGAACTCGCCGTCGGCGACCTGGCCGTGGTGGTGGCGGTATCGTGCCCGCACCGCGCGGAGGCCTTCGCCGCGTGCCGCGCCCTGATCGACGAGCTGAAGCGGACTGTGCCGGTCTGGAAGCACCAGCTATTCGAGGATGGGGAGAGCGAGTGGGTCAACAGTGCGTGACCCCCGCCGCATGTCCCGCCGAAGCCTGACCCTGCTCGTCGCGGGGATCGGGGTCGTCGTGTCGGCCGCCGTCGCGGTCCTGCTTCCGGTGCCCTACGTAATCCTCAGCCCGGGCCCGACGCTGAACACGCTGGGCCGGGCCACCGCGGGCCCGCTGATCCAGATCTCCGGTCACCCGACCTACTCGACCACCGGGCACCTCGACCTGGTGACGGTGTCCTTCCTGGGCGGGCCCGGCAACCAGTTCAACGTATTCACGGCGCTGCGCGGCTGGCTGACCCCGCACACCGCGGTGGTGCCGGAGCAGGAGATATTCACCCCCGGCCAGTCGGAGCAGCAAGTGGTGCAGCAGGACACGGAGCAGATGGCGAGTTCTCAGCAGACCGCCACCGCGGCGGCGCTGTGCGTGCTTGGCACCCGCTTCGCGACGGTGGACACCATCGAGGGAACAGAGAAGAGCCTGCCGGCGGCGGGCCTACTGCGGCGTGGTGACGTCATCAGCGCGGTGGACGGCAAGGCGGTCAGCTGCCACGTGAGCGCGGCCGACCTGATCCGGGCGCGCCGTCCCGGGGCGCAGGTAAGCCTCACCATCCTGCGCGGCGGGAAGACCCGGCAGATCCGGCTGAAGACCGCGGCTGTCCAGGGACAGCCGGTCGTCGGGGTCCAGGTGCAGGAGAGCTACCGGTTCCCCTTCGGCATCAAGATCGATGTGGGCAATATCGGCGGCCCCAGCGCCGGCCTGATGTTCGCGCTGGGCATCGTGGACAAGCTGACCCCGGGGGGAAACCTGACCGGCGGCCGCTTCATCGCCGGTACCGGTGAGATCTCGGCCGATGGCACGGTTTCCCCGATCGGCGGCATCCAGCAGAAGATGGCAGGCGCCCGGAGCGCGGGAGCGACGGTGTTCCTGTCGCCCGCGGCTAACTGCTCCGACGCAGCCAGCGCCGTGCCGTCCGGGATGCGCCTCATCAAGGTGAGCACGCTGCGCGGGGCCCTGCAGGATCTGGCGGCGCTGAAGGCCGGCCGGGCCGTGGCGTCCTGCTGAGGCAGATCTGGTGACCCGGGCCTTCATGCTGAACAGGGCGTCTGATCCAGTCCGTTCATGCTCCTCTCCCAAGCTGATCCATTTAACGTCGAGCGGGTGATAGCGCGCTCGCTGTCGCATCGATCGGTTTGGTGGTCACGGTAGGGGCACAGGATGCGGCGGATCGGCATGATCGCGCTAGATTGGCGGACCATGGGAGGCGCATCCCCGCCAGACGGGGAAGGAAATCGGCGGGAACCTAGTGGTACGCCGGAGAGTTCTCGGATAGGAACGTGCCGTCACACCTGCTCCGGCTGCGGGCGCGCTCCGCGGGTCGGGCTGTCGGCCCAGGCGTGCGGTGACATGAGGGGGTTCGCGTGACCTTCCGGCCTTCTGGCCCTCCCAGGCCGCCCGCTGGCCGCCCGACACTGACCCTGCCCCGCTGGCCGAGGCTTGTCCTGCCGGTCGTCGGGGTGGTGATCGCCGTTCTGGTGGTGATCGCCATCGTGGCGGGCGTATGGACCGACTTCCTCTGGTTCCGGTCGGTTCATTACTCATCCGTGTTCGGTACCACCTACGGCACGCGCTGGGCGCTGTTCTTCGTGGCCGGCCTGTTCATGGTGGTGGTCGTGGGCTTCAACGCCGCGCTCGCCTACCGGCTCAGGCCGATGTACCGGCCGGTGGCCACGCAGGGGCAGGGCCTGGAGGCTTACCGGATCTCGATCGACCCGCACCGCCGGCTGCTGCTCGGAGTGATCCTCGGGGTCGTCGGGCTGATCTCCGGCCTGACCGCTTCCGGTTCCTGGCGTACCTGGCTGCTGTTCGCCAACCAGGTTCCGTTTGGCGTGAAAGATCCCCAGTTCCACGGGGATATCTCATTCTTCGTGTTCACCTACCCCTTCATCCGGATGGTGCTGACCTACCTGTTCGCCGCGGTACTGCTGTCGCTGATCGCGGCGGCGATAGTGCATTACCTGTACGGCGGGGTGCGGTTCGAGGGCCGCCGCCCGCGGGCGACGGTGGCGGCACAGGCCCAGCTGTTCGTGCTGTTCGGTACCTTCGTCCTGCTGAAGGCGGTGGCTTACTGGGTCGATCGGTACGGCATCGATTTCTCCCAGCGCGGCGCGGTGACCACGGGAGCGTCGTACACGGACGTCAACGCCGTGCTCCCGGCCAAGACGGTCCTGGCCGTGATCGCCCTGATGTGCGCGCTGCTGTTCTTCGCGGGCGCGGCCCGGCGAAGCGCGATGCTGCCCGGTGTCGGCTTCGGCCTGCTGGTGCTGTCGGCCATCCTGATCGGCGGGGTCTACCCGGCCATCATCCAGCAGTTCGTGGTGAAGCCCAATGAGCTGGCCAAGGAGACGCCGTTCATCCAGCGGGAGATCACCACCACCCGGCAGGCCTACGGGGTGGCCGGCGTCAGCACCGCGCAGTACTCGGCGACCTCAGTGGAGTCGTCCAGCCAGCTGGCCGGCCAGGTCAGCAACCTGAACGGAATGCGGCTGCTCGACCCTGACCTGGTGTCGTCCACGTTCCAGCAACTCCAGCAGGTCAAGAGCTTCTACAAGTTCCCGGACGCGCTCTCGATGGACCGGTACTCGCTGACCGGTGGTGGGTCGCGGCCGCAGGACACGGTGGTCGCGGTGCGGGACATGGGCGGGCCGCCGCCGGGGCAGGGCAACTGGATCAACACGCACCTCGTGTACACGCACGGCTTCGGGGTGGTCGCCGCCCGGGCCAACTCGACGGAGGGCAACGGCAACCCTTCGTTCGTGGAGAGTGACGTCCCCCCGCGCGGCCAGCTCGGGCTGCGCCAGCCACGGGTGTACTTCGGTGAGCAGGAGAGCACCTACGCGATCGTCGGCGGGTCGTCGAGCGGGCGCAAGCAGGAACTCGACTACCCGTCTGGGAACGCGGGCGGCCAGGTCAACAACACGTACCAGGGCGGTGGCGGCGTGCCGGTCGGCTCGGTGCTGAGCCGCGCGCTGTACGCGGTGAAGTTCCGTGAGCTGAACATTCTCATCTCCGGTGCCATCAACGGCAATTCCAAGATCCTCTACGATCGCCAGCCGCTGGCCCGGGTGGCCAAGGTCGCGCCGTTCCTCACCCTGGACGGCAATCCCTATCCGGTGGTGGCTCACGGCCAGATCTTCTGGGTGGTGGATGGCTACACGACCACGAACCTGTACCCGTACTCGGAGCGGGTGGGCATGCCGCAGGCCACCGCGACCAGCGACAACCCGGCCGGCTCGGTGGCCGGCCAGCCAACCGGTGCGATCAACTACATCCGCAACTCGGTCAAGGCCGTGGTTAACGCGTACACCGGCAGCGTCAGCCTCTACCAGTGGGGCGCGAAGGACCCGGTCCTGCAGACGTGGATGAAGGCGTTCCCGGGCGTCATAAAGCCGCACAAGGACATCCCGTCCTACCTCCTGCCGCACCTGCGCTACCCGTCGGGCCTCTTCGAGGTGCAGCGCCAGATGCTGGCCCGCTACCACGTCCTGCAGGCCCAGTCCTTCTACAGCGGGCAGAACTTCTGGGCCGTGCCCAACGACCCGAGCAACTCGCAGTCCGCCGCGATGCCGCCGTACTACCTGACGATGACCATGCCGGGTGCGTCCACGGAGTTCTCGCTGACCACGCCGCTCGTGCAGCGGGGGCGCGAGAACATGGCCGCGTACCTGGCGGTGGACAGCAACCCGCGGTCTGCCGATTACGGGCAGATGCGGGTGCTGGCGCTGCCGCAGAACACCGCGATTCTCGGGCCCGCTCAGGTGCAGAGCACGTTCGAGTCCGATCCGACCGCGTCCCAGCAGCTTTCCCTCTACCGGCAGAACGGCTCGACCGTCATCGAGGGCAACCTGATCACGCTGCCGGTGGGCGGCGCACTGATCTATGAGGAACCCATCTACATCCAGGCCGCCGGCGCCGGCGCCAGCAGCAGCGGCTCGTACCCGATTCTGAAACGGGTGCTCGCGTCGTACAACGGGCAGGTCGGGTTCGGCCCGACGCTGCAGAACGCGCTCAGCCAGATCATCCCCGGACTGTCGTCGAGCGCTACGTCGCCCGGCACCGGCTCGGGCAACGGTTCCGGCACCGGTTCTGGCACGGGCACGGGTACGGTCAGCGCGGCGGTCCGCAACTACCTGCAGCAGGCCGAGAAGGACTACACGCAGGCTCAGGCGGCGCTCAAGAGCGGCGACTTCGCCGCCTACGGCACGGACACGGCCCTGATGAAGACGGCGCTGGACAACGCCCAGAAGGCCGCTCAGGCGGCGGCAGTGCCGTCCAAGAGTGCCACCCCCTCGCCGTCGGCGAAGGCTCCGTCTTCGTCCAAGAGCGCCACGCCGTCGCCGGCCGCATCGCCGTGATCTTTACGTACGTATTTCGGCGCGTCATAGCGGCCGGAATTCGGCCGTGCTGGAGCGTCAGACATGAGCCTCGATGCTCTCCGGCAGGCCGGCGAAGGGCGTACGCTCGGTCCTGACGGGACATCAGCAGGAATTCTGGCTTTGCCAGGTATTTGCCTGCCTAAGGTCCGAACCACCTCAGGCCCGAACTTCCGGGGAAAGGAGCGAGACTGGTTGTGGCGCCTCGTGTGCTAGTCGACGCGACCGCCGTGCCGGCGGACCGCGGCGCCCTTGGCCGCTACGTCGACGGGCTTGTGATAGCCCTTGAAGCGGCGGGCGCCGATCTGGCGGTGGCCTGCCAGCGCGCTGACGAAGAACGGTACGGCCGGCTGGTGCCGGGCGCGCGCGTCGTCGCTGGGCCGACCGCGATCGCGCACCGGCCCGCGAGGCTGGCCTGGGAGCAGAGCGGCCTGCCGCTGGTCGCCCAGCAGGTGAACGCGGACGTGATTCACGCCCCGCACTACTCGATGCCGCTGCGCCCCGGCGCGCCGACCGTGGTGACCATCCACGACCTGACGTATTTCACCGAGCCCGATGCGCACAACCCGGTATCGGCCACGTTCTTCAAGTCGGCCATCCGCACCTCCACCCGGCGCGCGACCCGGCTGATCGTGCCGTCCAAGGCCACCAGGGACGAACTGGTGCGGGTGCTCGACGCGGACCCCACCCGGATCGACGTCGCCTACCACGGCGTGGATCATGCGCCGTTCCACCGGCCGAGCCCGGAGCAGGTCCACCAGATCTCCGACCGGCTCGGCCTGCACGGCCAGCGGTACGTGGCCTATCTCGGCGCTCTGGAGCCGCGTAAAAACGTTCCCGACCTGATCACCGGCTGGGCCGCGGCCGTCGCGGAACTGCCGGATCCCCCCGCTCTCGTGCTGGGCGGCGGCAGCGGCTGGAGCGAGGAAGTCGATCAGGCGGTCGCCGCGGTCCCCGCACACCTGCGCTTGGTCCGCCCCGGGTACCTGCGGTTCAGCGACCTTCCCGGGTACCTGGGCGGGGCGCTCGTGGTGGCCTTCCCCAGCCGCGGTGAGGGATTCGGGCTGCCGGTACTTGAGGCCATGGCCTGTGGCGCGCCCGTGCTGACCACGCACCGGACGTCGCTGCCCGAGGTCGGCGGCGACGCCGTGGCCTATACCGAGCCGGATGCGGACAGCATCCGCACCGCGTTGCGTGGCCTGCTTGACGACCCATCGCGCAGGCAGGCGCTGGGCTCGGCCGGATACGACAGGTCGCAGGAATTCACCTGGGCCGCCTCGGCTGAGGCGCATATGGCGTCCTACCAGCGTGCGGCGGCGCAGCGAGGGGAGTAGCGTCCCTCCTCATGTCAATCCGTCCAAATAATTCCGCCGATCCAGAGCCGCTCGAGGCGATCCTGCTGGTCGGCGGCCAGGGGACCCGGCTCCGTCCGCTGACCATCGGGATGCCCAAGCCGCTGCTGCCCACCGCGGGGGTGCCGTTCCTGGCCCACCAGCTGGCCCGGGCGGCCATGTCGGGGGTGACCCGGGTCGTCCTGGCCACCGCCTACCGGGCCGAGATGTTCGGCGAAACCCTGGGCGACGGTTCCGCGTTCGGCCTGGAGATCAGCTACGTGCACGAGGACGTGCCGCTCGGCACCGCCGGGGCGATCCGCAACGCCGCCGCCGGGCTGCACAGTGAGCCGGACAGCCCGGTCGTCGTGCTGAACGGCGACATCCTGTCGGGCCATGACCTGGCGGCCCAGCTTGACCTGCATAGCAAGGCCGACGCCGCGGTGACGCTGCACTTGGTCGAGGTGCCCGATCCGGCCCGGTTCGGCTGCGTGCCGACCGACTCCGCCGGGCGGGTAACCGCGTTCCTGGAGAAGACACCGGATCCGGTGACCAACCGGATCAATGCCGGCTGCTACGTGTTCCGCCGGCAGGTCATCGATGAGATTCCGATCGGCCGGGTGGCCTCCGTCGAGCGGGAGACCTTCCCCGCGCTGATCGACGCGGGCGCGGTCGTGCTGGGTTACCTCGACAACTCGTACTGGCTGGACGTGGGTACCCCGGAGGCCTTCGTCCGGGGCTCATGTGATCTTGTCCTTGGCCGGCTCCGCTCCGCTGCGCTGCCTGACCTGCCGGGCGTGCCCGGGGAGGCGATGGTGCTGGCTGGTGCCACGGTGGAGGCCGGGGCGACTGTCGAAGGCGGGACGGTGGTCGGCGAGGGTTCGGTGATCGCGGCGGGCGCCCGGGTGACGGGGAGCGTGCTCTTCGAGGGGGTGCGCGTCGGGACGGGCGCGCGGGTCAGTGACAGCGTCATCGGCCGCGGCGCGCAGATCGATGCTGACGTGGTCCTGGACGGGGTGGTGATCGGGGAGAACTCGCGGATCGCCGCCGGTAACGAGCTGTGCGCCGGGCTGCGGATCTGGCCGGGGGTGGAACTCGGCCCCACCTCCATCCGCTTCTCCACGGATACCTGAGGGCGGCAGGTGACGGCGGAGCCGCTGGCCGCCGGGCCGGCCGTCCGGGAGTGGCGGCCGCCGTTCGCCGTTGATGTCCGGCTGATCCTGTCCGTGCACCGGCGCGGATACAGTGACCCGGCCTTCCGCATCGCTGCCGATGGCAGCGTGTGGCGCACGTCGCTGACCCCGGACGGTCCTGGCACTCTGCGGATCGCGGCGCCCGGACTGGCGGCGCCCGGACCTGCGGCGGCCGGACCTGCGGCGGCCGGCCCGGCCGCCGCGGGTTCCGCTCTCGCCCGGGGTACCCCGGGCGGGGGCACCCTGGTCAGCGCCGCCGCCTGGGGGCCAGGTGCGTCCTGGCTGCTCGCGGCGGTGCCTGATCTGCTGGGGTCCGGCGATGACCCGGCTGGGTTCGACCCCTCGCATCCGCTGCTGCGCGAGGTGTCCGGGCGCCACCTGGGCCTGCGGATAGGCCGGTCGGGCCGGGTGCTTGAGGCGCTGGTTCCCGCCGTCCTGGAACAGAAAGTGGTTGGCGCGGAGGCCTGGCGGGCGTGGCGCCTGCTGATGCTGCGATTTGGCGGCCCGGCGCCCGGCCCGGCGCCGGACGGCATGCGCGTCTTCCCGCCCGCCCGGACCTGGCTGCGCATCCCGTCGTGGGAGTGGCACCGGGCCGGGGTCGAAGCGGTGCGGGCGCGGACGGTGGCCAACGCGGCGCGGGTTGCCGGGCGCCTTGAGGAGATCGTGGCGATGCCGCCCGAGGCCGCGGACCGCAGGCTTCGCGCGCTGCCCGGTATCGGGCAGTGGACCTCCGCCGAGGTCCGCCAGCGTGCTTGCGGCGACGCGGATGCGGTATCCGTGGGCGACTACCACTTGGCCGCCGACGTTGGCTGGGCGCTGGCCGGGCGCAAGGTGGACGACGCGGGGATGCTCGACCTGCTCGCACCGTACGCCGGGCACCGGTACCGGGCGGCCAGGCTGGTGGAGCTCAGCGGCGTGCGCCCGCCGCGCCGCGGCCCGAGGATGAGCGTCCGCGACTACCGCTCGTTCTGACTGACCCCCACGTCCATGATCGCGGTGCTGTGCCAGCCCGGGCACCACCCCGGACCCCCCAGTCATAACCACTCCCATGATCGCGGTGCTGTGCCAGCCCGGGGCACCACCCCCGGACCCCCAGTCATAACCGCTTCCATGATCGCGGTGGATCGGGGGCGGTTGGCGACACCCGATCCACCACGATCATGAAGGTGCTGTCCACCGAGGCCGGTGACGGGCCCGGAGGGCCGCAACGTAGGGTGCGGCTATGAGCCCTGACGCGCGCCCCCCCGCCGCGCTGGCCCCCGGGCCAGGTACGTCGATCCCGTCCGACACCGCGCTGCGGCGCGCCCTGGCGCGGGCCAGAGATGGCAAACCGCTCGATCACGGCGAGGCCAGCACGCTGCTGCACGCGCGCGGCGAGAACCTGACCACCCTGCTGGGGTACGCCAGCAGGGCCAGGGATGCGGGCCTGGCCGCGGCGGGCCGCCCAGGGGTCATCACGTACTCGCGCAAGGTCTTCATCCCGCTCACCAGGCTGTGTCGGGACCGCTGCGGCTACTGCACGTTCGCCACCGTGCCCGGCCGGCTGGACAGCCCGTACCTGTCCCCAGACGAGGTCCTGGATATCGCGCGGCGCGGCGCCGAACTGGGCTGCAAGGAGGCCCTGTTCACGCTCGGCGACCGCCCTGAAGACCGCTGGCACCAGGCCCGCGAATGGCTCGACGCGCACGGGTACGACGACACGCTCTCCTACGTGCGGGCCATGGCGATCATGGTCCTTGAGGAGACGGGGCTGCTGCCGCACCTCAACCCGGGCGTGCTGACCTGGCCGGACTTCCAGCGGCTCAAGCCGGTCGCGCCGTCGATGGGCATGATGCTGGAGACCACCGCGGCCCGGCTGTTCACCGAGCGGGGCGCACCGCATTTCGGCAGCCCGGACAAGGACCCGGCGGTCCGGCTGCGGGTGCTGGAGGACGCGGGCCGCTGCGGGGTGCCGTTCACTACCGGGATCCTCATCGGCATCGGTGAGACGCTCGCCGAGCGCGCCGAGTCGATCTTCGCCATCCGCCAGGTGGCTCGGGAGTACGGCGGCATCCAGGAAGTGATCGTGCAGAACTTCCGGGCCAAGCCGGATACCAAGATGCGTGGCGTGCCCGACGCGGAACTCGATGACCTGGCCGCGACGATCGCGGTCGCCCGCCTGGTGCTCGGCCCCGCAGTGCGCATCCAGGCTCCGCCGAACCTCATCGGCGACCAGTTCGGGCTGATCCTGGCCGCAGGCATCGACGACTGGGGCGGTGTCTCACCGCTCACCCCCGACCACGTGAACCCCGAGCGGCCCTGGCCGCAGATCGACGAACTGGCCCGCCGGACCACCGGCGGCGGGATGACGCTCCGAGAGCGCCTGACGATCTATCCGGGTTACCTGCGCGAGCCGTGGCTGGATCCGCGGCTCGCCGGGCACGTCGCCGCGCTCGCCGACCCGGCGACCGGGCTGGCCCGCGACGGGGTCATCCCGGCAGGCATGCCCTGGCAGGAGCCTGACGGCGGCTGGGGCGAGTCGGCGGGCCGCACCGACCTGCACGTCACCATCGACACCACGGGGCGCACGACCGACCGCCGTGACGACTTCATGGAGGTCTACGGCGACTGGGCGGAGGTCCAGGCCCGGATTGCCCCGGCCGCCACCTCCGCAGGCCAGGCGGCAGTCAGCCCGGCCCGGCTGCGGACCGAGGTGGCCGCCGCCCTGCGCCAGGCCGAGAAGGATCCCGCCGGGATCTCAGACGGCGAGGCGCTCGCCCTGCTCGACGCGGACGGCGAGGAACTGGAAGCGCTCGCCGCGCTGGCCGACGCGGTGCGCCACGACGTCGCCGGCGATGACATCACCTACGTCGTCAACCGGAACATCAACTTCACGAACGTCTGCTACACGGGCTGCCGGTTCTGCGCGTTCGCGCAGCGCCGGACCGATGCCGACGCCTACACGCTCTCCCTGGAGCAGATCGGCGACCGGGCCCAGGAAGCCTGGGACGCGGGCGCGACCGAGGTCTGCATGCAGGGCGGCATCCACCCGGACCTGCCGGGCACGGCGTATTTCGACATCGCCGCGGAGGTCAAGCGCCGTTGCCCGGACATGCATGTGCACGCGTTTTCCCCGATGGAGGTCATGAACGGCTCCGCGCGCACCGGGATGGGCATCCGCGAGTGGCTGGCCCGCGCCCGGGAGGCGGGCGTGGGCTCGCTGCCCGGCACCGCGGCGGAGATCCTGGACGATGACGTCCGGTGGGTGCTGACCAAGGGAAAGCTCCCGACCTCAGCGTGGATCGAGGTCATCAGCACCGCGCACGAACTCGGCATACCGACCACCGCGACGATGATGTACGGGCACGTGGACACTCCCGCCCACTGGGTCGGGCATCTGCGGGTGATCCGCGGCATCCAGGAGCGCACCGGGGGCTTCACCGAGTTCGTCCTGCTCCCGTTCGTGCACGCAAGTTCGCCGATCTACCTGGCCGGCCTGGCCCGCCCGGGGCCGACCCGCCGGGAGAACCGCGCCGTGCACGCGGTCTCCAGGCTGCTGCTGCACGGTGCGATTGGCTCGATCCAGTGCTCCTGGGTCAAGCTCGGTGATGATCTCTGTCGGGACGTCCTCCGCGGCGGCGTGAACGACCTGGGCGGGACGCTGATGGAGGAGACGATCAGCAGGATGGCCGGCTCGCAGAACGGCTCCTACAAGACGATCAGCCAGATCGCCGAGATGGTCGGTCCCCTCAGCAGGCCGCTCCGCCAGCGCACCACAACCTACGAGACCCCTTCCGCCGAACGCATTTCCGCCGCGACGGCCAGCGATGGCGTCTGCGCGGCGGTCCGCGGAACTCGCGCCCCACTCCCACTGCTGTCCAGCTAGCCGGTGTCCAGCTAGCTGGGCTGCCCAGCCAGCAAAGGCCGCCCAGCTAGCCGGTGATCGAGCTAGCCCGGCCATTCCCGGGCTGGATAAGCGATGGTCAGCAGGCGACGACGATGCTTCCGTTCGCGGCGGCTGCGGCGAGCCGGGAGATGTCATCTGGATCGCTGGTCAGGATGCGGTCACCGGCCTGGGCCAGCAGGACGACGGTCGCGTCGATCGGATCCGCGGTCCCGGCCGCCGCCTGCAGGACGCCCGCGTCCCGGCCGTCCTGGTGATCCACGGCCCGTACGTCGACCGCCCGCAGCAACTGGGCCAGCTGGGCCTGACGGCCGTGCCGGTCGCGCCACACCTGGGCGACGACCATCGCGTTGGTCCGCAGCTCGAAGCCCTGCTCCGCCGCGACCCGCAGCCGCGCCAGCATGGCCCGGTCGTCACGATCGACAGCCACCAGTGCCCCGGCATCAAGGATCAGCGCGCTCACGCGCGGTCCTCGCGACCTGGCCCTGACCCCTCGCGAACTGGCCCCTCGCCAACTGGACTGTCAGGAGCTCGCACGCCAAGCTCGGTCTCGGCGCGGGCGAGTTCCTCGGCCGTGAGCGCGCCGTGCTCGGACTCCCAAGTGGCCAGGAACTGGGCGAGCGCCTCAGCGCGCAGCTTGCTGGCGGCCGCCTCGGCTAGCCACGATGACAATGGCTGGCCCGCGTGTGCGGCCGCCGACCGCACCGCGTCGCCGAGTTCAATATTGAACGAGACGCTGATCTTGTCCACCCTCATATTCTCATCATACCGTGGTAGGAACTACCAGGGTATGAATCAGCACACCGACTGGCGGCGTCGTAGGGTTAGGTGGTGTCCAACGGCAACATTCCTCAGGGCGTCGGCCAGACGGCGATCGGCGTGGCGAAGATCCGCGCGCGGGAAAGCGAACGCGCCGACCGGCTCTTCCATGACCCGTATGCGGGAGCGTTCGTGGACGCGGCTCCAGGTGCGCCAGTGGACGCAGGTCCGGGCGCGCCGGCGGAAGCGGCTCCAGGTGCGCCGGTGGACGCAGGTCCGGGTGCGCCGGCGGAAGCGGCTCCAGGTGCGCTGGCGGACGCGGCTCCGGAGGCGCCCGTCGACGCAGGTCCGGAGGCGTTGGCGGACGCGGCTCCGGGAGCGCCCGTCGACGCAGGTCCGGATGCCTTGGTGGACGCGGCTCTGGGAGCGACCGTTCCGCGCCAGGCGTCAGGTGAGCCCACCGCGCTCGGCGCGATCTTCCAGGCGCGGGTCGTCATCCGCACCCGGTTCTACGACGACTACCTGCTCGCTGCGTGCGCGGCCGGATGCCGCCAGGTCGTGCTCCTCGCCGCAGGCATGGACACCCGCGGATACCGGCTCGACTGGCCCCCCGGCACCCGGCTGTTCGAGATCGACCAGCCCGATGTGCTGGCCTTCAAGGATGCCGTCCTGACCACCCGCGACGCCGTCCCGCGATGCCATCGCGTGGCACGGGCAGCCGACCTGCGGCAAAACTGGGCCGCCGTACTCCTCGACAGCGGACTGCGGCCGAGTGAACGCACCGCGTGGCTGGCCGAGGGTCTGCTCATCTACCTCACCGCCGAGGAAGTTGAGCAGCTGTTCGCCACCATTACCGGCCTGTCGGCTCCGGGCAGCACGATTGCCTTCGAATATACGGATTACCTTTCGGATGACGCTGGGACCAGCCCCATCAGCCATGCACGCACGATGCCGGGGATGAGCCGGATCACCGCGCTGTGGAAAGGCGGACTCGGCGCCGAGACACCGGACTGGCTCGGCCGCCACGGCTGGCAGATCCAGACTCACAGCATCGGGCCCGTCGCCGCCAGCTACCACCGATCGATCCCGGGCCGGGCCAGTGGCGGCTTCCTCACTGCCACCCGCGGCGAAGCGACCTGACTCCGGGCCCGTCATGAGTCAGCGAACGGCGCCGGCCCAGGCCTGGGCCGAACTGGGGCGGCCGCCATCCTGCCCTGCCTGAGCACTCTCGGGTCGATGCGGCGCTCACTGGAAGCCACAGCTCCGGCCATCGCGGCACTCGCCCTGGCCCCCGCACGCCGCTTCCGCGGTGACGATGCGATGCCATTGACCACCTGGCCGCGCTGGAATCGGTGTGGACCGACCTGACCGACCTGACCGACCTGACCGACCTGACCGACCCGCCCGGTGCGCCTGGCGCCTCCTGACGAAGCGCCGCCCACGCCCTCGCGGTGCGCCCGCGCTCTGGCCAAGCCCACCTGCCCCTTCGTGCCGCCAGAGCTCCTGATCACGGAATATTCCGGACACATGGACCCAGAAATCTACCGTGATCATGGCCAAGGGGGGGTCGCGTGCCCACGGCCGCCTCCCCGTGCCGGGCCTTCCATGATCACCAGCGTAAGGGGATCTTTGTCAAGCGGCTGGGGCCTGGGTTCCGGGTGATTTCCTGTGTGGTTGTTGCTGCGGCGCGTGCGTGCTCGCGGCCCGGGGCTCCTGCGCTCTACGTAGCTCAAGCGGGCTTGGGGTCCCTACAGCGTTCAACCGGGCTGGTGAGGAGCCCCGGGCGGGCCGGGGGGAGCTGCCCTGGGTGATCAGCGAGGTTGGTCCTCGACGGAATGGGCGGGCTCGCTCCCCCGTGTGGGGAATGGCCTGGGGAGGTCGCGCGTGCCGGGCCGGTATGCGGTTAGCCTGCGGCCTGGCCGGCCGGGGTTATGCGGCCATGGCGTGGTGGTGGCCGAGGTCGCCGGCGGCGATCCGGGGATCCCAGCGGGTCCGGTGCACGGTCAGGGCGTAGATCCAGCGCAGCAGGGACGCGGCGCAGGCGACGCGGGCCTGGGCGGCGGCGAGCTTGTCTTCGCCGCCGCGGCTGGTCAGGGCGGTGTGCTTGGCGGCGAGCACGTCGCAGTGCCGCAGCACCGCCCAGGTGGCCCGCCACGCGGCCAGCCGCAGCGCGGGCCGGCCGCGCCGCGACACCCTGGTCTTGCCGTGGAAGGCGGCGGACTCGTTGCGGGCCGGGGACATCCCGGAATGCTTGACGACAGAGGAGGACGACTCGTACTGGTGCAGGTCGCCGGTCTCGGCCAGGATC
>JAWWPY010000219.1:0-14056 GCA_033854735.1 Streptosporangiaceae bacterium | reverse complement strand
ACCGGGGACGCGGGCCCAGCCGGAGTGCCCGCCGCCTGGCCTGACTGGTACGCGAGCCAGCGGCTGCTGCCCTACCTGCGGCGCGCTGCGGACGCCGGGGTGCTGACGCCAGCCGACACCCGGCTGGTGGACACCGTCATCGCCCGGCTGGGTGAGCTGGGCGGCCCGGCCGAGCCGCCCAGCCGCATCCACGGCGACTGCTGGTCAGGGAACGTGCTGTGGTCGGGTGGCCGGGCGTGGGTGGTCGATCCCGCCGCGCAGGGCGGTCACCGCGAGACGGACCTGGCCATGCTGGCCTTGTTCGGCGCGCCGTACCTGGACCGGATCGTGGCCTGCTACCAGGAGATCGCCCCGCTGGCCGACGGGTGGCGGGCCCGGGTGCCGCTGCATCAGCTGCACCCGCTGCTCGTGCACGTCTGCCTGTTCGGCGGCAGTTACCGGTCCGCGGTCTCGGAAGCAGCCCGCGCCGCTCTCGCGGCTTCGTAGATCCCTGAGTGCGGTGCATTGTGCGTCGTATGTGCGCACAACTCACCGCACTGTTGTGGCGCGAATCAGCGCGGTGGGTTGTGCGTCGTATGTGCGCACAACTTGCCGCACTAGGCACGGCCTAATCGAGGGTGGGGCCGGTGGTGTCCGTGATGAGCGGTTCGTCGTCACCTGACTGGTCGCTGCGGGCCTCGGGGGCGAGCGGCAGCGTGATGCGGAACGTGGCGCCCCGCCCTGGTGCGGTGTCCAGGTCGACGGTGCCACCGTGCGCGGCCACCAGCGCGGCCACGATGGCCAGGCCGAGGCCGGTCCCGCCTGCCGTCCTGGTCCGGGCGGTGTCGGCCCGGTAGAACCGCTCGAATACGCGTTCCGCCTGATCAGGACGCAGGCCGGGGCCCTGGTCGGTCACTTCGAGCACGACGCTGGGCACCGGATGGCGCGGCCCGGCCAGGATCCGGACTCCGACCGGGGTCCCGTCCGGGGTGTGATTGAGGGCGTTGCTCATCAGGTTGCCGATCACCTGACGGAGCCGGACCTCGTCGCCGAGGACCAGGAACGCTGCCCCGGTGCCGACGGTGAGCTCGATGGTGCGCTGCGGCGCGATCATCCGGGCGTCCTGCACCGCGTCGGCGGCCAGGGTGAGCACGTCGACGGGGCGGTGCTCGATGGGCCGCTGCTGGTCCAGCCGGGCCAGCAGCAGCATGTCCTCGACCAGGACTCCCATCCGGGCTGATTCCTGCTCCACCCGCTGCATGATCCGGTTCAGGTCGGCCCGGCTGAGCGGGCCATGAGTGTATTGGCCGCCACCGTTGGCCGCCACGGAGGCGCCCTCGGCCGCCTCATCCTGCACGCCGCCGCGCTGCCGGTAGTACTCGGCGTACCCGCGCATCGCGGTGAGCGGTGTCCGCAGCTCATGGCTGGCGTCAGCGACGAACCGCCGCATCCGCTCCTCGGACCGCCGCGCGGCGGCCTCGGATTCCTCACGGGCCCGGAAGGACGTCTCGATCTGGGCCAGCATGGTGTTCAGTGACCGGCCGAGCCTGCCGACCTCGGTCACCGGGTCACGGTCCGGTACCCGGCGGGTCAGGTCGCCGGCGGCGATGGCCTCCGCGGTGTGCTCGATGTCGGTGAGCGGCCGCAGGCTGGCCCGCACGATCGCGATGCCGACGACGACCAGTCCGACCAGGATGATCGTGCTCACGATCAGGTCGATCCCCGCCAGCTGCCGGATGGTCTGATCGACATTTCCGAGATCCGTGCCCACGACGAGGATGACCGTCTGCGGGGGGCTGACCTGAAAGCCGGTTTGGACGTTGACGGTGTACTGCTTGGCGATGATCTGCCACTTGTCGCTGCCGGACTGACTGGGCACGATGACCAGCCGCCCCGAATGGGCCTTGAGCCAGTCCTTGGACGTCGGCACGGACGGACCGCTCCCGCTCGCTGCCGAGGGCGCGAGCACCTGGCCCTGGGGGTTGAGCAGTTCCACCAGGTAATTCCCGTACAAGCCAAATTCGTCGAGACGTAGGCCGCTGCGCGGCCCGAAACTACCCGACTGACCACTCAGCTGGCTCGCCCGCTCGCCGAATACGACGTTCACCTCGTGGGCGGCCTGGTCCCGGAGGTAGCTCTGGAACGCGATCAGGCCGGCCACGCTGATGGTGGTGAGCGCGATGGCCACCAGCGCGAGCAGCGCCGTGATCATTTTTACCCGCAGCGGGGTGCGGTCCGGCAGCCGCCTGAGCCGCTCCCAGAAGCCGCCCCGCCCCGACTTGAACGACATGATCAGACTGCCTCTAGGACGATGACGGGAGCCTGAGCACGTAGCCGACACCGCGCAGCGTGTGGATCAGCCGTGGCTCGGCGCTGTCCACCTTGCGGCGCAGCACCGACACGTACGACTCCACGATGCCGGTGTCCCCGCGGAAGTCGTAGTCCCATACGTGGTCGAGGATCTGCATCTTGGACAGGACCCGGTTCGCGTTGCCCATGAAGTACCTGAGCAGCTTGAACTCCGTCGGCGAGAGCTGGATGTGCTGGCCGGCCCGCCACACTTCGTGGCTTTCCTCGTCCAGTTCGAGGTCGGCGAACTTCAGCCGCGGTGTCGGCTCGGCGCCGTCGCCCCGGGTGCGCCGGAGCACGGCGCGGATCCGCGCGATGACCTCTTCCAGGCTGAATGGCTTGGTCACGTAGTCGTCCCCGCCGAGGGTCAGGCCACGGACCTTGTCCTCCATGGCGTCCCGCGCGGTGAGGAAGACAACGGGAATACGGGTGCCGCCGCCGCGCAGCCGCCGGATGACGTCGAAGCCGTCCATGTCCGGCAGCATCACGTCGAGCACGATCAGGTCGGGCCGGTGCCGCTGCGCCGCCTGGACCGCCTCCGTCCCGGCCGCGGCGGTGACGACGTCGAATCCGGCGTAACGAAGGCTGGCCGAGAGCAACTCGAGGATGTTCGGCTCGTCCTCGACAACAAGCAGCCGGGCGCCCGGCTGCTTCCGCTCATCGTCTGACGAGGAGGTCATGGGTTAAATCTTCGTTCACTTTCCTGAGGATTCCCTGAAGGCACGCTGGGGCTGATCTGATGATCACATCCCCGAGAGGGCAGGGCGGTGCCTGGGGGCTCTCAGGCCCCCGTGCAGATGGTGTCAGGGCAGGTCGTTGCGTACATTATCCCAGCGGGAGATGGCGGCCGCGCGGGAGCCGGCACCGAGCTTCGCGTAAATCCGGTTGACGTGATTCTTGACAGTCTTCTCGGCGAGGACCAACTGGCTGGCGATCTCGCCGTTGGAGTGGCCTTCCGCGATGAGAGTCATGATCTCCGCCTCGCGCGTGGAAAGGCCGAGCGGGCGGATCATTCTGGGGATGCTGCCGGTCCTCATCTGTCCTCCGGGCCGCTGCTACCAGCGAGATGCGATTCGACGCATGGTACGAACATGACCCTAATGAGCGCAAGGGGCACAAATGGCCTTAACAAACTTTCGTTTCCCGGGAGGCCGCCAGCGCACCTCCTGAATTCGTCGGTCGCCTCAGCCGGCGGCCGCGGCCGACGAGCCGGTCAGCAGCCCCGCGGGTACGGGCTGGTCGTTCTTCAGGGCGTTGAAGAGTTCGGGCGCCTTCGTGTGATCCCAGAGCAGAACGGAGCCCACGGCCAAGGAAGCCGAGCCGCCGATGGGCACGGTGCCGGTCTCCGGGTTTCGCAGCGCGAACGCGACCTGGAGGAGCTGGTACAGGTGGGTGCCCTGGTCCACGGTGAGCGCGCGGGCGGCCCCGAACCCGGCCGGCACCGATGAGAAGGGGTTGATGAGGGTGCTGGTGCTGGTCAGCTTGCTGAGCAGCGCGCGCAGGAAGAGCCGCTGGTCCTGGACCCGCTGCAGGTCCTGGTTGGCGAAGAGATGCCGGGTCCGTACGTAGCCGAGGGCCTGCGCGCCGTCGAGCGTCTGGCAGCCGGCCTTCAGGTTGAGGCCGGAGGCGGGGTCGACCAGCGCGGACGGCAGGCACATCCGCACCCCGCCGACCGCGTTGACCACGTTGACCAGCCCGCCGAAGCCGATGCTCATGTAGTGGTTGATCTGCAGGCCGGTCGCGTTCTGCACGGTCTCGGCGAGTAGCTTGCCGCCGCCGAAGGCGAACGCGGCGTTGATTTTGTTGCTCCCGTTCCCGGGGATCGGCAGGTAGGAGTCGCGGGGCAGGCTGATCAGGACGGCCCGGCCACCGCCCGACGGGATGTGCAGGAGCATGATCGTGTCGGACCGCTGGCCGCTCACGTCATGCCCGGTGGCGAGCTGGGCTTCCTGCGCCGGGGTCAGCCCTTGCCGGCTGTCCGAGCCGGTGATGAGCCAGTTCTGGCCGGCGGAGGCGGCCGGGCGGCCCGCGTAGTCCACCAGGATACTGGCCCTGGTCAGCTTCGAGTCGAGGTAGAAGTACATCCCGATGGCCACCAGCAGGACGACAACGACAAGCAGGGCGATGATCTTCACGATCCGGCCCGGGCGCAGCCTGCGCTGCCCGCCACCGCGGTAAGCGGACACCGATCCGGGGGGCTGGGGCGGCCGGGTGGCCGCCCCGCCCCGCGGCGGGGGCTGCTGGGGCCAGTTACTGGCCGCCGCGCCGGGTCCCTGCGGGCCCCTTGAGGGCAAGCCCACGGTCGGCTCGCTGCCGATGCCGCGGCCGTCGTCCGCAGGCGGACGCGGTTTCGGATCGCGGAACCACTGACCTGACCAATCGCTCACGCCGAACCCTCCCACCAGATCGTGACCACTTCGCGCCCGGACGATCCCAGGTCAGCCGGGCACCCTGGCTGGGTGCCCAAGTCAGTGAGCGCCGCTTCCACCTCGCTGGCGCGCTCGGGGGGCAGGCACAGCCTGCGCCTGGTCACCTCCACGAGCTCGCCGGCACTGGCGTAATCGCGCTCAGCCGGGCGATTCCACCCAGTGTGCCTTGCCCGCAGACCCATCGCGGACAGGATGGCCAGGAGGTCCATCGCCGTTGGCCTCTGCGGCCGGGTGATCCCGTGGAATCTCAGCCACAGCGGGTTGAGTGCGGAAAGGGGATGCACGGTGGCCATCTCGACGACCACCCGGCGGTGCGCGTGGCTGGTCAGCGCGGTAATGAACGGCTCGATGCCGGGCACGTTGTACGTGACGTGGTGACAGGTCACCACGTCGGCCGGGTCGATCTGCCCGGCGACGTCCGGCCACCTGCCGCACACCATCCGGCTGGCCAGACCCATCGGCTCCACGCGCTCAGCGAGCAGCGCGAGCATCTGCGCGTCGGCGTCCACCGCGGTGAGTGCGGTGGTGCGGGAAGCCAGCGGCAGGCAGGCGGCCCCGGCGCCCGCGCCGATGTCGATCAGGCTTCCCGCCGGATCCAGGGCATCCCGCGCTCGCTGGTAGGAGGGCCCGGCCGGATCCGCCCGCAGCCGGTCCGCCCGGCGCGCGAACACCTGCCGGGGCAGCATCCAGGGGGATTCGGCGACGGCCGAGGAGATGTGCTCGGGGATGGCCCAGGCCGCGAGGTCGTCACGCCAGCGTTCGAGCAGCGTGGTCAGCTGGGACATGACGGCGGACACGGGCCCGGCCGGGCACCTGATGGCGAACGCGAGGGGGCGTGCGAGGGGGCGCAGCCCTCAAGAACACGCCGGCCAAACCCCGATGATGGTCCAGCCTGTCCGTAATCTCTTGAGAGATCACAGTGGGGTGAGTGATGGGATTCGAACCCACGACATCCAGGACCACAACCTGGCGCTCTAACCAACTGAGCTACACCCACCATTGCCTGCAACCAACTGAGCTACGCCCATCATCGCCTGCGGCTGCATGAAGCATAGCGGCGTCCGGTCACCGGGCCGAACCGGAATCCCCCTTGGCCTCCCCGGCGCCATGGGGGGTTCCCGCGGCTTCGGGGCCGCCGCGGCGGCCGGCCTGCCCAGCGTACCGGGCGGCGATCTGCCGCGCGGTCGCCGAATCCGGCCCCGGCGGCGGGACGAAGATCGCCTCGCGGTAGTACCTGAGTTCCTGGATGCTTTCCCTGATATCCGCGAGCGCCCGGTGGCCGCCATGCTTCGGCGGGCTCGCGAAGTAGGCGCGCGGGTACCAGCGGCGGGCCAGTTCCTTGATGCTCGACACATCGACCATCCGGTAGTGCAGGAAGGTGTCCAGCTCAGGCATGTCGCGGGCGATGAAGGTCCGGTCCGTCGCGATGGAGTTGCCGCACAGCGGCACCCTGCGCGGCTCGGCTATGTGCCCGCGGACGTAGCGGAGCACCTGCTCCTGGGCCTCCGCGAGGGTGACCCCGGCGCCCAGTTCCTCAAGCAGCCCGGAGGCCGTGTGCATGTCGCGGACCACGTCGACCATCTGGTCAACGGCCTCGGCGGGGGGCTTGATCACCAGGTCCACGCCGTCGTCCAGCAGGGCCAGCTCGCCGTCGGTCACCATGCACGCGATCTCGACCAGGGCGTCACGCTCGATGTCAAGCCCGGTCATCTCGCAGTCGATCCAGACGAGCCGGTCGTTCATCCCACCAGACTAGAGCCTCGCCAGCCCTCTATCGCCCGATGTCAGTCACCTCTCGCGCCAACCGGGCTGGTGACAGCCGTATCGGGGGCCGCGCCGCGGGCCCGGCCGGCCAGCGACCGGATGTGCTGCGGGGTGGTCACGTCCGGGCGCAGCCGCGGGTCGGGCTCGGCCGCCCCGAACATCAGGGCCGCGGGCAGGACGCCGGCCCAGACATTCAGGGCGTAATCCTCCTCGTCATCCGATGGCGGCCCGGTCCGGACCTTGACCGAGGATTCCGCCAGCGGCAGGGCGAGCACGGCGGTGGCCGCGAGTTCCTTGCGGGTCGGGCCCCGGGTCGCCGCCCAGCGGCCCGGAACCAGCTGCTCGGTGATGGCCTGGAGCGCTGCCAGCCGCTCCTCGTCATCGGTGAGCAGCCGCGCCCGGCCGAACACCATCGCGCTCCGGTAGTTGATGGAGTGGTGGAAGACCGAGCGGGCGCAGACCAGTCCGTCCAGGTGAGTCACTGTGACGCAGATGTCCTGCCCGTCCGCGCGGGCCAGGCTGCGGTTGGCCGAGGACCCGTGCAGGAACAGCGTGTCGCCGCCGCGCCCATAGCCAGTCGGCAGCACCACGGGCGTGCCGTCGATGACCACCCCGAGATGGCAGATGAGGCCGGCGTCCAGCACCGCGTACAAGTCGGCGCGATCGGCCCGGCCACGTTCGCGCAGCCGGCGCAGCTGGGTCCGGTCGGTCGGGGAGAGGGAGAGTTCGCCTTCCATGATGGTCTACGGTAGCGGCTAAGTGGACTGTTAGCTGTAGCCACTTTGGCGGAAGAATAGATGACCACTTTCTCGCATGCCCCAGTCGAGGTGCCGCTGGTGGCCGATCGCGGCCGGCCCGCTCCGCTCACGGCGCAGATCATCATGCAACTGCGCGCGGCCCTGGCGGACGGGCAGCTCGTGGCCGGTGAGCGGCTTCCGTCCACCCGCGGGCTGGCGGTCTCGCTCGACGTGAGCAGGACGGTCGTAACAACGGCCTACGCCCAGTTGTTCGCCGAGGGCTGGCTGGAAAGCCGCCACGGCTCAGGCACCTACGTCGCCACCGGCGCCACCGCCCGCACCCCCCGGGCGTCCGGTGTTGCTGGAGCGTCCAGTGGGTCTGGAGGGTCCAGTGGGTCTGGAGGGTCCAGCGCGGCCAGGAGGTCCATGATCACGGAATATTCCGGACACATAGACCCAGAAATCTTCCGTGATCACGATGGACGGGCGGATCGCGTGCCTCCAGCCACCTCCCCGTCCCGGTCTCCCTTGATCACGGAATATCCCGGACACATGGACCCAGAAATCTTCCGTGATCATGAAAGTCGGCTGCGTATGGGGGTCCGGGGCGGGCGGGATGCGGGCGGCGCGGTCGGGTTGACGGCGGAGCCGGGGCTGATCGATCTGCGGCCCGGCATCCCGTGGACGGAGGGCATCGACCGGGCCGTGTGGCGGCGGGCCTGGCGGCGGGCCGCGGCGGCACCGATCTCGAACTGGCCCGACACCAGGGGACTGCCGGCCCTCCGCGGAGCACTCACCGGGTACCTCCGGCGCAGCCGGGCCGTCCGCTGCGGCACTGACCAGGTCCTGGTGACCCGCGGGGTCTCGGCCAGCCTCAGCCTGCTCGCCATGGCCCTGCTGCGGCCCGGTGACCGGGTGGGGATCGAGGAACCCGGGTACCAGGTGGCCCGCGCGGTCTTCGAGGCGCGAGGCGCGCGGCTGGTGCCATGCCGGGTGGACTCCGACGGCCTCGTGGTGCGGGAGCTTCCTGATGACCTGCGGATGGTCTATACAACGCCTGCCCATCAGTACCCGCTCGGTGGACGTCTCGCGATGCCCCGGCGGCAGGCGCTCATCAGTTGGGCGCGGGGCACGGGCACGCTGATCCTCGAGGACGATTACGACGGGGAATTCCGCTACGACGTCGGGCCGTTGCCCGCCCTGTTCGGCTTGGACCCGGACGTGGTGGTCTACCTCGGAACCACCTCGAAGACGCTCACACCGACCCTCGGTGCGGGCTGGCTGGTCGCCCGGCCTGATCTCGTGGACGGGCTCGTGGACGCGGGTTCCGCGGCCCCACCGCGGGTTCCGGAGCCGGTGCAGCACGCGGTCCTCGCCTTGCTCGAGAACGGGGACCTGGAACGGCACATCAGGCGAATGCGGCATGACTATGCGCGCCGCCGGGCCGCCATGGTCAGCCTGCTCGGCCCGGCCGGCCGGCTCCACGGTGACACCGCTGGCATGCACATGTTCCTGGAACTGGCGCCTGGAGTCGATGACGATGTGGCCGCGGCCGCGCGGGCGCGCGGCGTTGGCGTGATGACCCTGCGGCGCTACTTCTCCGGGCCGCCCGTGCGGCATGGCCTGGTGCTCGGGTACGGTGCGGCGAGCCTCGGCGAGGTCACCCGTGCGGGCCAGGTGCTGGCGGAGATCCTACGATCATCGGAACACGGGTCTGGGTGAGGAGTGGCATGGCGGATGGCGGCGTACCGGGCATCGAGGACGCATCCCGGCTGGGTCGGTGGCTGGCCGAGAATGGCGTGCCCGGCGATCAGGGCCATCCGCCGCGCGCGACCCTGATCGCCGGCGGCCGATCCAACCTGACCTACCTGCTGGACGTGGGGCTACCGCCCGGATCGGCCGAGGTGACGCTGCTGGTGCTGCGCCGCCCGCCGCTTGGCCATGTGCTGCCGACCGCTCATGACATGGCCAGGGAGTACCGGTTGCTCAGTGCCCTGTATGGCACAGAGATCCCGGTGCCCAGGCCGGTGGCGATCTGCCCGGACCCCGCGGTCATCGGTGCGCCGTTCTACGTGATGGAGCACGTGGCCGGGCTGGTGATACGGACCAGGGAAGACGGTGCCCAGGTCTCGCCGGCCCAGGCCCATCAGCTATCGCTGCGATTCGCGGACATGCTCGCTGCCATCCACGGAGTTGATCTGGCGGCCGTGGGGCTCACCGGGTTCGGCAGGCCGGAGGGCTATCTGGAGCGTCAGCTAACGCGCTGGCAGCGGCAGTGGGAGCTATCCCAGACCAGGGAGATGCCAGGTTATGAGCAGCTCACGGCGAGGCTGGCGGCCGGGCTCCCGGCGGCCGGGAGCGACGGGACCCTGGTGCACGGTGATTACCGACTGGACAACATGCTGATCGCACTGGACAGTCCACCACCGGGCAGTCCACCGATGATCACCGCGGTGCTTGATTGGGAGATGTCCACACTGGGTGATCCGCTCGCGGACCTTGGACTCGCCCTCGTCTACTGGGCGGATGCCGACGACGACGAGTCAATGCAACTCAGTGTGGGCTCATCGGTGACGGCCGGGCCCGGCTTTCTGAGCAGGTTGCAGGTCGCGGAGAGATACGCGGCACTGACCGGGCGGGACGTGTCCAGGATCGGGTACTACATGGCCTTCGGCTGTTTCAAGCTGGCCGTGGTACTTGAAGGTATCCATGCCCGGTTCCTGCAGCACAAGACGGTCGGCGAAGGGTTCGAGCAGGAGGGCCCGGCGGTTCCGCTGCTGATCCAGCGCGCGCACCGGTTGCTTGACTCGGCCAGTGACTCGGCCCGCTGAACTGGCCACAGCGAACTGGCCGGGTAAAGACTCACCCAAGGAACGGAATCGCGCGGAGGATCCTGGGAAATTGGATATGAGGCCCGGCACCCCGCTCTTGCCGGGCCTCACACCGTGTCCCGGCCTGGTGGCCGGGAGGTATATGAGGCCCGGCACCCCGCTCTCGCCGGGCCTCACACCGTGTCCCAGCCTCGCGGCCGGGAAGATGCTGCGAGGCCCGGCGCCCCGCTCTCGCCGGGCCTCATAAATGAGGACGCGCGGCTGGGCAGACTGGTTCACAGGTTCGCGAAGCTTCATCTACGAAATGGCGCACGCCATCTATCCCGTGTGGGTACCGCCGTCACGTTGCGCAGGCGGAGGAGCCGCTAGGTTGCGCAGTTGGGGGAGCAGAGCCGACGCGCGAGGGCGGCGAAAAACACCGAGGTGACCTGGGACGGGCTGGTGATCTGGAATGCCTGGCCACCGGTGGTGGCGGAGATCTGCTGCAACGCGGGGACATCACCCTTGCCGCCCAGCACCAGCATGATGATCTCCACCCGACGTTTGGGGTTGTAGAGCTTGCGGAGATTGTTCACGAGGGTGGTGGCGGAGATGTCCCCGGGCGCGTTGTCGATCCCGGCCGATATGACCAGTACGGCGTTGGTGTAGCGAGCCTGGTAGCTGGCGGTCATGTGCTTGTAGGCAGCGAGGATCGTGCTGTACAGCGCGGCAGGCGAGCCCGCCACGGGCTGGTAGGTCTGATCGGCCTGCAGGATCTGCTGACGGCGGGTGATCAGGCCCGCCTGGCCGAGCACTGGGCCGACGGACACGAGTTCCTTGTAGGGCTGGGTGCCGTTCAGGTGACTGGCGAATGTCCAGAGACCCATCTGCGTGCTGTTGGGGAACTGGGCCATGCCGACGCTGGCCACCTGACTGAGCACCTGTTCCAGGGTCGTGCCATTGGCCGCGACCGGGGTGGCCATCTGCTCCGAGATGTCGATCAGCGCCAGGTCGCGCGAACCGAGGCCGAGCCGGGACCACGCCTGCAGAGCGGTCTCGGCCTGGCCGGGCGGAGGGGGTGTGGCCAGGTTCGGCTGGCTCGTGGTCAGCCCGTACTGGCTGACCCAGCCGGACGCGGCCCCGTTGGCCGAGCGGAAGCCTTCGTATTGCACGTAGGACTTCGCGTAATTCGACTTGAGGGCGCCCTCGAAAGCCGCCGCGGCGCGCAGCTTGAGGGGATCAGAGCTGGTGAGGACGTAGGGATAGTCGAGCTCATAGGAGCCCTCGGTCGGATACCGGCCGGACAGGGGCTGGTCCGGGTGGGACTTGTCGTACTGCACGACCGCCTGCTCGGAGGTAACCGTGACCACCCGCCCGTTCCGTGGCGGCTCGGCGATGTTCACCAGCGAGTCGAGCGAGGGGCCGCTGGTGAATGGGGGAGTGACCTGAACGTTGAAGACGAACTTGGTGAAGTCGGCCAGCGCGGCCGGGCCGCTGCCGAGCAGGCGCTGGAGTTCGATGAGCGTGGCCAGCCCGGCCGAGCTCTGCGCCGGGTCCGGGAACTCCACCCGCAGGCCGAGCGCGGTCGCCGGGCCGCCCACCGTCTCAGGCAGCAGGAATTGCCAGCCCACCTGGGTGCCGAACGCGGGCATCTGCGCGGCCACCGACCGGGGCATCACGACCATGAGCGGGGAGCGGGCCACCGTGGTCCCGGTGGGCTGGACCAGCTGAGCCCCGCTCGGCGAGCTGCGGGCGACATCCACCCACAGGCTGGAGTCAGGGATCCAGGCGTCCACCGGCCGGCCGCCGGCCGGCTTCTGGCCGGCCACCTGGGCCGCCTGGGTCGCCGATTGCTCGCTGACGACGTGGATCACCGCGCAGCGCCCGCTGATGGTGCGGTGCTGGGCGTTGAAGTACTGGCTGATATGGCGTACCGCAGGGGCCACGTCGTCGGACACGCCGACGGTGACATCGATCGTGTTCGTCACGCACGAGACGCGTGACACCATCGCCTGGGCGCCGAGCGCGACGGCCAGCGTGCCGATGATCAGCACGGCGACCACGCTCAGCCCGACGACCGTTCCGACACGGCGCTTGCGGCCACGCCGCCTGGGGGCGGCCGCGGTGGCGCGTCCAGCGTTCACCGCATCCCTCAATCACGAGACCTGGGCCTATCGGCCTACCAGGGCCGACTGTATCGGACGTTGAGTGACAATTCATCCTGGTCTCCGCTTCCCGGCCAACCTGGGTGAGACTTTCCGGCTGCCGCGGCCCTGGCGCCGCAGCGGCGTCCGTCAGACTAGGGAGGTGGCAGGACTCGTCCCGATCCAGGTCCGCGACGCTGCCGACCCGCGGCTGGCCGACTACGTGCGGCTGACCGACGCGTCCCTGCGTAAGAGCCTCGAGGCCGACCGGGGCCTGTTCGTGGCCGAGGGGGAGAAGGTGATCCGGCGCGGCATCGCAGCCGGCTACCCGGTCCGGTCCCTGCTGGTCACCGAGGACAATCTGGCCGGGATGGCCGGGCTGGCGGATGGCTGCGCGGCGCCGGTCTATGTGCTGCCGGCGGCGATCGCCCGGCAGTTGACCGGTTACCAGGTGCACCGGGGCGCGCTGGCGTCGATGGCCAGGCGGGCGCTGCCGTCCGTCACCGAGGTCCTCGCCGGAACGGAACGCCTGGTCGTCCTGGAAGATCTGGTGGATCACGGCAATGTCGGGGCGATCTTCCGGTGCGCCGCGGCGTTCGGTGCCGGGGGCGTGGTCCTGTCGCCCCGGTGCGCCGACCCGCTGTACCGGCGCGCCGTGAAGGTCTCCATGGGCGCCGTGTTCGCCATCCCGTACGCCCGGATGACGCACTGGCACGCCGGGCTGGCCCAGCTGCGGGCGGCGGGCTTCCAGTTGCTCGCGCTCACCCCGGATCAGTCGGCGGTGCCGCTGGACGATGTGCCCCTGGGGGAGAGGGTCGCGCTGCTGCTCGGCTCGGAGGGTGACGGACTGTCCTCCCATTGGCGCCGTGAGGCCGACCAGGCCGTGTGCATCCCGATGAGCCCGGCGGCGATGGCGCTCGGGGTGGACTCGCTGAACGTGGTCGCCGCCGCGGCCGTGGCCTGCCACGGCCTGATGCGGGGCGTTCCCGGTGCCGTCACCCCGCTGGGGTAAGGCCGGGGAGCAGGTACCCGGCGCGCAGCCGCTGCTGCGCCGCCGCCCCGGCCCCGGTGTGGTCGAGGCCCATGAGCGCGGCGCCCGCGATGGGCGGGATATCCACGACGCGCACGGCCGCCGCCGGAGCCGCCGCGGCGAGCCGCTCAGTGATCCATCCGGTCAGCAGTGGGTCACGCGCCGTCAGCAGGCCGCCGCCGAGCACAACCGGGGTGGCCAGGCCGGTCAGCCCGAGGCGGCGCATGATGGTCAGCGCCATCGTGCACACTTCGTCGGCCTGCCTGCTGACCAGGTCGCGGGCCACGCTGTCGCCGGCCCCAGCGGCCGCGAAGAGCGCCGGGGTGAGTCCATGCAGGCTGTCCGCCGCGATGGTGCCCTGGTGGATGCCGATCGTCACGTCGGCTACTTCCGCGACCCTGAAGTGGGCGATCAGCGCATCGCGCAGCGAGGTCTGCGGCCCGCGGCCGTCCTCAGCGCGGATCGCCCACCACAGCACCGCACGGCCCAGCCCCAGCCCGCCGCCCCAGTCACCACTGATCCCGCCGAAAGCGAGAAAGCGGACGGTCCGCCCATCAGGTGCCACGCCGACACAATTGATGCCCGCGCCGCAGGTCACGGCCACGCCCCAGGGGCTGACCGGGTCGGTGAGCCCGGCCCGGAGTACCGCGAACGTGTCGTTGGCGACCTGCGTGGTCGCGCTCCAGCCTTGCGCCCCCAGCATCTCGCCGAGCAGTTCCTCCTCCTCCGGCAGGTCGGCGTTGGCCATGCACGCGACCGTGTGCCCGGCCACGGCCGGCCCCCCCGTCCCCGCCAGTCCCGTCCCCGCCAGTCC
>JAWWPY010000218.1:0-4380 GCA_033854735.1 Streptosporangiaceae bacterium | reverse complement strand
AGTCTGCGAGGCGTTGATCGGGCCGAACCCCGGGAACCCTGGGTGGTTGGTGAGGAAGGCGCCGTTGATCTGGTTCCCGTTCTCGTCGACCAGGTTCCCGGCGGCATTGGTCACCTGGTAGCCGTGGTGGGATACGTTGGCGGTTCCCGCGCCGAGCTGCGGCGCGACGTAGCGGTGGCCGAACAGGCCCTGGTAGCCCGAATAGCCACCTGGCTCATCGGGCAGGCTGTCGGTGACCGCCGTCGGGCTCGGGCTGGTCTGCCCGAACTTCACGCCCCTGGCCGAGGAGCAGAACGCGCTGCCCTGGGCGCAGTGCACGGCGATACCGGCATAGTCCGCGGTCTCCGCGTCCTTGAACGAGTCCGTGTCGGCGGCCAACTGCTGCGCCTCCGGTGAGTTCGCGCCGAACACCTTCGGGATGTCGACCGCGTTGTTCTCCAGGTCCTGGTTCACCGTGCCTGCCTCGCCGACGTTGCAGCCGGCCCGGGTGAACGGCACCCAGGGTGCGGGGGTGGTGGTGTCCGGCTTCGGCGCGGGCTTGGTGGTGGCCGGCGGGCTGGCCGCATAGACCATGGACGGGTTGGTGTCGTGGCCCGCGTTCGGGGTCGCAGCGGTGTCGAAGATCGGGTCGGTCCAGTAGGCGAACGAACCGGCCGGGTCGGTCGTGCCGTCGGTGTTGTACGTCCGGTAGGAGTTGCTGACTGGCATGCCGGCCCGGTCGCCGTACAGGCCGGTGAAGGTGGTCAGCAGGTCATCGGCGGTGTGCGCGATGAGCGGGGTGTGGTTGTTGGACGCGAACGTGCCGTTGTTCTCGAGGAAATGCAGCAAGCTGGGCATCATCTGCAGGTCAGAAGGGACATTGGGGTTGTCGCGGAAGAAATGGACGTTGTCAAAGGTGAGCTCGATAACGTGCTTCACCCCGTGGCCGAGCCCGCAGCTGGTGGCTCCCTGGTCGTGCTGGGCAACCCGGACTGCGTGCTGGGTGGCCGGGACTAATGGCTTAGCCGCGCTGGCGAACCCGGGCGTGGCACCCGCCACGGCGAGCGCGCTCAGCAGCGAGGCGCATCCGGTGACGGCGGCGGCGCGCACAGCCAGCCTCCGTCGGCCATGGTGATTGGGCATTGATCCTCCTCTTCCTGCCTGCCCGGCGTGATCGGCCGGGCAGTCCTGCCGGTGACCCTAGGGACATGAGCCGAATTCCCGGCGACGGGAAAAAGAAACGGAAGCCAACTCTCGCGCCGCATAAGATTCGATCCGTGACGGTCAGGGCGGTCATCTTCGACTGGGGCGGGACGCTCACCCCCTGGCACGCCGTGGATCACGACGCGCTGTGGCGCGAGGTCTGCATCCCGCACTTCCCCGGCCGGGCCGACGAGGTCGCGGCGGCCATCGTGGCCGCGGAACACGCCTACTGGGAACTGACCGACACGTCCCACTCCAGCGCCACGCTGGACGACGTCTTCACGCGGGCCGGGGTCGCGCCGACCGAGGCGATGCTGGCGGCGTACTACGAGGCCTGGGATCCGCACACGATCACCGATCCCGAGGCGGTCCCGCTGCTGCGGACACTGCGCGCGCGCGGGATCAAGGTCGGCGTGCTGTCCAACACCTTCTGGCCCCGTGCCGCGCACGAACGGGTCTTCCGCCGTGACGAGGTGCTCGACCTGATCGACGCCGCCGTGTACAGCAGCGAGATCCCGTGGGCGAAGCCCCATCCGGAGGCGTTCCGGGCCGTGATGCGGGCCCTGGCCGTGGACGACCCGGCCACGTGCGTGTTCGTGGGCGACCGGCCCTTCTCGGACGTGCACGGCGCGAAGCGGGCCGGCATGCGGGCGGTGCTCATCCCGCACAGCGAGGTGCCGCCCTTCGACGAGGTCACGCCGGATGCGGTCATCACCCGGCTGGCCGACCTCCCGGCGCACCTCGACGCCTGGTCCGCCCCGGACGCCTGAAAAGGGCAATCAGCCGGGGCCGGGCGCGTCTGCCGTGATCTGGGCGATCTCGGGCAGAGAACGCGGTGGCCATGGACCGGTCATGCTGACCCGGAGCGAGGGGTGCCGCCTGGTCAGCCGCTGCACGATCCCGGGGAAATCAGCGGCCTCGTCCGCGCTGACCAGGTAGCTGCCGCTGAGCAGGAGCCGTCCCCGGCTGCCGATGAGCGGCGGACCCAGAGTCAGCCCCCGCCAGGTGGCGATGGCGATACCGGTGAGCGCCTGGTCGATCTCCGCTGCGCGGGCGCCCGCCTGCCGCCAGTGCGGCTCCAGCGGGAACATGTCATCCCACCGCACGGCAGAGACGGCGGCTGGTCCACCAGTCCCCCCAGCACCCGGGTCGACGTGGACCTGCACGCACCACACCTGCGGGGCTGCCGACGTCTCGGACATGGAGCTCCTTCCCTGAGATCGGAATCCGGTCAGCGCTTATACCGGGATTCAGCGCCAGGAAGCCCCGCGACGTCACTGCCCACCGCGCACCGGGCGCCAGTCAGGTTGCCTGGCTATAGGGCAGCTAGCGCGGCCGGGCCCGCCCGTCGTGGGTGGCCCGGCCGCGCGTAGAGCCTTCCCGGATGCGCTCAGCGGGTTACGGCTGACCGACGGGGACCTGGGTGAACCCGGCCGGGACCTGGGGGTGGTTGGCCAGGCTCACCAGGCGTGCGGTCCTGGGCACCCAGGACTCGTTGAAGACCAGGGTGTGCCGCTGCCCGACGCCGAGGGAACTGATCTCGCGAACCGGCTCGAAGGTCTGGGAGTCGACCCAGATTTTGAGCGTCCCGATGGCCAGCTGGGCCCGCAGCGCGGTGGCCTGGCGCCCGTTGACGTGGCCGTGGCCGACGACACGCATCGTGCCGTCCTTCAGCCAGTGCCTGAGCTGCGCCGGGCTGACATCGCCGCCGTCTGCGGGCTTGGGCAGCGGGCCCTGGACAGGCCCGGCGGCGTGGATGACGCTCACGAACCAGGTGTGGGTGGAGTAGTTGGCCTGAGTGGTGCTCCAGTGCAGAACCCGCTTGACGAAATAGGCGCTGTTCCAGCTGAGGACCTTGCCGGACCCGGTGCCCTGCACGGCGTAGGCGCTGCCCGTCCGCGGGTCGGTCCAGCTCGTGTACGTGCCCCCGGCGTAGCTGTTGGTCGTCTCGCGGATGATGTAGTGGTTCGCGTTAGCCAGGACCGCCTCGACGTGCTTCGCGACGTAGGCCGCTGTCTCGACGGCCGGCTGGCTGGCGGCACTGGCCGCCGGGGCAGTGGGGTTGGCCGTCGTTCCGGTGGCACTGGTGGCCGGGCCGCCGGGGTTGTTCTGCATGGCCAGGACCAGGCCGGTGGCCAGGGCTACCGCCGGGACGCCGGCCAGCAGCCCCCGGGCCGTGCGCCGCCGCCGGGCCCGCGAACGGGCGCGCTGGGCTGCCCCGGGCGGCACACGCAGGTCCCCGGCTTCCTCATCCAGCGCGGAACGCAACTCCGCGATGACCGGTGGTTCGCTGTTCATGGGTGCTCCCTGATGGGCAGAACATCGGATTCAAGCTCGTGGCGGAGCCGGGCCAGGGCGCGGGACGCCTGGCTCTTGACGGTGCCGACCGAGTTCCCGAGGACCTGCGCGGTCTCAGACTCGGATAGCTGATGCCAGTACCGCAGCACGATCACGGCCCGCTGGCCGTCCGGTATCCGGCGCAGCGCCCGGACGAGACGGTCGCGGTCGACCACCAGGTCGTCGAGCAGCGCAGGCGTCTCGGATGGCAACTCGGCCGCGTGACGCTCCCGGTTCTCCCGGCGGCCTGACCGCCGCCACTGGTCGTTGGTGGCGTTGATGACCGAGCGCCGGGCGTACGGCAACGGCTCATCGATCCGCCCCCAGCGCAGGTACAACCTGGTCAGCGCTTCCTGAGTGGCGTCTTCCGCCTGGCCGCGGTCGCCGCACAGCACGTAAGACAGGCGGATTAATGAGTCACCGTGGGCTCGCACGAACTCCTCGAACGCGGCCCATTTCTTCTGCCGCACTGCCACCTCCTCCGGCCATCTCCGCTCTCCACCCCTAGCACGCCGCCCAGCCCGGCAACGGTTGTCGCCGCATCAGTGCGGATTCGCCTGCCGTGGCCGCGTGCGTCCGGGCTGGTGCCGGAATGACATCACCAAGTGGTATCCAGGCGTGGCCGGGCGGTCTTCTCGACTTGATGGCGGTTCGTGGTCACTTTCCGCTGCTGGCCCGGCTGGCCCCCGCGAGGCACCTCACGTTGAGGCTGTGACCTGGCATTATGCGGGCAGCTGGCCGGCCGGGGCCGCGACTGCATCAGCTCACCGGCGGTTCGTGTGCCGCATCCGCGGTGATAGCAGCGGATTCAGCACACACGAACCGGCTGGGGCAGGCCTGCTGCTTACCGTGCGGGGGCAG
>JAWWPY010000217.1:0-4184 GCA_033854735.1 Streptosporangiaceae bacterium | reverse complement strand
GCCGCGGGCCGCTACACCCCCGACGACTTCGTCATCGCGGACGCCAAGGACGCTGACATGGCGTTTGGCCTGGCTGCAGCGGGACCGGTGACCGGCGCGCCGGCCGGCCGGCATCGCACTCGCGCCGACTACCTCGGCGCGATGCGGGCGCTGGTCGCTCAGGGCGAACTCGACATCCTGCTGACCTCGGCGTCCAACGGAGAACGCCTGGCCGGGGAGGATTCGCTGGAGGATACGACGCTGGCTATCCGGGCGAACGACACCACGGACATCTGGAACCACCGGGGCGGCCGCTATACCACTGCGCCCTCGCGCCCATTCCGCACCGCCGACCTGACCGCCATCCGCCCGTTCTGTGACCTGGTGCTCTACTCGCTGACCTTCAACAACGATCTCGACCGCGACCTGGCCACGCTCGACGCGTATCGTACGTTCCGCCAGGAGGCCGCCGCGCTCGGCATCCGGCATTTCCTCGAGGTATTCAACCCCAACGCGCCCACCGGTCTGGCTCCCGGTCAGGTCGGGGCCTTCGTCAACGACTCGATCATCCGTACCCTCGCCGGGGTCACCCGTGGCCAGCGGCCGCTCTTTCTCAAGGTGGCGTACAACGGCCCGGACGCGCTCACCGAGCTGGCCGGGCACGATCCGTCGGTCGTGGTCGGTGTCCTCGGCGGGTCGGCGGGCACCACGCGCGACACGTTTGAGCTGCTGCATCAGGCCGAGCGACACGGCGCCCGGGTCGCCCTGTTCGGGCGCAAGATCCAGCGCGCCGAGTCGCAGCTGGACCTGGTCAGCCTGCTGCGGCCCGTGCTGCGGGGCGAGCTGGGTCCCGCGGATGCGGTGCGCGCCTACCACGATGCCCTCGCGAAGGCCGGGATCGCCCCGCACCGCAGCCTGGCGGCGGACCTGCAGCTGACCGATCCCGTGCTCGGTGCCGGGTGAGCGACGTCCCCGGCCCGCGAGCAGGGGTCTTGTGCGCGGGGACGATCGTCGTCGATGCCGGGAAGGTGATCGACGCCTATCCGGCCCTGGATCATCTGGCCACGATCGAGCAGGTATCGCTGAGCACCGGCGGACCCGGGCTGAACATGGCCGTGGACCTGCGCATGCTGGGGGCGGGCTTCCCAATCGCCATGCTCGGTGCCGTCGGTGACGACGAGCATGCCGCCTTCATCCTGGCCGAATGCGCCCGGCTGGGCATCGATACGGCCGGGGTCCGGACGCTGGCCGGCGCGGTCACGTCCTTCACCGACGCGATGATCGAGCGGTCCGGGGGACGGCGGACCTTTTTCCACCACAGCGGGGCCAACGCGCTGTTCGACGCCTCGACCGCCGATCTGCAGCACTCACGAGCCCGGGTGCTGCACGCAGGTGCCCCGGGTATCCACCCGGTCATGGACAGCCCGCATCCCGGCGGCGGCAACGGCTGGTCGGCGCTGCTGCAGCGGGCGCAAGCCGCGGGCCTGCACACCAACCTGGAAATGGTCAGCCTGGCGTCAGGCCGCACCGCGGAGGTCGCCCTGCCCTGCCTGCCGCACCTGGACAGCATCGTGATCAACGAACTGGAGGCCGGCGCACTGACGGGCATCGATGCACCGGTACCCGCCGCCGACGGGCTGGTGGACTGGGCCGCTCTGGAGGCGATGGCGGCCGGCCTGATCCAGCGCGGTGTGTCGGTGCTCGCCGTGGTGCACTTCCCGGCCGGCTGCGTCGCGGCCGCCCCCGGGGGCCGGACCTGGCGGCAGGGCTCGGTCCGGCTGCCACGCGAGCAGGTCCGCAGCACGACGGGCGCAGGCGACGCCTTCGCCGCCGGCGTCATCCTGGGCCTGCATGAGGGCTGGCCGGTGCAGCGGTGCCTGCGGCTGGCGGTCGCGTCCGCCGCGGCGTGCGTGCGCAGCCCGAGCACCTCCGGTGGCATCAAGAGCGCCGAAGCATGCCTCGCCGAAGCGGGCCGGGCTGGCTACCGCCCCGGCGCACGCAGGCCGGCCGGTTCTGCGGGCCGGGCTCCGCGTTAGGGCAATCGTCAGCTTGTCCCGGACGGCCAGGTGTGCTGCGCGCCGGCCTCGCCCGGCCGGACCAGCCCGGTCTCATACCCGTAGACCACCGCGTGCGCGCGATCACGCAGCCGTAGCTTGGTCAGGATCCGGCTGACGTGCGTTTTCGCTGTTGTCTCGCCGATCGACAGGGTGCGGGCGATCGCGGCGTTGGATAGTCCGCGGGCCATCAGGACGAGCACCTCACGTTCCCGGTTCGTGAGGCCATCCAGGTCAGCTGACTGACGTGGCCGGCCCCGGACGAAGTGTTCCACGAGTCGTCGCATCGGCGCGGGGGAGACCAGGGCATCGCCAGCGGCCGCGGCCCGGACCGCGAGCAAGATCTCCTCGGGGGGCGCCTGTTTCAGCAAGAATCCGCTGGCCCCGGCCATGAGGCCATCGAAGACGTACTCGTCCAGGTCGAAGGTCGTGAGGAGCACGACCCGCGGCGGCCTCGTGAGCGCGACCAGCCGCTTCGTGGCCTCGATCCCATCGAGCCACGGCATGCGCACGTCCATCACCACGACGTCGGGCCTGAGCTCGGCGGCCTTGCTGACTGCCGCCAGCCCGTCGGGTGCCTCGCCGGCCACCTCAAGGTCCGGCTGGGTACCGATCATCATGGACACGCCGGCCCGCACCACCGGCTGGTCGTCCACGACCAGGATGCGGATGGTCACGCCGGGCTCGGCAGGAACGCGCGGACCAGGAAGCCCCGCCCGGCGGCGCGGCCGGCCTCAAGCTGGCCGCCGAGCAGGCGGGCTCGCTCCTTGAGCCCGGCCAGTCCGGCGCCGCCAGCATTGATCGCGACCGCACCGCCCGCCGCACCAAGGTCGCCATCCTCCGGCGCGCCAGGCCCGTCGTCGCTCACCTCGACCATGATCCCGTCGTCGCGGTAGACGAGATGCACCGTCACCGTGGCGCCCGCCGCGTAGCGGATCGCATTCGTCAGGCTTTCCTGCACGACCCGGTAGCCAGCAAGCTCGATGGCGGCGGGCAGCGGACGGGGCTCGCCGTCCACGCGCAAGTCCGCTCGCAAACCCGAGTCCCCGGCCCGCTCGACCAGGTCAGCAACGTCACCGAGCCCCGGCTGCGGCGGCATGCCCAGGCCGATCCCCCTGGTCGGCCGCAGTTCGCGGACCAGCTGGTTGAGCTCGGTCAGGCCGCTGCGGGCCTGCCGCTCGATAGCGGCTATCCCCGCCGCCGCCGCCTGCGGATCGCCGGCCGCGGCCAGCCGCACCGCCCCCGCCTGCACGGCGATGGCACTGAGCTGGTGGGCGACCACGTCGTGCAAATCCCGGGCCAGCCTCGCCCGTTCCATGTCCTGCGCGTGCCACGCCGCGGCCGCCGCCGTATCGCGGTGCGCACTGGTGACCTCGCCCATGCCCAGAGCTGTCGCCAGTAGCGCGCAGGCAACGGCCGGACCGTGGCTGCCGTGATCAGCCTGCAACGCGACGAAGACCGCGAGCAGTGCGCAGGCCGCCAGTACCCGGCCGGCCCGGCGCACGGCGTTGCTGCCATAGGCTCCCAGGCCGTAGGCCGCGGCCAGAACCGCCGCTCCGGCCGACCAGAGGTTGAGGCCTGCGGCGTACTTCACCGCGAGGGCTGCGCCCGCCAGGGCCAGCACCGCGGCCGGCTGTTGCCGCCGCCACAAGAACGGCGCCGACTGGGCAGCCGCCAGGGCGATGACTCCGAGGATGAGCGGCGCGGAACCGCCGTGCCCTGGCGGGCGCCACCACCAGGGCACATCGAAAAGCGCCCAGACCAGCAGCACCGCCGCCAGCAGGCGGTCGACGGTCTCGGTCCGCAGCCTCCGCTGCGAACAGGCTCTCGGCACGGCTTGACCCTTCGTGTCCGGTCCCGCGATCACACTGAGACGTCGGCGGCGAATCGCCAGCGGGCGATGACTGCCGCGACAGCGATGGTGAGCACGATGCCGACCAGCCCGCCCATCTCGCCGAGCTGTGGTCCGCCGCTCACGAACCTGCTCCAGAAGTTAGTGGGCAGGTAGCCCGGACGGTCAAAGTTCATCCAAGCCTGCACGAACGACGCCGGGGACAGCTGCCCGACGCTGGCAATGCCGGCGACCAGGAGGGCGAGCAGCATCGAACCCGCTGTGATCGCCGTCGTGGCGAGCTGCCCCCTGGCGATCGC
>JAWWPY010000216.1:0-2620 GCA_033854735.1 Streptosporangiaceae bacterium | reverse complement strand
CGGCCCCGCCGCCCTGGCCTGAGCCCGGCCCGGGCCGGGCCCGACCCAGCCCGACCCGGCCGGCGTGCTCCATCCAGGCCGCGATCGGCGAACCTGGGCCCGGACGCCGCCCGTGGCCGCCGGTTGTGGGCAGGCGGGCGAACGTGCGCGTACGTTCGCGTACACGTACCCTGAGACCATGAGCGAACTACCGCTCGATGATGAGCCTGGAATCAGCGCTGCCGCTCGCGATGCCGCGCGCGGGCATGTCGTCTATCTCACCGAGCACGGTGAGCGCCTCGCGGCCATCGTGCCCGCCGAGTTCGCCGCCGCGCTGGAGGGGATGACCCCGGAACAGGCCCGGGAACTGGTGGAGGACCTAGCCGACGCGGCCGCCGCCCGGCGGGCACTCGACGAGCCGGGCGACGACATCCCCGCAGACCAGGTCTGGGCGGAACTCGGCCTGTCCTGACGGCGAGCCCGCAGCCGTACGACTTGACGTTCCGGCCTGCCGCGCTCAGGTCGCTTCGCAAAGCTGGACCGGCAGGTGGCCGCGCGGATCAAGGCCGCGACCGAGGCGTTACGTGACGATCCCCGGCCAGGTGGCGTGAAGATGCTCACCGGGGCGCACGGGCTGCTCAGGATCCGAGTCGGTGACTACCGGATCCTGTACCTGGTCGATGACGAGCGGCGCCTGGTGCGGATCGCTGACGTGGGCCACCGCGGCGACATCTACCGCTGACCGCCCGCACCTGGACCGGGGTCAGCCCTCGGGCACGCGGTACCTAGAAGCCAGTTCCGCCGTGCTGGCCCTGGTTCGCCCCGCTCACCTCGCCGTGGGAGTCGGCGATGCCGCGGGCAGTCTCGGCGGACAGGCCGATGTCGTGGCGGCCGGCATTCAGCCGGCGCCGCCTCAGGTCGTACACGACTCCGCAGGCGAGCAGGACAACGAATACCGCGACAATGACCAGAATGGGACTCATCGCGTCACCTCCCGGGGTCACCCTCACTGTACGTCCCGCAACTGGCCCCGTCGCGGTCCGAGACTGCCCGATGTGCCCCGGCGATCACGTATAACCAGGCTTCTTGGCCAGGGCCAGGCCAGGGCCACCTCCACGGCCAAGCGGGGAAGGGACCGGATCAGCCGCCGGCCATCATCCGCTCGGCGTTGGCCTTGATCACGGCGACGGTCTCGGCCAGCTGCTGCGCGGGACTGAACTGGATGAACTCGCTGCCCGCCTCGGCCGCGGGCACGTGACCGGGGGTCATGTAAAAGGCATCGCCCGCCTGGTAGACCTCCTCGTGGTCCGGGTAGCTGACCGTGATCTTGCCCGCCAGCATGTATCCCCAGTGCGGGCACTGGCAGCTGTCACCGGGCAGCCCCTTGAGCATCGGGGCCAGGGAGTGGCTCTCCCGGATCGTGACGAAGTCGACGGTGTAATCCTCCAGCTGGCCGCCGCGGTCGATGGCCGGACCGAAGTCCCCGACGTCCGGGGCGCTGTTTTTCGAGATCTTGGGCACGGTTCCTCCAGGTGATCATGCGTCCAGGTCTTCGGGACGACGGTAAGGCCGGCCGACGGCCGGCCACATGAGGCGATTGCCTCATCTTCCGGAGCCGGCTCAGGGGCGAGCCGGCTCCTGCTCGGGCAGCAGGCCGTGCCGCATCGCGAACAGGCTGGCCGTCACCCGGCTGGACGCGCCGATCTTCACGTAGATGTGCTCGATGTGGTTGCGGGCCGCCTTGGGCGAGATGACCAGCCGCTGCGCGATCTGCCTGCTCGACAGTCCCTGGGCCGCCAGCCGCAGCACGTCGACCTCGCGCGCGGTCAGCCCGGCCGGGTGCTCCGGGCGGCGCGCTGCCTGGCTGGCGTGGCCCGCCGCCTATCGAGTTCGACGCCGAGAGACCGGGCCGCGACGAGCTCGGCCAGTCGCACCGCCGCACGGGCGGGCGCGGGGCCCGGACTGGACGTGGCCGGATCGACCAAGATCCATCCCTCCAGCGTGATGAATCCCGGACCGGGGTCAGGCGTCGGGCACGTGGTATGCGCGGAGCGGCACCCAGCGGACCGCGGGCACCGCCGTCACGCCCGCTGCGCCCAGCGCCGGGCCCAGCCGCGACTCCATGAACGCCGCCTGGTCCGCCTGGGACGACCACACCTCGACCACCACGAACGTGCCGCCGTCACCGTGGCCGCCCGCGTGCGAGAGCATGCCCGCGGGCCAGTCCCCCTTGCCGGTGTCCGGGTCGATGCCGAGGTTCGCGTTGACCGCTTCATAGTCGGCGTCGTTCAGGCCTGCGAACTCCAGGATCAATGCGTCAGGCATCGGATCCACCCCCCGTTTGTCGCGATGTCCTGCCCCGATCATGTCCTGCCTGCGTAAACGGCGCTACCCCGGAGGACGCGTCCGCTTACCGCGGTCGACCCGCAGTGTGCTTGCGGGGGCACTGGCGCCGGTGCGGTTTTCGTTGCGGAGAAGTTTGGGGAGAGGCCCCATTGTCCGCACGCTTGCCCGCACGCGATTACTTGTGCGAGAGTAATCGCATGTCGTCTATCCGCTTGTTCATCCTGGGCACGCTGGCCGCGAGCGGGCCGCTGCACGGGCACCAGATCCGCCAGCAGGCCCAGTCGGACCGCACCGA
>JAWWPY010000215.1:0-2676 GCA_033854735.1 Streptosporangiaceae bacterium | reverse complement strand
CGGGCATCCAGGCTGTGACCTGCGATGACGTCAACTGCCGACAGCCGGTAGACCGGGCGGCAGCACCGCACGGGCCATTCGCGTGCGGAAACCGCTGCGATCGGGGCGGTTTCCGCACACGAACAGGCCAGCCGGTCGGTGGTGGGTGGCTGGGCCGCGGTGCCGTGGCTCACTCAGAGGAGGGCCGTCTCCCTGGGCCGGGCGGCGGCTGAGGCAACCGAGGGCTGGGCCCGCCACACCCACGTCTTGTACGACCAGTAACGGAAGAGGGTGGCCAGCGCGATGCCGCTCACCAGGGCGACGTTGTAGGTGAGCTTGCCGTGCAGGCCCAGCAGGTACGTGGCCAACCCAAGACAGGCCAGCTGGATGACCAGCCCCACGGCGTTGAGCAGGAAGAACAGGATGCCCTCGCGCCGTACGCCGCTGCGCTGGCGGTCCCGGAACGTCCAGTACCGGTTGCCTGCGTACGAGACGGCCATGGCCACGACTGTGGCGATCACGTTGGCGGTCAGCGGGCCCTGGCCGGCCCGGAAGTGCAGCAGGTTCGTGCCGGCGTCGGTGACCACGAAGGCGAGCACGCCGACGACACCGAACTTGCCCAGCTCGCAGGCGAGCAGCCGGAACCTGGCGTACAGCGCGGGAACGAGACTCACACCACCGAGGGTAAGCGCCCATTGACCAGAAACCGGGCGTGCGCCCACCGGGATAAGCACACCGTAATCACTCCGCGCCCCGATGAACGTGTTCAGTCCGGGTGCCGCGCCGGGCGCTGGCTAGTTTCCGGTCAGCACGAAGCCTCCATCGACAGTGAGCACGGTTCCGGTGACAAAGCCGTTCTCCATCAGATAAAGGTACGTCGCGGCGATCTGGTCCGCTTCACCGACCGTCTTGGTGAGCGTTCGTTCTGCGAGGGTGGTGAACAGCGCTTCGCGCTGCGGCTCCGGGATCTGGTTCCACATCGGCGTGCGGATCACTCCGGGCCGGACCGCGTTGACCCGGATCGGGGCCAGCTCGACGGCCAGCCCTCTGGTCAGGCCCTCAATGGCGGCGGCGCCGCTGGCCGCGAGCGCGGCACCAGGCGCTGGGCGGACACCGATCGTCCCGGACGTCAGCAGGATCGAGCCCCCCGGCCTGACGCGGGGAGCCGCATGCTTGACTGCGGCGATTGCTCCCCAGAAGCGGACCTCGAACAGTTGCCGGGCCTCATCGAGTGAGAGGTCCTTCAGCGCCTGCTGACCTGGCGCGTCACCGGCGGTGTAAACCAGGTGATCCAGCTCGCCGGCCCGGGCGAATAGGGCAGCAACGTCTGCCTCGCTGCGGGTGTCGACCACGGCCCCGTCGCAGTTGCCCGGCAATCCGGCGAGCGCAGTGTCCAACCGCTCCTGATCGCTCGACGCGATCGTGACGGCCGCACCTGCTGCTGCAGCGGCGCGGGCGGTGGCCAGCCCCGTTCCCGAACTGCCGCCGATGATGACAATGCGCTGGTTAGCAAGAGTCACAGTCCATCCTCCAGTGTCAGATGCCGCCGTTGCGGGCAGCCGTCCGGTGTACGGATCTGGTCAGGCGGCGGCCGCCCGGGCATGGAAGTTCCTCCTGCCTGCGAAGCTGTGTCTCGCGAGCCGCGGCTTGCGGCCGGGAGAGGTGATGACTCACTGAGTCATCAGCATAGCCGTGATGACTCCATGAGTCATCACGGCTATGATCGCTGCATGCCGCGGTGGGATCCCCGGGCCAAGGACCGGCTCCGCGACGCCGCGCTGGAGCTGTACCTCGAGCACGGATACGAACACGTCACCGTCGCGCAGATCACCGCGCGGGCCGGACTGACCCGCCGGACGTTCTCCCGCTACTTCACCGACAAGCGTGACGTGCTGTTCGCCGGATCAGAACAGCTCCCGGCCGCCCTCGCCGACGCGGTCCTGCACGCCGACGATGCCCTCCCGCCCTTCGGGGCCCTCCTGACCAGCCTCGTGGAGATCGGCGAACTGCTGGCCGGCCGGGTCCCCCACGCCGCGCAACGGCGCGCGGTCATCAAGGCCAGCCCGGAACTGCAGGAACGGGAGCGAACCAAATTCGCCGCCGTGACCGACGCCCTGGCCGATGCGCTACGGCAGCGCGGCGCAGCCGAATCAGGGGCAAGGCTACTTGCGCGCGTCGGTGCGGCCATCTTCCAGACCGCGTTCGAGCGCTGGGCTGACCAGCCGGAACACGCAGACTTTCCAGCCTGCGTCCGCGAGGCGGCCACCGAGCTTGCCTCCAGCCTGGGAGCCGTCGATATCCCCGCATTGTCAGGCCGGGTGCGAACGTGACTGGATCGCGCCGGCACCAGAAAGCCCGATCCGCGATCCTGGTCGATGGCGTCCCAGGCTCGTCGGGCGGCGGCTGATTAAGGGCGGCCCGGGGGCGCCGCGGCAGGCGGCAGTGCCTGGTCCGGGTGACTCAGAACAGGACGTAGAGCTTGCGGATGGTCTCGTGGATCTGCCAGGTGCCGGCCCAGCCGACCGGGAACACGGCGCTGTCGCCGGGGCCGATGTCCTGCGGCTCGCCGCCGTCCGGGGTGACCGTCATCCGGCCGCTGACGATGTGGATGGCCTCGTTGGTCTCCAGCTTCCAGTGGGACGGGCCGGGAGTGCACTCCCAGACGCCCACCTCCAGGTCACCGTTGGCCCAGGTGGT
>JAWWPY010000214.1:0-2987 GCA_033854735.1 Streptosporangiaceae bacterium | reverse complement strand
CTTGCTGGTGAGCTCCTCCACCGCGGCCGCGGCCAGGTCGGGGGGCAGCTTGATGAAGTGCCCGTCCGCGTCGGGCGGCAGGCAGTCCAGGCCGTGCACGGTCGAGGTGCGGCAGACCAGCACGCTCGGCCGGCCCGTGTCCGCGCTCGCCGCGGCGAGCGCGCTGGACAGCGCGTCCATATCGTGACCATCGAGATCCTGGGCGTGCCAGCCGAACGCCGACCACTTCGCGGCGATCGGCTCGAGCGTGGTGATGCTGTCGACCGGCCCGTCCACCTGGGAGTTGTTGGCGTCGAGCAGCACCACCAGCCGGTCGAGACGGTGGTGCGCGGCGAACAGGGCCGCCTCCCAGATCTGCCCCTCCTCCAGTTCCCCATCGCTGACCATGGTGAAGATGCGCGTGTCGGAGCCGCGCAGCCGGTCGGACAGGGCGAACCCCAGCGCCGCGGAGAGCCCCTGGCCGAGGGAACCGCAGGTGTAGTCCATGACCGGCGAGCGCTCGGTGCCGATGGCCTCGACCGGCGACCCGTTCTGCCCGTAGCCCGCGGCCGCGTCCTCGTCCAGCAGCCCCAGCTCCGCCGCGGCCGCGAACGGGCCGATGACGTAGTGCCCCGGCGAGCACACCAGCCGGTCTATGCCGGGACGGGCGGTGGCGAACACGGCGGCCACCTGCTCGGCCGACGACAGGGCCTGGCCGAGGTAGCCGAACCCCTGGGGAGCGACCATGCGGACGGCCCGCAGCCGGATCCTCAGGGCCAGTTCCCGCAGGTCCGGCACGGTCCACTGGGTCCCGGGGGCGGAGACGGGCACCGTCACGCTTATCGAACCTTCTTTACCTGAAGTGGCTGAAGTGGCTAAGTGGCTTAGCCACAATGATGGTTAGCGGGCCCGCATGGTGTCAACCACCGTCAGGCGCGGAGGATGTGCCCGAGCATGGCCCGATGGTGCGCGGCGACGGCCCGGGCCGCGGCGTCCGCATCCTGGTGCAGCACCGCGGCGGCGATCGGCTCGTGCAGGGCCAGATGCTGCTCGGGGCTGGTGTCGCGCAGCCAGTCGGGTACGGATTCGGTGTCCACCCAGTGCCGGAACTCGAACGACAGCGCCGCGGTGTGGACGCTCTCGTAGATCGCGGCCAGGTAGAGGTTGCCCGCGGAGCGGACGACGGTGGCGTGGAACACCGTGTCGGCGGCGATCACCTCCGAGGCGTCCCGGGCCGAATCCCCGAGGCGCCCGAGCGCCTCACTGATCGTGGCCGCCTGGGCGGGGGTCAGCTGCGGGGTCCGGGCCGCGGCCTCCCGGGCGCCCAGGGTCTCCAGCCACAGCCGCAGCTGCATCAGGTCGCTGAGGGAACGCTGGTCGAGATCGAGCATGAGGTTGACGGACGCGGTGACCATCGTCTCGGGGCGCCGGACCACGTAGGCGCCCGAGCCGCGGCGGATCTCCACCAGCCCCATGAGGGACAGGGCGCGCAGCGCCTGGCTGACGGTCGGCCGACTGGCGCCGAACCGCTCGGCCAGGTCGCGTTCGGGGGGAAGGCGGGCGCCTTCGGCGATGTTCTCGCTGATGATGAGGCGCCGGATCCGCTCGGCGACATCGTCGGAGAGCCGCGTTACAGCGAGCCGCGCGGTCCGGGGCAACTCGACGGGATCAGGCCTGCGCCGCCGGGCCGCCGACCGTCCGGAGGGCTCGGCCACCGTGTCCTCCCCGCTCGTCAGGGCGGACCTGCCCGCCCCGCCACGAGTGACAGTACTAGCTGAGTCCTGGGCGGACTCCGGTACGCACTTTCAGGACTGGTTCGCGACCGCGCGGAGGGTGGCGATGAAGTCCCAGGCTGGTCATAGTGCGCGAGGTGGCGCCGCGCGACCAGCAGCAGCTCCCCGCGTGCGACATTGAGTGCTCAGGATTCCGGACCAAAACCATCCGCTGCAACAGCAACGGCAAGGGCCCGGCTGGGGTTGCGGCTGCTGGCATCAGGGTTATTGTGTGTCATAGTTCCTTCGGTCGTCAAGAATTCGAAACGTGTTGGAGCTTACGTGCGAATAGCGTGTCTTGGCGCCGGCCCCGGCGGCCTGCTGGCCGCACTGCTGGCCAAGCGCAGCGACCCCGGCCGCGAGGTCACGGTGTACGAGCGCAACCGGGCCGGCGACACGTTCGGCTTCGGCGTGGTCTTCTCCGACGCGACGCTCGACGGCATCAACGCCGCGGACCCGGTGCTGCGCAACGCCCTGGCCAGGCACGGCGCGCACTGGGACCCGATCGAGGTCCGGCTGCACGGCGAGCGGTGGACGATGGGCGGCAACGGCATGGCGGCCGTCGCCCGGCAGGCCATGATGTCGCTGCTGCAGCAGCGGGCGCTGGAGGCGGGCGTGGAGATCCGGTTCTCCGCCCCGACCCGGCCGGAGGACCTGCTCGGCGCCGGGTACGACCTGGTGATCGCGGCCGACGGGGCGAACTCGCTGATGCGCGACCGGTTCGCGGACGTGTTCCGGCCGAGCGTGACGACCGCGACAGCCAAGTTCATCTGGTTCGGCACCACCTACCCGTTCGGCGGCCTCACGTTCGTGCACGAGCGCGGCCCGCACGGGGTGTTCGCGGTGCACGGCTATCCGATCGGCAACGGGGTGTCGACCTTCATCGTGGAAACCGACGAGCAGTCCTGGCGGGCAGCGGGCCTGGACGCGTTCGACACCAGCCAGCCGCCGGGTCCCAGCGACGAGGCCACCCGGGCGTACCTGGAGAAGCTGTTCGGGAAGCAGATCGACGGGTGCCCGCTGCTGGTGAACAACTCCCGCTGGGGGAACTTCCGCACCTGGCGCACCGGGAGGTGGCGGCACCGGCCCGGGCCGGCCGCGGTGGCGCTGCTGGGCGACGCCGCGCACACCGCCCACTTCTCGGTGGGGTCGGGCACGAAGATGGCCATGGAGGACGCGATAGCGCTGGTCGAGGCGCTCGACTCGGCCGCACCCGGAGCCCGGCCATCGGCGGAC
>JAWWPY010000213.1:0-26193 GCA_033854735.1 Streptosporangiaceae bacterium | reverse complement strand
ATTCTTCCGGTAACAGCGCGCCAATCGTGCCGCACCAGCCGCGGCGAAATCTTGCTTGTGATCACTGGCGCAGGAGCACGCGGCGTGACCCGTGAGCAGCTAGAGCATGTCCTGCGGGCCGCGTAGCGGCCGTGAGACATGGCCTTCGCAACCATCGTTGGAGTATCCATAGCAGTTATTGAGGCGACACGCCCGCGACCCAGCCGCCGCCAGCGCCTGGCCAAGAAGGCCGATCGCTGATTCAGCGGGACCGTTCGCGGGTAATTTTGGGGTCATTATGCATGTTGTAGGCGTTGTGCTTGTGGTTCTTGGTATCGGCTGGTCGGTGCTGGTCGTGCCATACATGGTGATGTGGCACTTCCTGTGGGGTGAGGGCCCGGGCCGCACCCGCCGGAAGGCCGCCCGCATGCCGTTGTGGACGTGTGAGCAGCTGAACTCGGCCGGAGCGCTGCCTCGGCGGGTGGCCGTGACGGGGGTGACCGCGCCAGGCTTACACGGCCTCCTGCGTGCGCCGGTGTCCGGAGAGGACTGCGTTTGGTACGAGTCGGCCGTCATCAACGACTTCTCAGTGGATGAGAGCCGACACGATTGGGCCTGTCGCCTGGCCCCGGAGTCCTTCGTGGCGGTCGCGGACGGGCCCGCACGCGTGTTCCTCACGCCGTACCTGGCCAGGAAGCTGATCGGGCCCAAGAGCGCGGCCGTGGTGACCCAGACGATCGAGGAGGTGACCCCGTACACCGGGCGGCCCGGCTGGGACAATGGGACGCGCCTGGCCACACTGCGCGACGAAGGAAGTTTCCCGGCCTACGTGTTCACGCCACGGCGGGATCGCAGGCGCGCCAGCTACCTCTTCCTCAACATTCTCCAGACAACCAATCACTTCTCCATTCACGAGACCATCGTCCGGCCTGGCATGGAGATCTTCGTGATCGGCAAACCATCACGTGAACCCGGGGTCGGAATCGTGCTCAAGGTGCCTGTCCGCCCCATATCGGGTATCTCCAGCCTGCCCGCAGCCGACGTTCACCGCTACCTGGCCTCACGCGCCGCGCGTTCGCTCAGGCTGATAGGCATCTCCTTCGTCGCTGGGCTGGCGCTGATCCCTATCGGGGACCTCCTCTCCCGGATCCTTTGAGCCGGTGCGAAAAGGTCGACATCGCAGGACCGGCGGTTCAGGAAGCCGTGGGCCTGAACTGCGTACCCGACGCGGCGGGGGCCGAGGTGAGGGCGGCGGTCATCCACCGCTGGCTTGTGGTGCAGAAGAACGGGCGTTCCGGAGTGCGTTGGACAGGGGTTCGGAGAGCGGGACGGTCCGGGGCAGCCGTGTCCCGTCGAAGTAGCTGGGTTTGTGCTTTCGCAGCAACTGTTCGCCGTCGGTCTCCCAGGAGAAGCCGCGCTTGCGCTTGAGGAGCTTGCTGAAGACCGTGCTGGCCTTGGCCGGATCGCGGGCGGCGAGCCGCCGCAGCATTTCGGGTGAGGTGTCCGGGTCGCGCAGGAAGCCGGACAGGTTTTCACGGTAGCGGGGGCGGGAGATCAGCGCCGGGGTGCTGAACAGTTCCTCCAGAAGGTCATACCAGGGGTAAAAGCTCAGCCCTTCGTCCGCGGCGAAGTGGATGGCGACGCTGCCGGCGGCGAGCACGTCGTCCGGGAATTCCAGGGACAGGGACGCCGGCTCGGGCGGTTCCGCGCCGGGGCGGGCCTGCTGGGCCAGGTGGCGGTAGAACGCTTCCACCTTGCCGGGTACCTCGGCACCGGAGACGATGATGAGGTCGGCGCCGAACAAGCCGACGAACGTCTCAAGGTGCAGGGCCAGCGTGCGGCGGGCTTCGGCGAGCTTAGCCGGGTTGCGGAAGACGGCTTCGGGGGAGCGCATCGCCAGCTCGGCGGCGGCCGCCAGCATCTCGTCGCGGGCCGAGGCGGGGAAGGCCGACAGATTGCCTGACACCATCCAGTCCTCGCCGGCCCGCACCAGCCGCCCGACCACGATCATTCCTTTCTTCAACGGCTTGAACGGCCGGCGTCCCAGATTGGACCGGGCCCGGTAGGTGAGCTCGTCCAGGAAGTTGATCAGCACGATGGCGTCGCCGTCCTTGCCGGTGAGGTCGAAGACGCCTTCAATGACGTCCCGCCAGCCCAGCAGCATGTCCCGTTCGGCGTCAGTCAGCTCAGGGTGGGCCGCGGCGAACGCCTCGACCACGGTGGTTCCCGACGGGAGCCGGTGCTGCAACGCGAAATGGTCGAGGACCATGGAGAATTCCGACTCACCGGTCACTACCCCGGTGGGGAAGCTCTCCGCGATCACCGCCGACAGCTCACGATCGAAGCGGGGCGACAGGGCGAAATCCACCAGCATCGGCTTGAGGTGTCCGGCCCGTTCCACCAGATCCACGCCATACCTCCTGCTTCCGGGCGGCAATGTTCGCGGCGACCCTATCCGGGCCCGGCCGCCGGCGTGAGGTGAATTGGGCGGCTCGGGGGCGAGAAGCTGCCGGGTGCCGTGGGCACCTCCGCCCCGGTGTTCGGCGCCGCGGGCGTCGTTGGCAGCCTCACGGTAACCATCCCTGAGGTGCGCTTCCAGCCCAGCATGGAGCCCAGGATCCAGCGGCTGGTGGTACGGCCCGGGACCTCGCGGGTCCGGGCCGGGTGCCTGCTGGCGGCTGAGGTCACGCCGCGTGCGGGCACGGGACGCTGGCAGTGTGGCCCTTCGTGCACTTCTGGCACTTCTCGCACTTCTGGCAGTGTGAGCATTTGTGGCACGGGACGGCTGAGGTGGCGCAGGGCCGCGCGGCGGCGGCGGACTGGCTGGCCGAGGCGGGCGAGGCGTGGAGCATGAACACGACCAGCAGGATGAGGGCGCCGAGGCCGGCGATGATCCAGGCGCGCAGGACGGTGGCGGTGGTGCTGCGGGGGGTGGTGGTCTGTGCTGCCATGATGTCCGCCTTCTTCCTTGAACGCTCGGTGCCTATGTCCTCACTCTCTGTTATTTGATGGGTGCGCCCCAGAGCCGGAATCCCCGTGCCAGCCAGGCTTTGTCCCCGTCTTTATGGCCCGGGCCATCCGGCCCGGGCCATCCGGCCCACCGGCCGGCGACCCGCCACACCCACCCAGTAATGGTGGAGTCGGGTATTGGAACTGTCCGCATGCCCCTTGAGTGGCGCGGGTTATGGCGTGGTGAGGATGAGCGGGCCGTCGTTGGTGACGGCGATGGTGTGCTCGATGTGGGCGGCGCGGCTGCCGTCGGTGCTGCGGATGGTCCAGCCGTCGCGGCCGGTGCGGTAGCTGTCATTTCCGCCGGCCAGGAACCATGGCTCGATCGCGATGACGAGCCCGGGGACGAGTGTGCGGCCGCGGCCGGCTGGTCCTTCGTTGGGGATGTGCGGGTCCTCGTGCATGGCCCGGCCGACGCCGTGACCGCCGAAATCGGTGCAGATTCCGTAGCCGCCGCCGCGGCCGGCCGCGCCGATGGCGGCGGAGATGTCCCCGATCCGCGCACCGGGAACCGCGGCGGCGATGCCTGCCTGCAGTGCGGCGTCAGTGGTGGCGATCAGGCGGGCGTCGGCGGGGTGGGGCGGCCCGATGGTGAAGGAGATCGCGGCATCGGCGGCCCACCCGCCCAGCACGGCCCCGCAGTCGACGCTGAGCAGATCACCCTCGGCCAGCCGGTAACGGCCGGGGATGCCGTGCAGCGCGGCATCGTTGACGGATGTGCAGATGACCGCGGGGAACGGGACGGGGGCGAAGGCGGGCTGGTAGCCCAGGAACGGGGAGGTGGCCCCGGCCTGGGCCAGCACGCCGCGGGCCGCCTCATCCAGGTCGGCCAGCCGCGTCCCGGCTGCGGCCTGGGCGCGGACGGCCGCCAGTACCTGCGCGACGACCTGCCCGGCGGCACGGATCGCCTCGATCTCCCCGGGTGTTTTGATCTCAACCACGACGCAGCCACCTCCCCACAGGTACTGGGATAACTATACCGGTATTAGTATCACGGTATGGTCCGGCCGCCGCTGAGTCCCCAGGAGCATGCGCGCGGGGAAAGGCTGGGCATGCTGCTGCGCGAAGCGCGCGGGCCGCGCAGCATGGCCGAGATCGCCGCGGTATCCGGCGTCCCCGCCGAAACCCTGCGCAAGATCGAGACCGGCCGGATCGCCACTCCCGCGTTCTTTACCGTCGGCGCCCTGGCCGCCGCCCTCGGCCTGTCCCTGGAGGAGATCGCGCGCCACTGTGCGAGCCCGGGCCAGGAACCCGCCGCGGCAGCGCTCACCGCCTGACGCCGCCGCCTGCCCCGGCTTGCTGGTAGCCGCCGCACAGGCCCCCAGCCGGCCGAGCAGACCCGATTCGCTGGCACGAACACGCGGCCGGACGTACTTCGATGGCAACGGACGTACCTCGATGGCAGCGGTCACCCACCCAGCTACTCCCTTTGCTGCTGCTTGGAGCCCCGTCGGGCGCAAAGCATCGGCCTGTCCGGCGGCACGGCCGCATGACAGGTTACGACCAGCCATCATCGGCAGGCGGCGAGTGGCAGGCGGGCGGGGCGGTGGCTCGGGGTCAGCCGGACAGGGTTGTCGTCTGTAGCTGCGGGTCGGCGTTGATTTCGGCTTCGGTGAAGCGCTCGGTGACCCACCGGCCGCGGGAGAACAGCGCGGTCTGGTCCGAGTAGTGGGGGGAGGAGGGGTTGGCGGATTCGGAGTAGGTAAGGATGGTCCGGGTGCGCGGCCCGTCCGGCGTCAGCTCGGTGGCCATGATGAAGCTCGAGCCGTTGCTGGCATCGGTGCTGGCGCCGCTGCCCGGCGGCGCGGCCCCCTCGACGCGGTCGAAGCAGCCTTCGCCTTCGGTGCAGCCTGGCAGCGAGATCCCGGCGTAGTGCTGGACCGCGCCAAGCGGGATGTCCAGCGGAACGCTGCGGGCCTGGAAGTACTCCACGGCATCGGCCAGTGCGTGCTGGACCGCCGGATCATCGGTGTTGAGGTCGCGTGGCGTGGTGAGCGGCTGGGCCGGGTCGAAGGGGACGCGCCACCATTCGGGTGTGTAGTTGAGTCCGCCGTAGGCCTGCTGCCACAGGACCTCGCCGCGGCTGTTCACGTCGGCGCGGCCATTCCAGGCGTCCAGTACCGAGCACGCGGCGCGCACGTCGACCTGGCTGCCGTCGGTGGCGGTCAGCACCGGATGGGCGCGGCACATCGCCACCACGGCGTCGCGGGCGAGGTCCGCGCCGTAGTTGCGCTGGCCGAACATGGTTTCCTGGAGGCTGGTCAGGGTGAAACCGGGCGGACCGTAGCCATCGGCGCCGGCCAGCCGCTCGCTGATCATGTTGAGGCTGAGCCGGGGCCGCAGCTCAAGTTGGCTGCGGGGGTCGTAGATGGGCTGGTAACCGGTGAGCGGCGCTGCCGGGTTGGCCAGCCGAGGGCTGTTGTTGGAGTTGGCCACATAGTCGGCGCGGGTCAGCTGCGGATAGTTGCCCGGTCCGAAGATGCCGGGTTCGATCGCGTCGGGATCGCTGCCCCAGCCGCAGGCGGAAGTTGAGCCGTCCAGGATCGGGGTCGGGACGTCGCCGGGCAGCTGACCGACCTGGCACCGCTGTTCCAAGGCGGCGGTGACGTGCGGGGCCACCGAGGCGTCAGCGAAATACACGGTGCCGCTGGTGTCGGCGGCGAGGGTGTAGGTCCATGGCAGGCCCTGATAGGTGTCCTGGGCGGCGCGGAGCTGGGCGAGGTCTTCCGATCGTCCCATCGCGAGCCACTCGTCCACCGACCGCAGGTTGTCCGCCCCCGCGTCGCGGACGGCGAACGCGTTCGCCGTTGTCCAGCCGGTGCCGACCACCGGTCCGTACCGCGAGCGGTACAGCGTGCGGGTGACCGTGGAGAGCTGGCCAGCCGGATCACGGACGGTCACCGTCACCTCTTGCCGGTCCATGGCGATGGCGTGACCATCGACCAGGTAGCTGGTCGGGTCGCCGGGGACCAGGCTCAGCCGGTAGAGGGTGAAACGCGGCGTGTGCGAGGCGGTCTGGGTCCAGGCCACGCCCGAGGTGTGCCCGAACTCGAGCATGGGGGTGCCGTACAGGCTCGCGCCGGACACGTTAAGCACCCCGGGGATGGTGAACTGCACCTGATAGAGGCGAGCGTTACCCACCCAGGGCACGTGTGGATTGGCCAGGACCATCCCGTCATGGCCAACCGTGGCGTCGCGGCCCAATGCCCAGCCGTTGCTGGACACGTTGGCCGCCGGCGGCGCCTTCGGTGGCGCCGGTTCCGTGGCCGAGCCGGGCGCGGGCGGACTCGCCGTGGCGATGGGCTCTTTAAACGCGGCAACCCCGGTCAGGGTGTCGATGTCGTACACGAGCGTCCATACGTCGATCGCGGTGATCGGGGTGACCCAGGACTGGCCGCGGCACGTCGGGTCGGGCAGGTGCGCCACCCCGGTGTCGCGCAGGTAACGGTTGTAGCCTGCGACGTAGCCATCAACGAGCTGACGGGCCTGCTGCGTGGGCCCAAGGGGAGCGCGGCGGGCCAGCAGCCGATGCACGACGCCGGACTGCCGCAGGCCCTGGTAGTAGATGTCACTGTTCAGGTTGGTGGTCGACGCCCCCAGCGTGTCACCGGAATCGCCCGTCGCGCCGAAGTACGCCGACCGCTCTCCGCGCAGGGTCACCACCCGATCGGCCATGGTGCACAGGTTGTCCTGCGCGAACGCGTACCCATAGCCGTAGCCGAGGCCGGCATAGTCGCGCGCTAGGACATGTGGTACGCCGTACTCTGTGCGCCGGATTTTGACGAAATACGGGGTGGTGCTGGTCGTGCGAGCTGCCAAGCTGGCTGCCGTCAGCGGCCCGGACGCCGGTAACGGCCGAGCCGCTCCAGGGATTGCGCACACTCCCGCGATCAAGCACGTTCCCGTGACGGCGGCCATCAGCGGCAGCCACCGGGTGCCGTCTCGGAACACGCGCATCCTCAACCGGGGCGAGAACAATGTGGTCACCGGGTTCCTCTCGCAGGTCAGGCCGATATCTCACTAGATACTCGTTATTATACTGAGTATCATAACAGGTAGAGATTAGTCGAAGCACGCGACATCGAGATGAATGCGCATCCGGTGCCTGGTTTGACGGTTGCGCGCGGGCCGGAGGCGACCCCGGCGCCTAGGTACGCCCGGTGCGCTGCTGGGCTTGGGTGATGGCCCAGGCGGCGTTGATCAGGCCGATGTGGCTGAACGCCTGCGGGAAGTTGCCGATCATCTCGCCGTTGCGGGGGTCGACCTCCTCGGCGAGCAGGCCGACATCGTTGATGGCGGCCACCGCACGCTCGAAGGTCGCGGTGGCTGCTTCGACGTCTCCGCCGAGTGCCTGCGCCTGCGCCAGCCAGAACGTGCACAGCAGGAACGTGCCCTCCTCACCCGCCAGGCCGTCGTGGGCCAGGTACCGGTACACCAGTCCGCGCTTGTCGGTCAGCCGCTGCGCGGTGGCGTCGATGGTTGCCTTTATCCGCGGGTCATCCCCGGCCAGGAACCCGGTGATGGTCAGCATCAGGCTCGACGCGTCGAGGTCCTCGCTCCCGAACGCCTGGGTGAAGGCACCGGCCCGCTCGTTCCAGCCCCGCTCCAGAATGGCCGCCCGGATCTCGTCACGGGCGGCCGCCCAGTCAGTCACCCGGTCTTCGGCGCCGAGGTGGCGAGCCAGGGCGATCGCCCGGTCGAGCGCCACCCAGCACATCAGCTTCGAGTACAGGAAGTCCCGGGGCTCGCCGCGGATCTCCCAGATCCCCTGGTCCTTTTCCCGCCAGCGGGCGGCGGCGGTGTCGGCGGCCGCGGCCAAAAACCGCCGGGTCACCGGGTCCAGCTCGCCGAGCTGGTCGACCAGCCGCTGAGCGGCGCCGAGCAGCTCACCGTAAACGTCGAGCTGCCGCTGGAGCCACGCACCGTTGCCGACCCGGACCGGGCGGCTGCCCCGCCAGCCGGCCAGATGCGGCAGCTCCCGCTCGGTCAGGTCCCGCTCGCCGCCGATCCCGAACATGATTTGCAGGTCCGCGCCGCGCTGCAGCTGGGAGGCGGCGGCATCGGCGAGGAAGGCGAAGAACTTGTTCGCTTCGTCCGGGCAGGCCGCCACCCACAGGGCTTCCATGGTCAGGCTGGCGTCGCGCACCCACGTGTAGCGGTAGTCCCAGTTCCGTTCGCCGCCGACAGTCTCCGGCAGAGAGGTGGTCGGCGCCGCCACGATCGCGCCCGTCGGCGCGAACGTCATGGCCTGCAGCACCCGCCCGGAATGGCGCACCAGCTCGCGCCACGGCCCCTCATAGTTCTGGTGAATCGCTGACCAGGACCGCCAGCCCTCCACCGTGTCGTCCAGCCGGCCGGTGATCTCCTCCGCGGTCCACGGGGCCCGCGGCGGGCCGGCCATATCCCCATGCCCGAGCGCGAACACGGCGGCTTGCCCGGCGGTCAGCCGGACCCCGGCGATCGCGGTGGCGTCATCCACACCGAAGCTGACCGAGGTGGACAAGAACAGCCGGCTGGCGCCGCCCCGGGCGGCGAGCCCGCCGGGGACGGGAACCAGGACGGGGTGGATGAGCCCGTACTCTGGCCGGGGCGCGTAGCTGACCTCCGCCTGGATCTCGCCGCGAGTGCAGGCCAGCGAGCGCAGCAGCGTACCAGGGGAGTGTGCACCCAGGTGGTGGCCGCGCTCGTTGCGGCCGACCGCGAGAGCGTCGGTGAGTACCGCGGTGCCGCGCGCGGTGGTGAAGGTGGTCTCCAGCACCATCGTCTGGTCCACGTACCGGCGGCTGACCTGGAACTCGCCTGCAGGCCGGATCGCGAAATGCCCGCCGGCCGGGTCGAGCAGGCGGCAGAACACCGACGGCCCGTCGAAGCGGGGGAAGCACAGCCAGTCCACCGAGCCGTCCCGGCTGACCAGCGCCGCGGAGCGGCAGTCCGACAGCAGCGCATAGTCACCGATCGGCAGGCTGTCCATCGTGTTCCTTTCCTGGGCCGGCCAGGGGCCGCAGGCCTCGAGCAGGTGCAGTCAGGTCTCGCTGACCGTCGGGAAGGACGGCACCGGGCTCGCCAAGAACCTCGACCGCCACCCTAACTACATCCTCGCTGCCTACATGGCTTCCGGCACCTGACGACCCCGCGTGGGCCGCGGAGGGCGGTGACCCTGGGAGGCTCTCGCTGGCCGTCGTTGGCGCAGCGGCAGCTAGGCGTCTCGGACGGGCTGGTAGGTGAGGAGGGCGAGGCTGTCACCGATGGTGCGAATGCCGGCCCGGCGCAGGGGCTTCTGGTCGCTGGTCTCACGGAAGAGGCGCTCACCTGTCCCGAGAACGAACGGGTGGGTCATCAGCCGCAGCTCGTCGATCAGGTCGTGCTCCATCAGCGTCTGCACGAGCGGGCCGCTGGCGTAGACGAGGATGTCCCCGTCCACGTTCTGCTTCAACTTCGAGACCTCCTCGATGACGTCGCCCTTCAGGACTGTGGAGTTGGTCCATTCGGTGGGGTCTTCGAGCGTTGAGGACACGATGAATTTGGGGATGCTGCGCAACCTGTCCGCCCACTCGCCAGGCCGGGCAGCCCATCGCTCGGCGAACCACGCGTAGGTACCCCGGCCGACCAGCCAGGCTGCGCTATCCAGCGCTTCCTGGAACTCGACCTTGGCCCACTCCTCGCGGTCCTTGCCTGACATCTGGTCGAACCAGCCGCCAAACTTGAACCCCTCATCACCGGTCGGGTCCTGGATGACTCCGTCGAGCGAGACGTTCTCGCTGATGACGATTCTTCCCATTTCGGTTCTCCATCCGCTGGTGTTGTCAGCAATCACTGAGGTAGACACCGCGTGATCGGGAAACTGGCCGCCGGTCAACCGCCCACTTCGGGCCTCGGCCGGTGTCCATACCGGGATGGAGGTGCGACATGGCGCTGGAAGAAGGTGACGCGACGGTGGGGGAAGCCGACCTGATCTCACGGGCGCGGGCCGGGGACGGCGATGCGTTCCGAGAGCTGACCGAGCCGCACCATCGCGAGCTGCAGGTGCACTGCTACCGGATGCTCGGGTCGTTCCAGGACGCCGAGGACGCCCTTCAGGACACCTTGCTGGCCGCCTGGCAAGGCTTCGAAGGGTTCGAGGGACGCGCCTCACTACGCACCTGGCTCTACCGGATCGCGACGAACCGGTGTCTCAACGCGCGCCGGTCAGCCGGCCGGCGCCTGGCCAAGGAGTGGGATGTGCCAGGCGTGCAACCACCCGAACCGACGCGGCTCGGCGAGGTCGTGTGGCTGGAGCCACTTCCGGATGCCTTCCTCGAGGGTGCTATCGACGCGCCACTTGGGCCGGAGGCCCGCTACGAGCAGACCGAATCGATCTCGCTGGCCTTCGTGACGGCGCTCCAGCTTCTTCCGCCGCGCCAGCTCGCTGTGCTCGTCCTACGCGATGTCCTCGGATTCCACGCGAACGAGGTGGCCGAGATGCTGGACTCGACCACCGAGTCGGTCAACAGCGCTCTCAAGCGAGGGCGGGCCAGCCTACAGCGCCGTCAGCCGGCGAGCGGTGACCGTGAGCCGCCACCCATTCCCGAGTCGCCGGCCGAGGAAGCGCTCGTGGCCAAGTTTGCCCGCGCGTACGAATCTGCCGATCTCGACGCGTTGGTCGCCCTGCTGACGGACGACGTCTTCATGTCCATGCCACCCATGCCCCTTGAATACGAGGGCCGCGATGCCGTGGCCCGCTTCTGCGCCCTCCTCTTCGGCACTGGCCGCAAGTACGGCCTCGTGCCGACCCGTGCGAACGGTCAGCCGGCGTTCGGGCTCTACGTACATGCCCGTGGCGGTATCCGCCATGGGACTGGCCTTGTCGTGCTCACCCTCGCCGGCAATCGGATCTGCGCCATGACCCGATTCGAGAACAGTGTGCTGCCCTGGTTTGGTTTGCCGCGATCACTCCCCAGCCGATAGCGAAATACGGAACGTACGTCGCTCTCCGGCTCGTGACGCCCAGCGCGGCGGTCGAGCGACAGTCAAATGATCCAGGGCCGTGATCACCTGACTGCCGATCACGGCCCGCGACGTGCTCTGCCAGACCAGTGACCTCGGCCTGGCCTTCCTCGACGTCGCCGCGATCTAACGGCCGCCGGGCAGGGTGAACGAATAGACCGTGCCGGTGATATTGCTGGGCATGCAGTACTGGTCGGGGCCGTACCCGCCGGGGCAGAGTGTGGCGCGGTCGTACCCGGCGCCCCAGTACACGGTCCTCCCTACGACCGCCGCGCCGCCCGAGACCGAACCGCGGCCGGCGAAGCTCCACAGGATCGCTCCGGTGTTCGCGTCGAGCGCGTACATGTCGGTGCCGGTTTCCGCGGTGGAGCCCGCGTAGACCACCCCGTTGGCTATCGTCACATAGCCCATGTCCGCCGCACCCCTCGGATCGGCGGCCTGCCAGAGGATCTTGCCGGTCGCCGCGTCCAGCTTCGCCCAGGAGCCGCCGTCGATCGTGGACGTGCGCCCGTCGGCCGAGGTGATCTGGTAGGGCGTGCCCAGTGCGTCGCTGACCGCGGCATAGACGTATCTGCCGTCGGTGGCCGAGCCCCAAAGGATGCCGCCGAGTCCGCTGCCGGGTCCGACCAGCCTGTGCCAGACGACCGCCCCGGTACGGGGATCGAGCGCCCAGTACTCTCCGCTCTTCTGGCCTGCCCCCACCAGTTCCCGGCCGGAGGGGAGGCGGATCAGGTTCGGTCCGCTGCCGAAGTCGAAGTCGGGACCGCAGGTGGGACTCGGCTGCACGTCGCAGACCTCGGTGTACACGTCGCTGGTCAGCGTGGGCCTGGACCAGCGGATCGCGCCAGTCGTGAGGTCCAGGGCCAGCACGGAGTCAAAGTGGTCGTCGGTCGCGGGCGGCGTGCATCCCGTCTGCGTGGGGAGGGTGCAGACGCCGGCCGGCAGCGAGTAGTTGTCGCCGGTCGCCACGTACAGCATGTTCTCCGCGGGGTCGATCGCCGGAGTGCTGCCCCAGACCGCGGCGCCGCTGTAGCCGACGGGGACGGTGTAGGTCTTCCACAGCAGTCGCCCGGTCGTGGCGTTCAGTGCGACGACGCTGCCGCGGAAGGTGCAGCACTGATAGCCGGGCTCGAGCGCCAGGCCCTCCTCATAGGAGGAGACCCCCATGTAGGCAACACCCCGGTAGACCACAGGCGAGCTAGTCGCCCAGGCTGCGATATGCGTGTCGACCGCGGTGCTCCACAGCGGGGCGCCCGTGTGCCTGTTCACCGCTACGACGGACATTCCCTTTTCTGAAGCGTTGCTGGCCCCGAAGATGAGTTCGTCGCCGAAGATCGCCGGGCTGACGCGCGAGGCGGCGGGGTACCCGAAGTAAGACGTGACATCACGGGACCAGAGCACCCGCCCGGTGCGGGCGTCTGCGGTCCACAGTTTGCCGCCGTTGTCGGAGAAGTAGACGGTACCGTCGTCCACCGTGGGCGTGGTCACTACGCCACCCGCCGCCGTAATGGACCAGGCGGTGGTCAGCTTCGAGACGTTCCGCGGGCCGATGACATGCTCATCCGACGCGTCCCTGGTGTTACCGATGTCGTGCCCGGCCGTCGGCCACCACCCACCGTTTCCTGCGGGCGCCTGGCTCCCTGCGGGTATCACGTTGGCGCGGGCCGCGCTGACCCCGGCCAGGACAATCGCGATAGCTGCAACGACGGATAAGTACCCGATACGCCTTGGCCCCATGGCCGATCCTCCCGTCGTCGGCCCCCTCACCTACTCTTGACACCTGCATCGCCCAAGTCAACGCTTCGTGGCAACGCGACGGCTCTGGCATCTCGGCCTGGACGGACTGCGCTGCGGAGAGCACTCACATCGGACCTGGGAGGGCAAATCTAATTCGGTTCCGGCCTGGAAATAACCACATGCGATCGGCACCCTCCGCTGATTAGCGTCAGCTTTCGTGATCTATCAGGACCCGCTTGCCTATCTGCTCGGCCTCGAAGGCATCGCGCTGCTGAATGCCTGGGCCGGGGACCACGACCGCGAATTCGTCGATACCCGGCTGGCCGAGATCCGGCGGCTGCTGAATGACGAGAAGCTGCGGGACCGTGGCGTGCTCGCCGAGCGCGTCAGCACCGTTACCGCCTACGAGCAGCATTCCGCCAGCTATGACGCGGAGGCGGGCGGCGGGCTGTTCGCTACTGACGAGCCGGTCGTGGCCGAGTACCTCAGCGGCCGGGAACCTGGCGTCGCGCTGGACGCCGCATGCGGGACCGGCCGTTTCGCCGAATTCCTCGCTAAGCGCGGGCATCAGGTCATCGGCGTCGACAGCTCACCGGACATGCTCGCCCACGCGCGGCGGCGTGTCCCAGCTGGCGAGTTCCACGTCGCTGAGCTGGACCGGCTGCCCCTGCCGGATGATTCGGCGGATGTCATCGTCTGCGCGCTCGCCCTCGTCCACGTCCCCCGTCTCGACCCGGTACTGGCCGAATTCGCTCGCGTGCTGCGCCCCGGCGGGGACCTGGTCATCTCGGACCTGCATCACGAACTCGTCACCCGCGGCTCGGTGATCACAGCGCGCGGCCCTGCGGGCGAACCGTGCATCGTGGCCACCTACCGGCATCAGCTCGGCGACTACCTGCGGGCGGCACTGAGCATCGGCCTGCAGGTCAGGCGGTGCGAGGAGCCAGGTGCCGCCCGACCGAGCGGACCGCTGCCCGAGCCCGCGACCGAGATCGGCGACTGGCAGGACTGGCCGTGGTCGCTGATGGAGTACCTGCCGTCGGCGGCGCGAGCTGCCGGCGGCTGCCCACCACTGGTCATCTGGCACTTCCAGCTGCCCGCCACCTGAATCCGCAGATCTCCGGGAGTTGTCCTCTGCGCCGGGCTCATCTGCTTCCGGGGCCGCCGCCGCCTCGGCTGACTGGCTGACGGTTCTGGTTGTCCTGCCCGGCGGGCTCGCCCGGGCTGTCAGGGTGCTCGCGCGCAGCGTCATCGCCCGGGAATCGCGGGTATTCCGGCTAGAGCGTGACCAAGAAGACCCCACGCGCCGACGACTGTGCGCCCAGCTAGCTCGGCAGCCGTACAGAACGGCCAATCGGGGCGGCAACTGCCGATCAAGAGGCTCGAACCCGAGGACGTAACGAACGGCGGGGATGCGCCCGGCTGATACTGGCGGATCGGTTACGCCACGCGATCGTGCGGCCGACGGGATTGGCACGGGGACTGGTCGGGATGCGGCAGGAGCCTGCTGCTGGGGAGGCCTGTCAGGTAGCTTCGACGGCGTGGACAACTTGGTCGCACTTGTCACCGGTGCCAACAAAGGAATCGGCAAGGAGATTGCCCGCCAGTTCGCGGACGCAGGCCTCACCGTCTACGTCGGCTCGCGCAACGCCGCACGAGGAGAGCGCGCCGTCGAGGAGATAGGCGGCGACACCAGGCTGCTCGTCCTCGACGTGACCGACGACGCGAGCATCGCCGATGCCGTGCGCCAGGCCGGCACCCTGGACATCCTGGTCAACAACGCCGGCATCTCCGGCGACGGCAAGACCCCGGACCAGGAGGACGCCGGCACCTTCCGCCGTATCTACGAGACGAACGTGTTCGGGGTCGTCGCGGTAACCAATGCCTTCCTGCCCGCGTTGCGGCGGTCCACGCGCCCCCGCATCGTGAACGTCTCCAGCGGCACCGGATCCCTGACCTGGGCCACCGACCCGCAGTCTCGGCACTGGCCTGGCAGGTACGCCGCCTACCGCTCGTCCAAGACCGCGCTGAACGCGCTCACGGTGTTCTACGCCCACACCCTGGCCGACGACGGCATCAAGGTCAACGCGCTGGCACCCGGCCTGCGCCGGACCGACCTCAATGCCACCGCCGCGGCCAGCGGCGGCGACCCGGCCGAAGCCGCAGCGGGCGTGGTCCGGCTGGCGCTGCTGCCAGACGACGGGCCCACTGGGGAGTTCTTCTCCTGGGACGGGACCCCGGTCCCCTGGTGACAAGCGGCACCCTCCAGCCGACACGGCGGAGCGGCCACCAACCCAGCAAGGCACAGATTTTCCCGTTCGGGACGCACTAGAGGCCCGCATGCCGACGGTCGGGGACCAGTTGCTGAGCTGAGGAGTTCGCGCCGCCCTCTGTGCCATCGCCCGCGGCGGGGTGCAGGTGCCGCCCTTGCCAGCCGGGGTGCAACAATCGGCGCATGCCGGAACGACTCGAGGTGCAGCGGGCTGTGGCCGCATCGGCGGGCGAGATCTTCGCTGTGCTCAGGGATCCCCGGGGGCACGTTGCCATAGACAGTGCTGGCATGTTGATGGAGGCCAGCGGGGACATTGTCGCCAAGGCCGGAGACACCTTCGTCGTGCACATGGACCGGGAAGCACTCAACGACTATCCCCTCGGTCTCTACGACGTCACCGTCGAAATCGTCACGTTCGAGCCGGACCAGGAAATTGCCTGGACCGTGCACGGCCAGCTGGACCTCGGCCACGTGTACGGCTACCGGCTGGAGCCAATCGAAGAGGGCACGCTCGTGACGTCCTACTACGACTGGTCGGCGGCCGGGCAGGACTGGAAGGACGCCGCCATCTTCCCGGTGATCCCGGAGAGCGCGCTGCGGGCCACGCTCGGGATCCTGGCCCGCACCGTCGCCCCCGGCAAGCCCCGCCCCGCGGGTGCACGCCGGGTTATTGGTGATCACCAGTCCGGCTCTGAAGAAGGGCGCACCTAGGAATCCCAGTGGCAGCTGAAGTCCGCGCCATCGTGGGTCGTACTCGCGCCAGCCACCTACGACCTGGCGCCGGATAGCGGCCGACCTCGACCGCAGCCGTTGGTGCAGTAGCTTCCGACTGTCACCACCGCCACGCCCGACCCGCGGGTCATCATCGAAGCCACGACCGTCCGGCATAAGGTCCGTCACATGTTCAACGAAGCCCGCATTGCCGCGAACCTGATCGCCATCGAGGGTCAGGTCGCGGGGCCGAGTGCCAGCGCACCACGGTCGCTGACGCCCATGGACGACGGTCATGTGACGGTCAAACGATCTTGACAAGAGCGCCGCAGCCCTCGGATCGAAGCCCTGAACTGCGGTTCTGGGTGGAGCTGAGGGGATTTGAACCCCTGGCCCCCTCGATGCGAACGAGGTGCGCTACCGGACTGCGCTACAGCCCCAAGAACGGCTGTCAGCGTAGCAAACTCAGCAGGCTGCTCGCGCGCCCGCAGCGGAGTGCAGCTTCCCGCCGAGCTCGGCGATGGGTGCCCACGCTGGGCACCCATCGGAGCCGGGCCCAGCCCGCCGCTGGACGTCTACCCGTTACCCGGCCGCGGGCGAGAGCGAGCTGATCACCGCCTGCGGCACCTCAGCCAGGTGCTCGCGTGGCGGGAAATTCCCGACCGGCACCCGGGCCACCTCGGCGCCCGTGGCGTAGTCGATCACCGAGATCTCGTTGGCCGCGCTGAGCGCCACGAGACAGTAGTTCCCGTCCGCGCTGTCAGTGGCCCAGTACGGGATGCTGCCCTTCGGGTAGGTGACCGTCGACGTGGTGGTCAGCGTGCTGGCAGAAACGATCTTCGTGTAGTCGTCGATGGTTCCCACGTCGCAGATCCTGCTGCCGTCGCCGGACAGCGCGATCCCGTGGTGCGCGGAGTTCTCCGGGTAGCTGTCCGGGCTCTCCGCCGCGGCGGCCGCGCTGTAGAGCTGGTTGACGCTCAGCAGTTGCTCGGCGCCGGTGTGCCGGTGAACCGGGCGGCGATCCAGCTGACCACCTCGTTCTGGGCGAGCACCTGGGTGAGGACGTGGTCGCCGACGAAGCCGGTCAGCTCGGTGGTGACGCCCACGGCGCAGTACTGGCGGTGCAGCGTCGTCTCGACGCTCCACGGGATGACCTCGTCGAGCAAGCCGTGGTACTGCAGCAGCGGGACGGCCGGCTTCACGGTGCCAAGGTCGTTGGCATTGAGCACGGCCTGCCAGTCCGGCTGGCTAATAGGATTCACGCCGCCGACCGTGTAATCCTGGATCCTCTTGCCTGCGTAGGTGAGCAGGGCCGGGATCTGGCACATGGTGTCTAGGGTGGCGAGGGCAGTCTGGCCGGCGGGGGTGAGCGACGCCGCCAGGTCGAGGGACGGGTAGGAAGCGTTAAAACCGATGGCGGTGCCGGCCAGGAAGGCGAAGAACGCGGTGCCGTTGATATTGGCCGCCACCGCCTGCAGGTTCGCCGGGGTGCCGCCGGCCGCGACGCCTTCGAGATGGAGGGCGGGTGCGTAGCTCGGCTGAAGCTGTGCGGCCCAGTCACCCGCCGCGCCGCCCTGCGAGTAACCCTCGACGGCCATGGGAGCGCTGGCGCTCAGCCCGGCGGCCGGGAGGCGGGTGGCGGCACGGAGCGAGTCGAGCACCGCGTAACCCTCCGCGATACCCACGTTGTAACTCTCGTCACCTGGCGGCCCAAGCCCGGGATAGTCGGTGATGACCACCGCCCAGCCCTTGCCGAGCAGGTTGTTGACGGCGAATTCCTCGTCGAAGTTGCCGGCCGCGATTTCCCGTGACGGTGCGCACTGATCACCCCAGCCCTGGGTGCCGGCCGCGTAGGCGACCACCGGCCGGGTGCCGGAGTACGCGGCTGTCGGGACGATCAGCGTGCCGGAGATGGCGACCGGGGCGCCCGTCACACTGGAGGACAGGTAGAGAATGTTCCAGGCATCCGCGGTGCTCACCGGCGAGGTGGCCGTGCGGGCCCAGATGATGTCGCCCGGCGCGCCCGCTGGCAGCGGGCTGGGCGGCACATAGAAGGCGTCTCCCGGCGGCGCGGCCAGCGCGGTGGCCGAGGCGGCGGCCTGGGTGGCTGAGGCGGACGCGGGGAGTGCTAATCCGAGTGCGACCGGTACCGCGAGGGCCAGCGCTGCGAATAGGGACCGGGCCGCTGGTCTTTGGCGTCCTGACATGGGCTTTCCTCTTTCCGGGCGAACCGCCGAATCTGGCGACCGAACGATCCGGCGAGTGGCGGGTAAGCAGAATCTACTGCCGAGTAGGATTTCTGAGAAGACCCGAAACGTGACCATTTGCCCCGGCACTACATCGGCGCGCACTGGGCCGCGATACTCGGGTCATGGGGGACGACGAGCACCAGGCCCGGGCTGATCCAGGCGTCCCGCTGCGACGGCTCGCCGCGCAGCAGCGCGGCGCAATCCGGGTAGATCTCATCCTCGACGCGGCCGGCCGGCTGGTGGCCGAGCGTGGCTACGAGAAGATGACAACGTCGCACGTCGCCTTGCGGGCCAGGGTCTCGACCGGAGTGCTCTACCAGTTCTTCGCGGATAAGCGCGCCATCGTCCGGGCGCTGTCCGCGCGCAACCTCGACCGCTACCTGGGTCGTCTGGAGCAGGTCATCCGGTCCGGCCCGTTCCCAGACTGGCACGCCGCCGCCGACGCCGCGGTCGACCTTTTCGTGGCCATGTCGCGTGAGGATCCCGGCTTCCGCGCGGTCCGGTTCGGCGACGTCGTCGACGCGCACCTGCTCGACGTCACGTCAGACAACGACTCCTACCTGGCCACGCGGCTCGCCGGGCTGCTCGCCACCGATCTCGGTGTCACGATCGACGAGTCCGCGGAACTGGCCCTGGTCATGGCGATCAAGATCGCGGATGTTCTGGTCGGGTTCGCCTTCGCTCGCCAGCCCGACGGCGACGACGCCATCATCCAGCACGCGAAGGTGCTGATACGCCTGCACCTCGACCTCGCGCTGGGCATCGGGTCCGCCGACCGGCCCGGCCCCTGACCCAGCGGGCACGTCACAGGCCGTGGCGCCCGCGAGGAGGCAGGCCACCGGCCGTTGCCAGTGGTCCGCTCTGCGGCCTTCGGTGTCGCCGACCGCCCCGCACCGCCTCAGTCGCCGACCGCCCGCACCGCCGCGTCCGCGTACTGGTCGTACAGCTGATCACTCAGCCGGGCCGAGATATCGATGATCTCCGCACTCCAGCTCGTCTCAGGCTCCGCCACAGGCGCCGGACTGGCCTCTGCCGCCACAACCCCCTCAACGGCATCCCGCCGAACCGCCTGCCCCGCCCCCGTACCGGCCCTAGCCCCCGTACCAGCCCTAGCCTCGGCCCCAGCCTCAACCCCAGCCCTGGCCGCAACAGCAGTAGCCGCGAGCCCGCGAGCCCGGGCCGCATCGCTGCGGGCCGCCTCGCGCAGTACCAGCATGAAACCGCCCAGCATCATCCCGGGCGGGACGATGACCCACCACGCGGCCATGTGGGTCCCCGCCATCCCGACCGCTCCCGCGGTGAGGATGCTGATCATGACGAACATGCGCCGCCTGGCCTGCAGGATCATGCCTCGCTGCGATGGGCGGACCCGCCCCGTCCGGCCCGCGCGCTCGACCAGGTGATCGTGCTCCGGCCTGACCGCAGGGATCGGCTCGGTGTCCGAGTCAGAATCCGGCCAGGGCGAGCCGGCGTCCTCACCCCGCGCCTCCCCGTGACCCCGCGCCCCCTCGCGCCGACGGGTATCGGTCGCGCGCGCGACTACCTGCGCGGGGCGCAGCCACCGGGGCACGAGCACTCCCGCCCAGATGGCGACAATAGCCAGATAAAGAATGGCGCTACTCAACGGACACCCCGGCCTCATGCCGTTTGGAGGCAGGAAGGGTCCGCCCCGCGGGCGCGGATGCCGTGATCGCGGGCATACTCACGTGACGCACGGTAGGGGCCAGCGCCGCCGTTGACGAGCATTCGGCCCGGTGTGTCGCAAGATCGGCTGGCCGGAGCCGTGATGCCCGCGCTCGCGCACCCGGCGATTCCAGGCCGTTCCAGCGACAAAATAGCCCGCCCCACCGACAAAAAGCAGACTGTTCCCGCCGGCCAAATCAGGTCGGCCCGCCGCCAAAATCAGGCCGCCGACTGACAGCCCCGCCGACCAAATCGGGCCGCTCGCACCCTGTTCCTGCCGGCCAAATCGGGCCGCTCGCTTCCTGTTCCCGCCGGCCAAATCAGGCCGGCTTATGAACCGGGTCAGGCGGCGCCGGGGCGCGGGCTCCAGGTCCGGCCGGAACGCAACCCGGCGAGCGTACTGCGCCAGCGCGGCAGCAGGCCGCCCGGCACGTCCTCGATGGTCAGCGCGTAACACAGATGGTCGCGCCAGGCGCCGTCGATGTGCAGATACCTGCGCCGCAGGCCCTCCTCGCGGAAGCCAAGTTTCTCCACCACCCGGCGGCTGGCCTGGTTCTCCGGCCGGATGCTGGCCTCGATGCGGTGCAGGCCGACCACGAAGAAGCAATGATCCACCGCGATGGCCACCGCCGTCGGGGTCACGTTCCGGCCCGCGTACGCCTCGTCGATCCAGTAGCCCACCTGCGCGGAACGCGCCGATCCCCAGACGATGCTGCCCACCGTCAACTGCCCGGCGAACCGCCCGCCGAAGGTGACTACCCACGGCAGCGCCAAGCCTTGCCGGGCCTCCCGCCGCATGGTGCGCGCCATCGACACGTACGGGCTGATGGTGGACCGGTACAGCGGCGTCTCCGGGTTGGTCGGCTCCCAGGGCCGGAGCCACTCGGCGTTGCGGACGCGCGAGTCACGCCAGGTGCCGGCGTCCCGGACCCGCACAGGACGCAGGCCGATCGGCGCCTCGAGCAGGGCTGGCTCGATGATCGTCACCGGCCACCCGCGCATCCGTCCCACGGGGCCCATCATTCCCTTGATCCCAGTAGGGACGCTACGCCGTGACCGGAGCAATACGCCCTGCCGAGCAGATTCGCGGAGTTTTCCGGGCTCGGGCATGTCATGCACGTCATGCGGGCCGCGGATGATCTCCGCCGTGGGCCTGCTCCACGGCGTGGCCGAGCACGGCGCCGAGCACGGCCATGCCGTCCCGGACACCGCCCGAGGATCCGGGCAGGTTGACGATGAGCATCCGCCCGGCCAGGCCGGCCAGGCCGCGGGACAGGATGGCCGACGCGATCCCGGCCGCCGCGCCCGCGGACCGTATCGCCTCCGCGATGCCCGGTATCTCCCGGTCCAGGACCCGCCGGGTCATTTCCGGGGTGAGGTCGCTGGGCGTCAGGCCCGTGCCGCCGGTCGTCACCACCACGTCGTAACCCTCAGCGATGGCCGCGCGCAAGGCAACCTCTACCGGCTCCCCGTCCGGCACGACCAGCGGGCCGTCCACCGAGCAGCCGATGCCGCGCAGCAGGTCCACCAGCACCGGCCCCGACTTGTCGGCGTAGACCCCAGCCGAGGCCCGGTTCGACACCGTGACCGCCAGCGCCCGGATCCCCCCCGCCTCCAGCGGCCCGCCCGCCGCCGTCCCCGCCCCGCCCGCCTCCGGCGCGGTCATGGCCGCCGCCACAGGCCGGTCTTCCCGCCCGTCTTTTCCTCGACCCGGACGTCGCTGATCACCGCGGCCGGGTCGACCGCCTTGACCATGTCGATCAGCGCCAGCGCCGCGACCGCCACGGAGGTCAGCGCCTCCATCTCGACCCCGGTGCGGTCCGCGGTCCGGGTCTCCGATGTGATCACCACCGCGTCGTCCCGCACCTCCAGGTCCACCGTGACCGAGTGCAGCGCGATCGGGTGACACAACGGCACCAGGTCCGGCGTCCGCTTGGCGCCCTGGATCCCGGCAATCCGGGCCACCGCCAGCGCGTCGCCCTTGGGCACCCGCCCGGCCCGCAGCGCGGCGATCGCCTCCGCCGACAGCAGCACCCGCCCGGTGGCCCGGGCCGACCGGGCGCTGACGTCTTTGCCGGACACGTCGACCATGTGCGCGTGCCCGCTGGAATCGAGGTGGGTGAGCGGCCGGCCGGCGTCCGTCATGGCAGCCGCAGCACGTCGACGGGGTCGCCGGCGTCCATCGCCACCACCTGCTCCGGCACGATGATCAGCGCGTTGGCCTGGGCCAGCGCGCCCAGCTGATGCGAAGCCTGGCCGGTCAGCGGGGTCACCTCGCCCTCCTCCGCGTCGAGGACGCCCCGCAGGAAGGACCTTCTGCCGTCCGGTGAGCGCACCGCGCCGGTGAGGATGGCACGGGCGGGGGATTGTCGTTGCGTAGGAAGGCCTTGAAGGGCGCGGAGGGCCGGCCGCACGAATAGCTCGAACGAGATGTACGCGCTCACCGGGTTGCCGGGCAGCGTGAAGATCGGCGTCGGCTGCGGGCCGACCACACCGAACCCTTGCGGCATCCCGGGCTGCATGGCGACCTTACGGAACGTCACCGTGCCCAGCCCGGCCAGCGCGGCCTTGACCACGTCGTGCTCGCCGCCCATGCTCACGCCGCCGCTGGTCACCAGCAGGTCGGCCTGCGGAAGCTGCTCCTCGATGGCGGCCAGCACCCCGGCGGCGTCGTCGCTGATCCGGTGACGGTGCGCAACCGCCCCGGCCTGCCGTGCCGCCGCGGCGAGCATGAAGCTGTTCGAATCCCAGATCCGGCCGGGGATGATCGGCGTCCCGGGCTCGGCGAGCTCGTTGCCGGTCGATATCACCGCCACCCGTGGCCGCGGCCGGACCAGCGCCGATCCCACCCCCGCCGCGGCCAGCAAAGCCAGCTCAACGGACCCGACCCAGGTCCCTGCCGTCAGCAGCATGTCGCCCTGGGCGACGTCATCGCCACGGCGCCGGATGGCCTCACCGGGAGTGACCGGCTGGCGGAACGCGGCGCGGGCTGTGCCGCCGTCGGTCCACTCGACCGGCACGACCGCGTCCGCGCCGGGGGGCAGCAGGGCACCCGTCATGATGCGCACGCAGCTTCCGGCGGTGACCTGGTGCGAACCGGTGTCGCCGGCGGCGATCTCGCTGGTCACCGGGAGCGTGATGGGAGCCTCGTGGGTGGCCCCTTTGATGTCCTGGGCCTGGACCGCGTAACCGTCCATGGCCGAGTTATCGAAAGACGGCAGCGGGGTGCCCGCGGTGATGTCCTCGGCGAGCACGGCCCCCTCGGTCTCGGCCAGGCCGAGCAGGACCGGCGGCAGCGGCCGGACGGTGGCGAGGATCTCGGCCAGGTGGCCGTCCACCGACTCCATGCCGCTGCTGGCTGGATGGTGGCTCGCCTGGTGGCCGCTCACGTGGTGGTGGTGGTCCACTGGGTGGTGGCTCATCGGTGGTGGCTCACTGGGTGGTGGCTCACTGGGCGGTGGCTCACTGGAGGTTGTCGAGGTACTTGCGGAGCCAGGGCACGAACTCGCCGGCCACGTCGGGCCGCTCGCAGGCGAACTGGACGAGCGTCCGCAAATAGTCGATCTTGTTGCCGGTGTCGTAGCGGCGGCCGCGGAACAGCACGCCGTGCACGCCGCCGCCGGTCCCGCCGGCCGGATCGCGCTGGGCCAGGACCTTGAGCGCGTCGGTGAGCTGGATCTCCCCGCCCCGGCCTGGCTTGGTCTCGCGGAGCACGTCGAACACCGACGGGTCGCAGACATAGCGCCCGATCACGATCCAGTTGCTCGGCGCGTCGGCCGGTTCGGGCTTCTCGACCAGGTCGGTGACGGTGACGACGTCATCGTCGGCCTCGGTCGGCTCGATGGCGGCGCAGCCGTAGTGCGAGACCTGATCGGCGTCGACTTCCATCAGCGCGAGGACGGTCCCGCCATACTGGACCCGGACCTCCAGCATCCGCTGGAGCAGGCCGTCTTCCGGGTGGATGAAGTCGTCGCCGAGCAACACGGCGAAGGGCTCATGGCCGACGTGCTGAGCCGCGCAGAGCACGGCGTGGCCGAGGCCCAGCGGCGCGCCCTGCCGGACGTAGTGCACGTAGGCCAGGTCGCTGGACTCGCGGACGAGGGCCAGCCCGGCGGCGTCGCCCTTCGCGGTGAGCGCTTCCTCGAGTTCGTAGGCCCGGTCGAAGTGATCTTCGATGGAGCGCTTGCTGCGGCCGGTGATGAGCAGGAGATCGTCGAGGCCGGCCGCGACAGCTTCCTCGACCACGTACTGGATCGCTGGCTTGTCGACGACCGGCAGCATCTCCTTGGGGGTCGCCTTCGTCGCGGGCAGGAAGCGGGTTCCCAGGCCCGCCGCCGGGACGACCGCCTTGGTCACGGGGCCAGTGTCAGGCATGCTCGTTACCCTAGCCGGAGCGGCAGGCCGGGCGGCCCGCGGCCCAGCGAACCCGGGAGGACACGTGATGGACCCGGAGGAACTGGATGCCACGGACGGGCCCGACGCGCTGGGCGCGCCGGGCGGCTTGGGCGGTCTAAGCGGGCCGGGCGGGCTAAGCGGGCCGGGCGGGCTGAGCGGGCCGGGCGGGCTGAGCGGGCCGGGCGGGCTGGAGCGGGACAAGGCCGCGCTCCGCAAGTCGCTGCTGGCGGCGCGGGCGCTGCTCACCCCGGACCAGCGCACGGCCGCGGGGCGGGCGATCCGTGACGCCGTGCTCTCCCTTCCCGAGGCGCAGATGGCGGGCACGGTGGCCGCTTACTACTCGGTGGCCACGGAGCCGGACAGCCGCGGCCTCATTTATGCGTTGTGGAAGCGCGGTACCTATGTGCTGCTGCCGGTGCTGCTGGCTGACGGAGACCTGGATTGGGCCTCCTATGAGGGCCCGGACGCACTGCGCCCAGGTCCGCGCGGGCTCACCGAGCCCACCGACCCGCCACGCGGCGTGCAGGGAATTGCCAGTGCCGATCTCGTGTTGCTGCCAGCGATGGCAGTGGACCGCCGAGGGCGGCGGCTCGGCCGGGGCGGCGGCTCCTACGACCGGGCGCTGACCCGGGTCGGGCCGGCGATCCCCACGGTGGCTCTTCTCTACGACGGCGAACTGCTGGACGAGGTCCCGGCTGGCCCGCACGACCAGCCCGTACGGCTGGTCGCCCGGCCATCCCAAGGGATCACCAGGCTGCCGCTCTCATGAGCTACCATTTAGCAGTCGTTGGCTTAGCAGTCATAGGCAGCGAGTGCCAGGACCGCGCGGAGGGAGGATCAGTGCCGACATATCAGTACACCTGCACCGAATGCGGCGAGCCGCTGGAGGCAGTGCAGAAGTTCAGTGATGACCCACTGACCGTCTGTCCGGTGTGCGGTGGCAAGCTCCGCAAGGTCTTCTCGGCGGTCGGCATTGTCTTCAAGGGATCTGGCTTCTACCGGACTGACAGCCGGAAGGCCAGCGCCGATGTCGCCGCGAGCGCGGCCAAGGCGAACGGCTCCGCGCCGGCGTCCGCTGACTCGGGCGGCGCGTCGTCCGGTGAGTCCCCGGGGAAGTCGGGCGAGTCGTCGGGCAAGTCTGGCGAGTCGGGGAAGTCTGGCGAGTCGGGGAAGTCTGGCGAGTCGTCGGGGAAATCGAGCGAGTCGTCTGGCCGGTCGAGCGAGTCGTCTGGCCGGTCCAGGGAGTCGTCTGGCCGGTCCAGCGAGTCGTCGGGGAAATCGTCCGCGGGGGAGAAGTCAGGATCAGCGGGCGCGAGCAGCTCGCCGTCCTCCGGCACGAAAGTCGCCTAAACCACCATGAGCAGCCAAGCCGACATCGGCGTTATCGGCGGGTCCGGGTTCTACGAGTTCGTTGAGCCGGTCGGCGAGGTGACCGTCGAAACGCCGTTCGGCCCGCCGAGTGATCCCATCATGCTCGGCGACGTGGCGGGCCAGCGCGTCGCCTTCCTGCCCCGGCACGGCCGTGACCACCGGTTCCCGCCGCACCGGATCCCGTACCGGGCGAACCTGTGGGCGCTGCGCTCGCTCGGCGTCCGGCAGATCCTGGCCCCGACCGCCGTCGGCTCCCTGACGTCCACCTACGGGCCGGGCACGCTGATCATCCCCGACCAGCTCGTGGACCGGACCAGCGGCCGGGCGCAGACCTTCTACGACGAAGGCCACGCCGTGCACGTGCCGTTCGCGGACCCGTACTGCCCGGTGGGCCGGGCCACATCCATCGCGGCAGCGGACGCGGCAGGCTGGGATCTGGCCGACTCGGGGACGCTTGTCGTCATCGAGGGCCCGCGCTTTTCCACCCGCGCCGAGTCCCGCTGGTTCGCCGCCCAGGGCTGGACGCTGGTCGGCATGACCGGCCATCCCGAGGCGGTGCTCGCCCGCGAGCTGGCCCTCTGCTACACGCCCATCGCCTTGGTCACGGACACCGACGCGGGCATCGAAGAGGGCGAGGGAGTTACCCAGGACGAGGTGTTCCAGGTGTTCGCCCGGAATGTGGCGCGGCTCCGGGAACTCGTGATGACCGTGATCAAGGACCTGCCCGCGGAGCGTAACTGCCCCTGCCCGCACGTCCTCGACGGCATCCCCCTCCCCTTCGAACTGCCCTGACGTGCGCGGGGC
>JAWWPY010000212.1:0-4081 GCA_033854735.1 Streptosporangiaceae bacterium | reverse complement strand
GTCATAGTTCAGGACATCTTCTCCCTAACCACCTACGCTGCCCAGACTCAGGAACCACCGTGCATTCGGGCCGGAGGCTGGCGCCAGTCTTCGCCCTGCGTTGTCCGCGTAGAGCGTCCGCCCGATGACCGTTAGCTTCCTGGCGCTCTGCCCGGAGCCGGGAAAGAACTGATGCAGGATGACATCAGAGATGGTCGCGTAGTCGAATGAGCGCAGCTGTGCGGGCGGGAGAGATTCCACATGCTGATCGCGCCCGCACCCTCGAAGGGCAATCGCCTGGTACGGCACCGGCGGTCATTCCTGACGACCGGGACAAGCGCCAGATCGAGGCGGATCCGGCGCCCTAGTGGGGCTCGCCTCACGGTCCGCGGCACGCTCGGTGATGGGCTGTCGGTCGTGCGGCTCAGATCCGGGCGTGTCAGAGTGCCCAAAGACGGGTTCACAAGTGGCAACGTCAGCCATACGCTTATGCATGCGCTGAGGTCGGCAAGGGGTTCGCGGGCGCGCTGAGAGGCGGGTGACCGCCATGGATGACGTGTCATTCACCGTCGCCTCCGGCACGGCTGTCGCCTTGGCGGGAGCGGGAGGCAGCGGCCGTCCAGGCCAGAACTTCCCGGGTATGTCCGCTTTAGCGGCGCACGGGATGGTACGCGAACTGCTCGAGACGGCGGGGCTCATCCCACCGGCCCGGCTCGCAGCCACATTGCCGCGCCAACTTTCCGGCGCGCAGTGTCAGCCGGTGGTGACCGCCGCGGCCCTCGCGTGTGACGCCGGGTTAATCATTCCCCGCGAGCCGGTCTTGATGCCCGACGTGTCGCCGCGGGCCGCCCGGCGAAGCAGTCTTTCACCACCCGCGAGACGACTACCCCAGCGGCTGCGCGACGCGGCGGCGAATCCCTTGCGCCACGGGTGGCGGGCGCCCAGGCCATACGACATACGACGGCTCTACAGACACGAGGCAGGTGTGCCACATGAAAGCAGGCAGATGGTCCTGGTCCGGGAGGACGACGCGGTGGGCCGCTGGAGCGGCTGTCCTCGCGATGGTGCTGCCGTCGCAGCAGGCACCAGCGGCGGGTGCGACGGCGGCAGGACCAGCGAACTCGGTCGCTGGCTACCCGGGGCTCACCAGCGCGCAGCGCGCAAACCTGCTGAGCATCGCCCGTGACACCTGGAAGTTCTACAGCGTGGACGTCGATCCGGCCACGCACCTCCCGCTGGACAACGTGACCTTCGCCGCCGGGTCCGCCACGCCGACCGGCTACGGCAGGTACACTTCGGCCGCCAATATCGGGGTGTATCTGTGGGCGGTGGTCGCCGCCAGTGATCTCGGCCTGATCAGCCGCCCGCAGGCACGCGCGCGGATCCAGGCCACCTTGGGCGAGGTGGCGAGCCTCAAGCGCTTCGACGGATTCTTGTACCAGTGGTACGACACGACGACCGGTCATGTGATCCGCAACCCGGGCGACATCGACTGCACGAGCGAGAGCACGCCGACGTTCGACAACTGCTTCTTCATCTCCAACGTCGACAACGGCTGGTACGCGTCCGGGCTGATCGTGGTGCGGGAAGCGATGCCGGAACTGGCAGGCCTCGTGGACAGCCTGATCGCCCCGATGAACTTCGGGATCTTCTACGACGGCCGGCCCGAGACGCACTGCAACACGAACCCGGCCATCGCCGGCAACCAGCCGACCGGGCAGATGTACGGCGGGTACTACGTCGGCCTGCCCCCCGACAGCAGCGACAACTGGACGCACTACTACCACAACGGCGCGCTGTACAGCGATCCGCGGATCTCCGCGTACATCGGCATGGGGATGCATCAGATGCCGGGCAACGTGTGGTGGCGCAGCTGGCGGGAACTCCCGCCGCCCGCGCCATTCCCGGACTGCCAGAGCACCGACCCGGACTTCTCCTGGCAAGGGCAGTGGCCGATGCCCGGCTCCTGGCAGAGTCACACCGACCCGCAGTCCGGCCAGCGGTTCACCGTGTGGGAAGGGCATTACGTTTACCCCGGCTCCGGCCTGACCTTCATCCCCACCTTTGCGGGCGGGATGTTCGAGGGACTGATGCCGAACGAGGTGGTGCCGGAAACCAGCTGGGGCACACGCAGCTTCGGCCTGGCTGACGTGCGCACCGCCGCTGTCCAGATCAAGTACGCCACCGGCCAGCTCCACTACCCGGTCTGGGGGATGTCGCCGTCCAGCACGCCCGACGACACCGGCGGCTACGGAGGCTACGGGGTCGAGGGCCTGGCCTTCCCCTACTACGGGACCGGTGCCGACGCCAGCCACCCCAACCTGGGGTTGTCCCAGTGCCACGGCTGCGCGACCGAGGATGTGGTCACCCCGCACGCGTCGTTCCTCGCACTGGATGTCGCGCCGCAGCAGGCCTACGCCAATATCCAGGCCCTGCGCACGCTCTATCCCGGCGTGTACGGGGCCGACGGCTTCTTCGACGCCGTCAACCCGGCGACCGGAGCGGTCGGCCATCGTGACCTTGTGCTCGATCAGTCCATGATCATGGCAGCGCTGGACAACGCACTGGAGAACCGTGCGCTCCAACGAGACTTCGCGCGGGACCCGGTGTCCTGGGCCGCCCGCACCTACCTCTCGGCCGAGACCATGTCGATCCGGTAGGGCCGCACCGGGCAGCCAGGCCACGGTCGGCTCCGCGCAGTTTCGTTCGTATCCCGGTTCTTTTCAGACCGGGATAGACGTGGAAGACTTCATGATCGTTAAGCAGGCGGGAATCCGGCTGCCGACGTGGGACGCAGCCGGCCCGTCTCTCTAGGTGGAGAGGATGAGCACGATGGGGTACTCATTACGGCGGCTGGCTCGCGCACGCACAGGTTTGCTGGTGGCGCCGCTGGCCGCGGCCGCGCTCCTGGTCGGGGTGCCAGCCGCCGGCGCGAGTCCGGCGAAACCGGCCAGCGGGGCAGCGCCCGGCGCGGCCCAGCAGCGGCTCGCGGCGATCTCCGGGAAAGTGGACGCCCTGATCGGGAAGATGACGCTGGCCGAGAAGTTCGGGCAACTGGAGATGTCCGGGCCGAGCGGCGCGAACGGGACGCCAGGGCAGACACTGCTTGACGAGGTGCGCAACGGCCAGGTCGGCTCGGTGCTCGACCTGGTGGGCGTGGCCAACATCAACCAGGTGCAGCAGGCGGCCCTTCAGTCGCGTCTGCACATCCCGGTCATCTTCTCCCTGGATGTCATCCACGGGTATAAGACGATCTTCCCGGTGCCGATCGCCGAGGCGAGTTCCTGGGACCCGGCCGCGGTCCAGAATGATGAGGCGATCTCGGCCGATGAGGCCACCGCGGACGGGATCAAGTGGACCTTCAACCCGATGGTCGACATCAGCCGGGACCCGCGCTGGGGACGCGTGGTCGAGGGAGCGGGGGAGGACCCGTTCCTGGGTTCGGCGATCGCGGCGGCGAAGGTCCGGGGTTACCAGGGCAGCGACTTCAGCGCGCTGGACAAGATGGCCGCGACCGTGAAGCACTTCGCCGGGTACGGCGCGCCTGTGGCCGGCCGCGAGTACAACACGGTCGACATGTCGGAGCAGCAGTTGCGCAACGACTACCTGCCTCCGTACAAGGCGGCCGTCGACGCGGGCGCGGCGACCGTCATGAGCGCGTTCAACTCGCTCAACGGGGTGCCGGCCAGCGCGAACCCGTACCTGCTGAGCACGATCCTGCGCAAGGAGTGGGGCTTCGGCGGCACGGTGGTGAGCGACTACCAGGCGATCCAGGAACTTATCGACTTCGGGTTCGCCACGAATGGCGCTGATGCCGCGCGGCTCGCGCTGACCGCGGGCGTCGACATCGAGATGGGCGTCCAGGTCCCGAGCCAGTTCGCCACCTACCCGGCGTTCGGGCCGGACCTGGTGCGCAGCGGCCAGGTCAGCCTGGCCACGATCAACAACGACGTGCGCCACGTGCTGACGCTGAAGTACCTGGCGGGCATGTTCGATCACCCGCTCACCGACCCCGCCCGGGTGCAGCACGAGGAGCTCACCCCGGCGCACCTCGCCGCAGCGCGAACCATGGCGGCCCGCTCGATGGTGCTGCTCAACAACC
>JAWWPY010000211.1:0-10063 GCA_033854735.1 Streptosporangiaceae bacterium | reverse complement strand
CGACGATGGGACTGCCTACCTGACCTACTCGACGACCGCCCGCGGGCTGGAGTTCATGATGGGCTACTACGGCTTCCTCGACCGAACCCTGCTGGGCCGTAACGAGGGGGACACGCCCATGCGGTGGATGCGCCGCCACGACGAGTACGAGCGGCGTACCGGGAAGGACCGAGTCAGTGACCAGCCATGAGGGGCAAGGCAGCCATTTCCCGTCGGGATGCTAGGCAGCGTCGTTACCCGGTTCGATGCCGTGGTCGCGCAAGATGGCGTGCAGCCGTGCCAGCTCTGCGTTGAGCCGCCCGACCTCGTCGGCCAGGGATGGGCCCGCCGCATGCTCCTTTTCCCTGCTGGCCTTCTTGGCCAGCAACTCCTTCTCCTTGCCACGCTGGGCAACAGCGGCTTCGAAGTCCTGGGCGTCGATCGCGGATTCCTTCTCGCCTCGCGCCCGCGCGATTTCTTCGTCGAGATCGTCCAGGTCGGGCCTGATGCCCACCCACCGTTCGATGGCGGCCAGCCGCCGGTCTGCCGACCCCATCCGGGCTAGGGCGTCATCGCCCAGCCAGGCACGCTCGCGGCTTCCTGCGGGCGCGCCCTCATCTACCGCGCCCTTTCCGGCCTGGCCGCCCACGAGCTGGATCACCTGCTGCCGCACCCGGTTCAGGTCCACTCCCAGCCGGACCAGCACCTGGGCCGCCACGCCGTCCCCCTCGCGGACCAGACCTAGCAGGATGTGCTCGGTGCCGATGTAGTGCTGACCCATCTGGGCCGCTTCCCGCAGTGACAGGTCCAGCACCTTCTTCGCCCGCGAAGTGAACGGGATGTGCCCAGACGGCGCCTGCTGCCCCCGGCCGGTAATCGCCTCGACCTGCTGGCGCACCGCCGCCAGGCTAATCCCCAGCGACTCCAGCGCCTTGGCGGCCACGCCCTCGCCCTCATCCGTCAGGCCAAGTAAGAGATGTTCGGTGCCGATGTAGCCGTGGTCCAGCAGCCTGGCCTCTTCTTGCGCCAGGACCACAACCCGCCGCGCCCGGTCCGTAAAACGCTCAAACATGAGTCAATCCGCGCTCCACGCGGGACTGTTGCCCTCTCCGGAGGCCCCCGAAACCAGGACAGGCCAGAAGCACCTGCGGACGAGGGCCTTGCCGTCAACTGAGGCTGTAGTGACACCGGCGTCCTGGATGCGGGCGAATGCGGCGTCGAACTCCTCGTCGGCGGCCAGGAACGCGTAGTGGCACGGCTGGATGCTGTCCGGGCTCTGGTCATAGTCGAGGGTGACCTGGTTGGCGAGCGTGATGGGCGTGAAATGCGCCAGCGGCGGATCGACCTGCAGGCCGAGGATGCCGGCGAGGAACTGCGCCGAGGCCTGCGGGTCACGGGCGGCGACGATCGTATGGTTCAGTTCGATGGGCATGGTGACTCCTTCGGTTTTTATCGGGGAGATGGTGCGCCGTGGATGGGGCTAAGGCGCGTTCCCTCCAGGTGGTTGTGGCCTGGTGCCGGGGATGGGTGGTGCGCCACGGGTTCCGGCGATGAAACTCATGTTCGCGCCTCCCCCGGTGGGCGCGATGCGCTCCCGCCCGCAGCATCACTGGGACCTGAACGCCGGCATCAGCGCCACGCACGCTCCGCGCGAGCTCTGCCTGAAGGTCGGCCAGGCGACGCTCGCGCTCGCGCGCGAGTCGGGCGGGGTCGCGCTCGACATGCTCGGATTCCCCATCAGCAGCGCCGACGACCTGCTCCCACGCTGACCCCTGCCCGCCCCACCGGCCAATTCACTCCACAACGGTCTCCGGCCGCCGATCCCCCCAGCCGATGCCCGGGCCGGAAGGCTCAGCTGCCGTTGAACTGCTGGCGCTTCAGCTTGCGAATGAAGGCTCGCCAGTCATGGGAGCTAAATGTCAGCGCGGGCCCGTCCGGGTCTTTGGAGTCGCGAACTGCGACGATACCGGGGAGGTTGGTGGCGACTTCGACGCAGGCGCCGCCGTTGTTGCTGCGGGCGCTTTTACGCCAGACGGCGCGGGACAGGTCAACCTGTGGAGGGGCCATCCCGCACCTCCTGTGCTCTGGATGGTTAGGCCAGGTCGGCTGCCACCTGCGCGATCAGGTTCACGGACTCATCAGGGCCGAGTGCCTTGGCGACCAGGTGGTTGAACATGGCCTGGTAGCGGTCGACTTCGGGCAGCTTCTCGAGGTAGAGGCTACCCGTCTGGCTCTCCAGGTAGACCACGTCGGGGTCGGGGGCTTCGGGAAAGCCGAGAATGATGAACGATCCGTCCATGGCCGGGTGCGCTCCGGCCTTGAACGGCAGCACCTGGACGCTGATACGCGGCCGACTGGCCATCTGGGTGATGTGCTGGAGCTGTTCGCGCATCACCTCGGTGCTGCCAACGGCACGGCGGATAGCTGCCTCGTTCAGCACGGCCCAGTACTCGGGCGCGTCGCCGGCGGTGAGGCGCTCCTGGCGGGCGGCGCGGACCGCGATCTTGCGTTCGATGGCCTCTTCGTCTCCGGCGGCGGGTGCGGCGTGCATGAACGCCCGGTAGTACCCGGCGGTCTGGAACAGGCCGGGCACGAGTTCGGCATCGTATTCGTGGATGGACGCGGCTTCGGCTTCGAGGCCGAGGTAAACCTGGAACCATTCGGGTACGGCGAAGATCGACTCCCATCACGTCGAACTCGCCACCGAGCTGGTCGTACGGGCTTCCACCGCACCGGCACCAGCTACACAGGACGCGAGAGGTGCTGCTGATCAGCCGGACAGGCGGCACAGGTAGGCATATCCGGCGTTGATCTGGGATTCCGGCCAGACCTCTGCTTTCTTCAGGGCAATCTCGGCCGAATCGGACCACAGACGTATCTGGCCGGCCGCCATCGCCTGCAGCTGGACCTGACATGCCCGGGCGAGCAGGACCGCGCGCAGCACTGCCGTCGCGGTATCGGGCCCGACGGTCACCAGCCCGTGCCGGGGGACCAGGCAGCCGACCCCGTCACCGATCGTCTCGGCCAGGGCCCGGCCCAGCTCGGCCGAGTTGATCAGGCTGCCGGTCCGGGTGAAGCGCGCGATCTGCGGCTCGGCGAATTCGACCCCGTCGTGCGAGATCGCCAGCAGTGGCTGGTCCAGCGCGGCGAAGGCCACCGCCGCCGGGGCGTGCGTGTGCACGACGCTGCCGACGTCGGGCCTGGCCTTCATCACCTCGGTATGGATGGGGTACTCGATATGCCTCGGCTCGCTGCCCGCCAGCACCTCGCCCGCGGGCGTGACCAGCACTATCCGGTCGGCGGTCAGCTCTTCGAACGACCAGCCTGCGGCCTTCATCCATACCCCGCGGCCCTCGGGATCGCGGACCGACGCATGACCCCACACCATGTCCGACTGGCCGCTCGCGCCGAGAGCCCGATTGGCCTGAGCGGCCTCCGCGATCACACGTTCCTCGGTATCCATGCCTCTCCTTGATCCTGGTCAGCGCTGATTCTGGGCTGCTGATCGTGGCGAACTTCATGGCCGCGCGGGATCTACAACCTCGGCGCGGGCCAGGTTGAGTACTTCGAAGATGCGGTGGTCGTTGAAGGTGAACAGGTCCAGCTGGGTCTCCGCCTCGAAACGCAGCTGGGCCCACGATGGCACGGTGATCAGGTCGCCCTCGGCCAGCGCGAACCGGTGGCCGGCCAGCTCCGCCGTCCCGCGGCCGCGAAACACCTGCCAGACCGCCGAGCCGACCATGCGCTGCCTGCTGGTGCTGGCGCCGCCGCGGATACGGTGCATCTCGGTCCGCAGGGTGGGCAGAGCGTCCCGCCCGGTCGTCGGGTTGGTGAACCGGATCGCCGCGTGGCCAGGTTCGTACACCCCCGGCTCGCCCTCGTCCTCCAGCTCGAGCTGGGCGGTCAGCGACGCGTCCGTGCCGGCCCACCGGTAGGCCAGCAACGGAGAGTTCGCCGCATCCTGCAGCACCGAGAGCGGGCGGCGTCCCGGGTGCGCCCACAGGCGCTCCGAGCGTGACCGGTCAGGGGTTGACTTGTCCTCGATGCCGCCATCTCCGTACTCGAAGAAGCCGGCGTCCAGCGTCCGCACGAGGGGGATGTCCAGCCCGTCGAGCCAGGCCATGGGCTCGTCTCCCACATGGTGGTGGCCGTGCCAGAACATCGAGGGGGTCAGCAGCAGGTCGCCCGCACGCATCTGCACCGGGTCGCCGTTCACCACGGTCCAGACCGCCTCGCCGCGGACGACGAACCGGAACGCACCCTGCGAATGCCGGTGCGCCGGGGCGACCTCGCCGGCCCCGAGGTACTGGATCGCGGCCCACAACGTGGTCGTCGCGTAGGGGCGTCCGCCGAGTCCGGGGTTGGCCAGCGCGATCGCCCGGCGCTCACCGCCGCGCCCGACCGGCACGAGGTCCCCCGCCCGCTCGGCCAGTGGGAGAAGGTCGGCCCAGGCCCAGTGGTACGGCTGCGCCTCCGGCTCGGGGAACTCCGGCATCAGGTTGGCGATCTCTGTCCACAGCGGTTTCAGATGGGCGGCGGCGAAGTCGTCGTACAGCCGCCGGGCGGCATCGTCTGCTACGTCGGTCATGGCGCGCTCTCCCTATCTCTCCGTGCTATCCCTCGGTGCTGCGGCCCGGTAGAGCCACTCCACGTGCCTGTGGTCGGCCACGTCCCGGGTGCGCAGCAACTCGTCGCGGATCAGCTTGGCGATGCCGTCCACATGCCAGATCTCGCCCCAGGTCCGGGCGGTTCGCTGCAGGCGCATCGCACGCGGCGCGCGCAGCGCCGCGTAGCTGGCCAGTCCCTCGCTGAATGGCCGGCCAGCCTCACCCGCCGCGGCCAGCTCGGCCGCCAGCATGGCCGAGTCCTCCAGAGCCTGGCAGGCTCCCTGGGCCAGGTACTGCAGCATGGGATGAGCCGCGTCGCCGAGCAGGGCCAGCCGGCCGCGGGCCCAGTCCGGCATCGGCCGCCGGTCGAGCATCGGCCAGCGGTTGTCGATGCTGAGCGTGGACAGGGACTCCCGCACATGCTCGCTGCAGCCGGCGAAGGCCGCCGCGAGCTCCGCCGGGCCGCCCCAGTCGGCCTCTCCGCGCAGGTAGGCCTGGCTCCGGAAGACAGCCACCTGGTTGTACAGCCGGCCCGAGCGCAGCGGGTACTGGACGAGATGCAGGCCAGGCCCGAGCCAGGCGACCACATCGCGCAGATCGGCGTGCCGCTCGACCTGCTCCATCGGGATCGCGCCCCGGTAAGCAACGAAACCGGAGTTGACTGGCTCATCGTCGGCGAAGTACCCGCGGATACGCGAATGCAGACCGTCCGCGCCGATAGCTACCTCACCGGTGAACTCCTGGCCGTCGGCACAGGTAGCGACCGCAGCCGTGCCCGTGTCCCTGAGCTCGATCACGTTGGCGTCGGTGTGCAGCCCGACCCCGCTCGCCGCGCACGCGTCGAGCAACGCGCTGAGCAGGTCATCGCGATGCAGCACCAGGTAGGGCGCGCCGTACCGGGCCGGGAAGTCGGTGAGCTCAAGCGAGGTGAGCTCCCGTGAGTCGGCCGCGTCGGCCAGGACCAGCCTGCGCGGCAGGACGGCGACCGGCATGATCTTCTCGAGCACCCCCAGCCGCTCGAGAATGCGTGTCGCGTTCGGTGCCAGCTGGATTCCCGCGCCCACCTCGGCGAAGCTCTTCGAGCGCTCGAGAACGGTGACCGTCCCGCCCCGGCGCGCGAGGCACAGCGCGGCGGAGAGCCCTCCGATACCTCCGCCGACGATCAGTGTCTCGGGGAGTACAGCTGATGGCATGCGCTCTCCTCGGCCGTCGTTCCAGGGAATCGGACCAGTTCAGGCAGTCCCACGCTAGACCGGATGCGGCCCCAATTCCGTGACCGCCCGGCTGGGAACGCCCGGCCGGACCGGGATTGTCACGACAAAGCGTCGCCGAGCCAGGTAGCCAGCGGCGGCGCGTCATCGCCATGGGATGCCCAGGCGATATAGCCGTCGGGACGGATGAGCATGGCCCGGATCCCCGCCCATTCGGGGTGGTCTCCGGCCAGTTCCGCGGTCACGACGTCCAGGCGGCCGGCGAAGCCAGCCGGGACGACCGGCGCGGGCCCCAGGCTGAGCAGGACGAACTTCGCCGCGTGCAGCAGGCCGAAGATGGTGGCGGCGGGGGCATCGCGCAGGTCAAGGTCGGGCGCCCGCTGGCCAGCGACCGGGCCAGCGGCCGGGTAGCGGATGGCCAGGCCGGAAAGGCGGACGGCTAGCTCCTGGCCCAGGAGCGGGTTCGCGCCGAGGATCGCGTTGAACCGGTCCCGCAGCGCGATGCCTTCCCGGCTCGGGCTGGCGAACAGCCCGCACTGCGCGAGAGAGTCGTCGATCACGTCGAGGCCGACCGGGTACCGTTCGGCGTGGTAGCTGTCCAGCAGGCCGGGCGGCGCCCAGCCACCGATCTCGGCGGCCAGTTTCCACGCCAGGTTGGTGGCGTCCTGCAGCCCGAGGTTCAGGCCCTGCCCCCCGGCCGGGTAATGGACGTGCGCCGCGTCCCCGGCCAGCAGCACGCGCCCCGCCCGGTAGCAGGCCGCCTGCCTGGTCGCGTTACCCACCCGGCTCAGCCACGCGTCGGGGGTCTCCCGCATGCCGAAGTCAGTTCCGGCCAGACGCACCGCGCTCGCCCGCAGTTCCCCGAATGTCACTGGTTTATCGGTCAGGTCGTACAGCGTCGTGTGATCGACGACGGCCAGCCGGTGCCGGCCGCCCCCAATCGCCACCATGTAGATCGACCCGCCCGGCTGGTTCATGGTGAGCGCCGGGGCCTGCGGGGGGTCAGTCAGCTCGATATCGCCCATGATCGTTTGCCAGGCGTCCGGGGTCCCCGCGAAATCGATCCCGGCCGCGGCGCGGACCACGCTCGCGGCGCCGTCGCAGCCCGCTACGTAGGCGGCCCGGACGACGGCCGGCCCCTCGGGTGAGTCCACGTCGAGGTCGACGCCGGTCTCGTCCTGCCGCAGGCCGGTGACGGCGTGCTGCCTCAGGTACGGCACGCCCAACTCGGCCAGGTGCTCCTCCAGCAGTTCCTCGGTACGCCGTTGCGGCAAGAAAAGCGTGTAGGGGTAGCGGGTACCAAGGAATGAGAAGTCCAGCCGGTTCTTGAGGATCGCAAAATGCGAGGACGGCACCGGAGTGCCTTCGGCCAGCCAGCGGTGGACGAGCCCTCGCATCGCGAACTGCTCCACGGTGCGCGGGTAGATCGTGAGCGCCTTCGAGTAGGGCGGCCGCTCCGCCCGCCGTTCCAGGACGACCGGGCGCACTCCCCCGCGGTGCAGTTCGGCCGCGAGCCACATGCCTACCGGGCCGCCGCCGACGACGGCCACGTCGCAGGAGTTCATCCGAGGTATGAATAGTCGACGGCGGCGGCGATCGGGTCCGCTGCCTCCGGAGGGATCAGGCCGCTGGACCGCAGGGCCTCGATCGCCGCGGCGAGGGCCTGGGGCCCGGACCGTAGGTCCCGCGGGATAACCCCGCCCGCGGCCAGCGCCTCGCAGGCCCGCAGCGCGTAGCGCGGCTCGATCGATGTGTGCGCCGCGGCGATAGCCGCCGACTCCTCGATGCAGCAGCGGAACCATTCCGCCGCTTCGCAGAGAGCCTGCAGGAAGGGAGTGACCCATGCCCGTTCGGCCGGAAGGCTGACGCAGACGGCATTCAGGGCAAATTCCTCGGTCACGGGCCCGAGGTTCGTGAAGCCGGCGTCGGTGGCGATGTCGTCATACGGGAGCATCTGCAGCGCTGCGTCGATCGTCCCGGCCTGTAGCGCCTTCCAGCGCTCGATATGCGAGCCTTCGAGCGCGAAGTCGTAGTCGGCCGGGTAGGTCAGGCCATGCGCGGCGAGCATCCGCTCCGCGACGTGCCGCGTGCCCTCCTTCAGGGATGATGTCCCGATCCGGCCGCCGCGCAGGTCGCCGAACGTGCGGTGCCGGGGTATCGCGATCATCGACAGCGGCGGGCGGTCGATGAGGCCAGCCACCACGCGGAGCGGGCCGCCCGCCACGGCGTCCGCGATGCTGCCCTCCGGCGCGGTCAGCGCGATGTCCACCTCGCCGTCGCGCAGTGCGTCCGTCACCCCGTGGGTGGTGCCGAGGATCCGCTCGGTGGCGCGGAGCCCGCGGCGCTCGAGGAACCCGCGCTGCTGCGCCACCCACAGCGGGACGTTGACATAGGCCGGAGCTACGACGCCGACCGTAATCTCCCTCATGGGGCGGATCATTCCAGTTGCGGGTCCGGCGGGACAAGGCCGCCGACATCTCTCTCGCCGTGCGCGCCGGATGTCCTGGACAGCGTCATCTTCGGTGGGCCGGGACTGACCTCGTGCCTATCGCGAAAGGGCCAGCACCCGGTCAGGGAAGATGGGGAGGAGCAGGCGAGCCTGGTGTTGCGGGCCGCCCCAGGCCGTCATACCCGTATGAGCTGGTCCGGCGGTGACCTGCTGCCGAACGCGTCCGATCCAGGCCGCGGGTCAGTCGGTCAGCAAGCTTGAGCGCATCAGGCAGGCGGAACTGTCCGGCCATCTCACCCACCAGGCACGCGGCATCGGCAATAGTCATCCCGGCTGCGGTGATATGTAGCGGCCGGGTGGATTGCCCGCGAAAGACCCGGGCGGCATGCGTCGCGGTCCTGAACGCTGTCTTGGCCACGCCAATGACCGGGACGCCGAACTCGGCATGGACATGCGCGCCCAGGCCGGGCCGACCGCCGGGATCCAGGTCAACATAGCCATCGACCACGATCAGTGCGAGTTCGTCAGATGCGGGGATCACCGCCCGCAGCGGTGGCAGCTCACGTAGGTAGAACTCCCCAGGCTGATACAGTGCGCCCGATGGAACCATCGCGGTCTGGGTCCATGTCACCAGGGAAAATCGCCGGTCACATGCCGCGACCATCGCCGCCCGCGCACCGGCGTCGTCCAGGTAGTGCGCATCGACAGCCGCGAACAGGGCCTTGGCGTCTGATGGCGACCCGGTCATAGTTTGAGCATCTCACTGAGTGCACTGATCGCCGGGCGGCCTGATTCCCGCCCGGCCGCCTCGGGGCCAACTGCCGCTGACCAGCGCCGTGAGCCGGAACTGGGTACTGCGGCTCTACCCTGGCGAGCGGGTGATCCGGAACAGCCTGCTGCTACTCGTCCTAGGATGGCTCCGCGAGAACGCCGATGAGTCGATTGACCTTTGCCCACTCATACGGCGCGCCGGGCGAATGCTGAGTCTCAAGCCAGTCAGCTAGAACCCGCAGAGCCGGGAGGGCAGCAGCAATCCGGAACTCGCGAATCAGCGCGAGCGCGTCGAAGCGCACAGTCTCGTCCTCCGAGGCGAGTTGGTCGATGAGCAACTGATTGATGGTCGCCCGCTCTCCCTCGGCCAGCGACCGATACCGCTCGGCCATGGCCAGCACCGCTTCCTGGCTTTGCTTGCTGGCAGCCGCTCTCGCGCTGACCTCGTCGCGCATACGCAACCAGGCGGTGCGCACGTCGGCACCGCTCACGGAGCGACAACCTTTAGGAACTCGGGCGGAATCGGGTAGGGGAACTGCATCTCCTCACCACCACCCGGCATGTTGAAGCTGCGTCCAACCTGGGTAACCTTCGGAATATCGTAGCCAGCCTGGCGCAGGCCCGCGACATCAACCCTCACCATCGCGCCCGGCAGCCCACGGTTCGGGGGCAACGCAAGGTCAATCTGTGCCTGTGTGGGGCTCAGGTCCCCGCGGGGCGTCGCATAGCTCCCGGCGCGCAGGCCATTCTCCTCGATCGATGCCACATTCTGTGCCCGCGTGTAATGGAAAGCTTCCGAGAGATCGCCGGTACCTGCGCCTTCTGGGGCAATGTGGGCGTGCGCGATGGCCTTGGGTTCGAGCAGGCGGCTCAGCCAGCTGGCGCCATTTGCTGTGGCTCCGGCGTCGGCGGCTCCGGTGCCTTCCGCGCCGGCGCCGATGCCGCGGGTGACGGCGAAGATGCCAGCGATGGCGATGATCTGGCCGGCGGCGTAGGGGATATGGCCGTCGCTGAGGTTGTGGTAGATGGACCCGGCGGTGGTGACG
>JAWWPY010000210.1:0-6656 GCA_033854735.1 Streptosporangiaceae bacterium | reverse complement strand
GTCGGATGATCAGCTTCCTGACTTGGTAGTACCTCAGCTCATCCGACAGAGGACAGGAGCGACACTGTCCTCCGTCAGTCGATCTGAGCCACTAGACCGGCTCTGGCCTGCGTAGCTCAAGTCGGCCCAGGACTCCCGAAGCCCCGGTCAGGTGCCAGGTGGAGCATTACCGCTGGTCACAGGCTTACAATCCGAGGCTCACGAGAGCGTGAATGCCTATCCCTACGTCCGTGGAGCGACGTCGTGACCAGCACGAACACAACACTTGGCACTTCACCGTAGCTTCAGGAGAACTGGGCCAACACGACACCACCACCGACGCGGAGATTCGCACCTGGCGGCGCCGAAAGATCACCGGGCGCCCGAACAGTTGATCTCCCACGGTTTTGGTCGGTCTTCTACTAGCCATCAGCGCAACAGAACCGTGAAAATCGTGATAGCGTGGTTTTCATGAATCGAACATCAACAACTGCTCGGGTGGCGGATGCGCTCGGCTTGCGCCCTGCCACGGTCCAGATGTACGCGCGCAACGGGCGGATTCCGTTCGATAGCACGCCGGGTGGCCATCGCCGCTTCGATGTCGACGAGGTGCGTGTAGCGCTCCAGGGCGACGCCAAGGCGACGGTCGTGCCGTCAGTCAGGTTCCGCGGTACCAGCTGCTGGTTGGTTGACGGGCTTGACCTTGAAGCCTGGGCTCAGCGGATGGCGGCGCGGCACGAACTGCCCGAGATGGTGCGGACGCTGGTGGCGGGCTCGGTCCGGGATTTGCGCCGGGTGGATTTCCGCGCGGGGGAGGGCGCCGGGAAGCGCGGCTGGGACGGCGTCGTGGACGCCGTGCGCGGCAACGCATGGGTACCCGGGGGCTGCTCGGCCTGGGAAATGGGCGTCAACGAGGACGTCACCTCGAAAGCAGACGAGGACTACGCGGCGCGCACGAACGATCCGCTGGGTTTGGTGCCGTCGGAGACGGTCTTCGTATTCGCCACGCCGCGCCGCTGGAGCCAGCGCGACAGCTGGGCGTCGACGAAGCGTGCGGAGGGCGTGTGGAAGGACGTACGCGCTTACGACGCGGACTCGCTGGAGCAGTGGCTGGACGAGACTCCGGCCGTGCACGTGCGGGTTACTCACATGCTCGGCCGGGACCCGGATGGCGCTGCGGATCTGGTCAGCGCGTGGTCCACGTGGTCCACGTTCACCGCGCCGCCGCTTCCCACCGTCCTGATGACTGCGGGGCGCGACGAACAGGTCCGCGCGGTGCTCGCATGGCTGCACGGGGAGCCGTCCGAGCTGTTCGTGGTCGGTGAGTCCGCAGAGGAGGCCTTCGCGTTCATCGCTGCCTGTCTGCTGGAGCTGCCGGAACCGGAGCGGACCGCGTTGACGGTCCGGACGCTGGTCGTTCGCACGGCCGCAGCGTGGGACGAACTACTGGCCCGGGCGGGCGTCGGCAACTCCCTGGTCCTGATCCCGACGTTCCCCCAGCCGCAACCCCTCGAAGCCGTCGACGCGGGGCACCACGTCGCGCTTCCCGTCGACGGCAATGCGGCTCGCACCAGACCCGACGCCACGATCACTCTCGCCCGTCTGCGGCGAGGACCGGCGCAGGAGGCGCTTGCCGCGACGGGTCTGCCCGAGCCGGACGCCCGTAAGCTGGCCCTGCTGGCCCGCCGCAGCCTCCTGACGCTGCGACGACGGCTCGCCGTCGGGCTCGGCGCGCGGCCCGCGTGGGCGCGGCCGGAGCAGGGCGGCAAGGTCGCGCCTCTGGCGCTCGCCGGAGCATGGCGCGACGACCTTGACGGCGACAAGCGGATGCTCAGCGCACTGACCGGTCAGCCCTTCGATGAGGTTGAGGCTCTGTGTACACGCTGGGCGGCCGAAGCCGACACGCCGGTGCGCCGCGAGGGCAACGTGTGGTTCTGCGTGTCGAAGCAGGACGCCTGGGACCTGCTCAGGCACCTGGCGACCCGGCAGACGCTCCAGCGCTTCCAGGAGACGGCCGTCGAGGTGCTCACCGCGGTCGACCCGGCGATGGAACTCGAATCCGGCCGGCGGTGGGCCGCCGGAGCGTTCGGGTACGTCGCGCCTTTCTCGCCCCAGCTGCGCTCGAGCTTGGCCGATACCGTCGCGATGATCGCCGCGCACAGCGGGAACGAGCAACTGCCGGTCGGCTGCACCGGGCAGGAGTTCGCCGACGCGATCGTCAGATCGATTCTCGCTGCGGCTAACGAGGAGCGTTCGGGGCAGCTGTGGTCGTCGCTGTCCGACGTGCTGCCGCTGTTGGCCGAGGCATCACCCGAGCAGTTCCTTGGCGCGATCGACACCGGGATGGAGGACGACGGCAGCCTGCTGGCGGTGTTCGACCCGCGCGTGGAAGACACCCCGTTCGGTTCCCCCGCGCACACCGGCCTGGTGTGGGCGCTGGAGCGGCTCGCCTGGTCCGTGGATCACCTGGGTGCCGCGGCGCTGGCGCTGGCGCGTCTGGCCCAGCGCGACCCGGCAGGCCGGCGGGGTGGCCGCCCGGCAGACAGTCTGAACCAAATTTTCTTGCCCTGGCATCCGCAGACCACCGCCGACGCCGAGCAGCGGCTCGGGGTGATCGACATGCTGCGCAAGCGGGCCGCCCCGGACATCGCCTGGTCGATCATGACCGGACTGCTGCCGACTCCGCACTCCATCGGCCAGCCCACCAACCAGCCGCAGTGGCGCGAGTGGCCCGACACCCAGCAGGATCAGGGCGGCATGGCGCAATGGCTCCTGCAGTCCGGCCCCCTCGTTGAGCGCCTCCTGCAGGACGCGGGTCTTGACGGTACCCGTTGGGCTACTCTGATCTCGGGGGTGCCGTCGCTGCCCGAAACCCTCGGTGACGCGGTCCTCGGCCAGCTCGCAGGCCTCGACCCCGCGCGCATCGAGGACGAGGACCGAACTGCGATCCTGCATGCGCTGCGCGAGGTGGTGCGCGCCCACCGGCGCTTCAAGGATGCCCCGTGGGCCATGCCCGCCGAGCGCGTCGATCGCATCGACGAGCATCTGCGCCGCCTGGGCACCGACGGCGCGGCGGACACGGCCTGGTTGTTTGCGGCCCATGTGGAGTTGCCAGACATCCAGTCTGCGGACTACACCGCTGAGGACTACGCTGCCGAGCAGCAGGTCGTCGCCGAGCGGCAGAAGCGCGCCGCGCAGGACACCCTGGCTGGCGGCGGAATCGATGCGATCTGGGCGCTGTCCACCCGGTGCGAAGTTTCCTTCCGTCTGGGGCAAGCACTCGGCCGCGTCGGCGCCGATGATGTTGACGATGAGATCATCGCGGAGCTGGCCGCAGCGGACCGCTCGCGAAGCCAACTCGCCGATGGCTACGTCCAGGCCCGCTTTGAGAGCGGCGGACGGCAGTGGGCAGACGCGTTCCTGGACCAAGCCGAGACATGGCCTGCCGACCGCACCGCTGCCTTCCTGCGGCAGCTCGCTGCCGACGCCGACACCTTCGACCGTGCCGACCGGTTCGGGCCCGAGGTGCACAACCTGTACTGGGGCACCGTGCCCGTCTTCTTGATCCAGCCCGCAGATCGGGTCCGCGCCGTGCGCACGCTGCTCGAGACCGGTCACCCGAACGCCGCCCTCGACCTGCTTAGCCTCGACATCCACAAGAGTCAGCAGGTCGACCCTGAGCTGGTCATGCAGGCGCTGAGCGACGCTACCGCGGAAAACATCGGCAATATCACGATGTTCGTATACCACGTCACGAAGCTCCTGGAGTTCCTGCGCACGCAGTCTCAGATCGACCGCCCGCGTTTGGCACGGCTTGAGTGGCGCTACCTGCAGCTGCTCGAACCCCACGAGCGCCCGACGCGTGTGCTGCATGAGGAACTGGCGCGCGACCCACGCTTCTTCGCCGACGCCATCGAGGCGATCTTCCCCGGCCAGCAAGACGACGAGGACCAGCAGCCCACCGAGGAGCAGCGCCGACTCGCCACGCAGGCGTACCGGCTATTGAAATCCTGGCGCACGCCCCCGGGCAGCGACAACTCGGCCGGCCCAAGCCTTGAGGACTGGGTGCGTGACGCACGCGCCGAGTTGACCCGACGCGGCCTCCTGCGTGCCGGCGATCAATTCATCGGCCAGTCTCTCGGCCGCACCGCCGAAGACCCCGATGGAGCATGGCCCGGCGAACGGGTGCGCGAGATCATCGAAGACGCTCGCAGCAGCGACCTCGAGGACGGCATCGCGCTCGCGGTCCTCAACAGCGAGAGGCCGAACTGGCGGAGCCTGGATACCGGAGGCCAGCCCGAACGAGCCCGGGCCAATGCGTACCAGACATACGCGACCCGCGTGGGAACCAGCTGGCCACGCACGCGGCGCATGCTGGCACGCATCGCCGAGGCCTGGGACCGGCGTGCCCGCCAAGAAGACCACCTCGCGGAAACCCGCGAAAACTTCTGGGCGTAGTCGAGATCGTGGCGGCAGGGCAGTGGACGATCCCCTGCCCCGGCTCGATCGTGGCGGCACTAATGACGAGATCGAACATTCCGTGGGAGGCAGGTGCGGGCGGCTCCTGGGTCCCGGAGCTGTGCGAGAGCGTAAGCCCGTTGCGGACTGCCTGGTAGTCGCGTCGTAGTCCGGTCACGAAGCGGTGCAGGTACGGCAGGTCGGCCGCGTCGACGGCGGCCATCCAGGAGTCCAAGCGCTCACCGTGGCGGCCGGTGAGCATCTCGGCGAACGTGGCCACGTGGGTGGCGGTGGCCTTCAGGTGCGGGCAGGAAGCCAATACCTGCTTGAGATGGAGCTGTTCGTCGGCATCGAGGTCTTCGGAGCGGCGCAGTATCCAGGAGGTGATCTGGCGGACCTTGGGCACCACTGGTGTGGGCGGTGGTGCGGCTCCCAGTGCCCGGAAGGGTGCCAGATAGGCGGCGACGGTACCCCTGCTGCCTTGGTAGCCCTGGTCGGTGATCTCCCGGTGCAGGGTGGAGGCGTTGGTGATGCCGGCATTCCAGCGCTCGTGCAGGTAGGGCTTGTAGGCATCCAGCACACTGGGCCGGCCCGCGCGGGGCGTGGCCAGCAGTTCCTCGACGTTGCCGGCGCGGTAGAAGCGCCGGACGGTCTCTTTGGCCAATTCCAGTTCCCGCATGATGGTCTTGATGCCCTTACCATCGGCTTTCAGAGCCTGGATGGCCTGGTAGCGGGCTTGGGTACGGACGACCAAGGCGGAGTTCTCGGTGCGTAGTAGCTGCGCGGCCTGGGCTGCCTCGGCAAGGTCGGCGGCACTGCCACGCTCGGCCGGAGCCTCGGGCGGGATGTCGTCGGGCTGCCGAAGGCAACCGTGGTGAGCGGCGACCGTCTTCTCGACGTACTCGGCCAGGTTGTGCCACAGGTGCCACCGATCGGCCACCTGGATCGCCTCGGGTGCCCCACTGCGGACGCCTTCGGCGTAGGCACCGGCACGGTCCCGGCAGACCACCCGGGTTCCCGGGTGCTCACGCAACCACGCGGCGAAGGTGGCGGTCTCGCGATCGGCGAGCAAATCGATGGGGCGACCCGTGTCGATGTCGACGAGTACGGTGCCGTAGACGTGCCCGCGGCGCAGGGCAAAGTCATCGACCCCGAGCACCGTCACGGTGCCGATCTCCGGGTCGGGCAGGGCTCGGATCACCCGTAACAAGGTGCTGCGACTCGCGGGTAATCCCAGCGTGGTGGCCAGCCGCGTCCCTGCCCGGCCGGCCAGCGCCAGTCCGATCGACTCCAGCATGCCGCGCAACAGCATGGTGCGCCGCGCATACCGCATGGTCAGCCCGGCGACCTGCTCGGCGAAGGTCCGCGCCTTGCAGCCCTGGCTGTCGCAGAAAAACCGCCGCACCCGCAGGCGGATCTCTACCCGCTGCCCGGCCACCGCCGCGTCAGCCAGCGTGCGCTCATACCGGCTGTGCACCCGGTCCGACTCGCCACCACACCGCGGGCACGACGCCCGCGCGACCCGCGGGTGAGCCCAGATCAGCACTGCTCCACTGGCCTCCTCGACCCGCTCGACCACCACATCCGCCAGGTGCGGCAACAGCACCGCCACAACATCTTGATCACCACACGGCCGACCATGATCACGTCAACACGATCAAGAAGCCCGCAACGACACGCCGGGGCCAACTCGACCACGGAAAGTGGGCCAGATCCACGGAGGGTTGACATAGCCAGGAGGTGCAGGTCAGGCTGGGACACGGGCGGTGGGAGTGGTCTGAGTGGTGCTGCCTGATGCAGGGCGCGGTGGGGTCGGTGGTTATTGAAATGCGTCGTGTATTCGGCCAGTACGTGTTCGAGAGGGCGCCGGTTGACGATCAGCATCCGGTCGAGCAGCTCACGGCGCACGGTGCCGATCCATCGTTCGGCGATTGCGTTTGCCCGAGGTGCTCGCACCGGTGTGCGCAAGATGCGGATGCCTTCGCTGGCCAAGACCGTGTCGAAGGCGTCGGTGAACTTGCTGTCGCGATCCCGGATCAAGAACTTGAACGTCGCTGTACGGTCACCGAGGTCCATCAGGAGATTCCGTGCTTGCTGAGCAACCCAGGCTCCGCTCGGATTCGCCGTGACTCCGAGGAGATGGACACGGCGGGTGGCGTGCTCCACCACGAACAGCACATACAACCGCTGGAGCAGCAGTGTGTCGACGCAGAAGAAGT
>JAWWPY010000209.1:0-30630 GCA_033854735.1 Streptosporangiaceae bacterium | reverse complement strand
TGACCTACGATCCCGCGTCAACCGGCGCGCTGGCCTATCTGGAAGCGGCCAGGGAGATGGCGCACCGGGCCGGCCCGATGGACCGGCCGGCTGACCGGGCCGGCTGACCGGGCTGGACGTCTGCGCCGTCAGGGAGGATGCTCCAGGCGGATGCCGGCGAAGCTGGGTCCCGGTGGGATGCTGGCACGGACCGCAGGGCTGGCACGGACCGCAGTGCTGGCACCACAGGGCGAGGAGACGCGATGGCTCAGCAGAAGCGAGGGCTCGGCAAGGGCCTGGGTGCGCTGATACCGACTGCCCCACCCGGCTCGGCCGCGACGACTCCGGGAATGCCGGGCGCCCGGGGCGCCGCGGACATGACGGCGGGACCGGCCGGGGCGTACGAGCACACTCTGGGCGGCGCCTATTTCGAGGAACTTCCGATCGGCTCGGTGACGCCCAACCCGCGGCAGCCCCGGCTGGCCTTCGATGAGGAAGCACTCGACGAGCTCGCGGCGTCCATTCGCGAGGTCGGCCTGCTGCAGCCGGTGGTGGTGCGCAGAGTCATGCCAGGCCGCTACGAGCTCATCATGGGAGAGCGTCGCTGGCGCGCGTGCCAGCGGGCGGAACTGGAGCAGATCCCAGCGATCGTCCGTGCGACCGCCGACGATGAGCTGCTGCGGGACGCGCTCATGGAGAACCTGCACCGTGAGCAGCTCAACCCGCTGGAAGAGGCGGCGGCCTACCAGCAACTGCTGGACGATTTCGGCGCCACGCACGACGAGCTGGCCAAGAAGGTCGGCCGTTCGCGCCCGCACATCTCGAACACGCTGCGGCTCCTGCACCTCCCGCCGGCCGTTCAGCGGCGGGTGGCGGCCGGGGTGCTGAGCGCGGGACATGCCCGGGCCCTGCTGACGCTGAACGATCCAGAGGCGCAAGATCACCTGGCGCATCGCATCGTTGCGGAGGGGCTGTCGGTCAGGGCGGTCGAGGAGATCGTTGCGCTGGGTGGCACCCAGCCGGCCAAGGTGCGGCGCGCCCCGGCCAAGCAGCCGCTCACGCCCGCACTGAACGATCTGGCGGCTCGGATGTCCGACGCGTTCGATACGCGGGTGAGGGTAGAGGTCGGCCGCCGTAAGGGAAAGATCGTGGTTGAGTTCGCGTCCATCGAGGACCTGGAGCGAATTGTCGCGACCATGTCCCCGGAGTGGGGCCAGACACTCAGCGCTTGAGCCCGGGCTGAGCTACCCAGCCCGTCGCGGCGACCACATCCCGGGCGATGCTGATGACATCGCGGTCATCGGTCGGCACCCGGACCACCGACGATGGAGCCGCCTTATCGAGCTGCCGCGCCATCGCGCTGCTCCGGTGGACATGCGCATCGAGCTGGCTGCCGATCTCCCGCGCCGACAGCCGCACGCTGGCCGTCTCGTCAGTGCTGGTGAGCAGCACCGCCGTGATGCGAGGATTTCCGCCCATGGCGCGGACAATCAAATCGCTCTCCAGGATGCTGACCGTGTTCGTGTAGATCAGCCGCCAGTATCCAAGGGCGGCAAAGTTGCGCCAGAGCGCGGTGAGGTTGTCCTCGGTGAGCTTTCTGCGGGTCGGATCGCCCTCAGGCGGTGGGTAGGCCTGGTCCAGGAAGTCCCCTTCAATGAGGCAATGCGCCACCGGGCCGTCCCGGAGTTGAGCGCAGTCCTGGAGTTGAGCGGAGACCTCCCACGCGACCGTGGACTTGCCCACACCGGAACGGCCGCCGATGAGGAGCGCCTCGCGCCCGGTGGATCCCACGGCATGTTTCACGTGAAACGAGGCTCCGCTGGCTTCGGTCACACCCTGGACGGTTTCGGTCACACCCTGGACAGGGCCGCCTCACGCACGCTGGCCACGAACTCATCAACGTCCGCCTCCGACGTGTTGAATGCGGTCATCCACCGCACCACGTGCTCCCGTTCGTCCCAGACGTGGAATCCCCACCGGCGCTGCAACGGTTCGATGTCCCGTGGGTCCATCGCCGCGAAGACGGCGTTGGACTCGACGGCCTGGCGCAGCTCTATGCCGGGAATCCCCTGAACCCCGTCCGCGAGGCGCCGAGCCATCTCATTCGCGTGGCGGGCGTTCCGGAGCCAGACATCGCCTTCCAGCAGGCCGACGAACTGCGCGGCGAGGAAGCGCATCTTGGAGGCTAGCTGCATCTGCTGCTTGCGCTGGTAGGGGACGCTCTCGGCGAGATTCTCGGCCATCACGACAACAGCTTCCGCGCCCACAGCGCCATTCTTAGTGCCGCCAAAGCTGAGGACGTCGACGTGCGCGGCGAGGTCCCTCAGGTCGCAGCCAAGGTGTGCGGCGGCGTTGGCGAGCCGGGCCCCGTCCAGGTACAGCCGTAGATCCCGCGCGCGGCAGAACTCGCCAAGCTCGCGGAGCTCGTCGATCGTGTAGCACGTCCCGAGCTCGGTGACCTGGGTGATGGCCACCGCACGGGGCTGCGCCCGATGCTCGTCCCCCCGGCCGGTCAGCCGCCCGGCGATGAGATCGGGTGTCAGCTTGCCGTCCGGGGACGGAACGGGCAGCAGCTTGTTGCCGAGCACCCGCTCCGGGGCTCCGCACTCATCCACGTTCATATGCGCGCTCTCGGCACAGATCACAGCCTCGTAGGGACGCAGCAGCAGGCTGATCCCGAGCACGTTGGCGGCCGTGCCGGTGAAGACGAAGTAGGCGCCGCCACGCGCCGCGAAGAGACCCCGAAGGTCGGCCGCGGCCCGCTGCGTCCACGGATCGGCGCCGTACGCGCTGGTGTCGCCGTCGTTGGATGCGACGATCGAGCGCAGCACCGCGTCATGCGCTCCTGCGTGGTTGTCACTACCGAAGCTCTTGCGTGAAGTCACGGCCCGAGCTTAATGCCGGGGGCGCTGCGCGGGCACAGCGCCGGAGGCGTCAGCTACCGCGGGCTGCGGCCAGGCAGAGCAAGTCCCGGCAGGCCACGCCCAGATCAAGCCCGGCCGCCTGAAGAGCCATCGGCAGGGTGCTCGTTTCCGTCATGCCGGGCGCCACGTTCACTTCAAGGAAGAACACCTGGTCGCCGGCCACGATGAGATCTGTCCGGGACAGATCCCGCAGCCCGAGCACGCTGTGCGCGGTAACCGCGGCGGCAGCCGCGGCGGCAGCCACATTCGCGGGAAGCCGGGCCGGCGCGTAGAACTCCGTCTGGCCCGTGGTGTACCGCGCGGCATAGTCGAAAGCATCGCCCACCGGCCGGATCTCCACGGCCGGGAGCGCCTCGGGGCCCCGGCCCAGATCGAGCACGCCGACGGCGACCTCTGTGCCGGTGACGCACCGCTCGACCAGCGCTGTGTCGCCGTAAGCAAAGCAGCCGATCATGGCGCCGGGCAGTTCCTCCGCGGAACCTACCCGGGCCGCGCCCAGGGCCGAGCCGCCACGGGCGGGCTTCACGAAGAGCGGCAGGCCCAGCGTGGCCACGATCCGCTCGAGCACCGCACTCGCTCCCAGATCATGGAACGTCTCCCTGGGCAGCGTCACGGACTCAGGCGTGCGCAGTCCCGCCGATCTGACCACAGCCTTCGCGGTCGGCTTGTCGAAGGCGAACCGGCTGGCGTTCGCGGTCGACCCGACATAAGGAACGCCCAGGAGGGCCAGGACTTCCCGTATCGACCCGTCCTCACCGCAAGCCCCGTGAATCGCCGGAAAGACCACATCGGGTGGGTCAGCGATGATCGAAGGGATCAGCGCCGAGTCGGCGTCGGCCGTGCTGGCATCCACACCAGCTTCCTGCAGCGCGTCGCGAAGCCTGTCCCCGGACCGCAACGAGACCTCACGCTCGGGAGAAAGCCCTCCGGCGAGGATAAGGACATGCCCCAGGTCGCTCATCGGGGCGGGGCCACACCGAACGTAGATAGCAGGTCAAGCTCAGCTCCGACCACCTCAGCCAGCCGCCTGACACCTTCCCTGATCCGGTCCGGCTCAGGGAAGCAGTAGGACAGCCGCAGATGGTCGCCCCCGGACCCGTCCGCGTAGAACCCCGTCCCCGGGACGTAAGCGACCCGCGACGATATGGCCCGGGGAAGCATGGCCTTGGAATTCACGCCCGGGGGTAGCTGGAGCCAGACGTAGAACCCTCCGCCCGGCCTGGTCCAACCGCAGTCAGCGGGCATGAGGTCGGCCAGGGATTCCAGCATGGCGTCCCTGCGCTCCCGGTACAGTTCCCGGAAGACCTTTACCTGCTCCCGCCACGGCTGCGTGGCCAGATACTCCCGGACCATGAGCTGGGCCAGGCTGGAATGGCAGAGCACGGCCGACTCGGCCGCGAGAACCAGCCGGTCCCGGATCCCTGGCGGGGCGGCGGCCCAGCCCACCCGCAGGCCCGGCGCGATGGTCTTGGAGAACGTGCCCAGATACACCACGTTCTGCGAGTCGTCGGCGCGGATAGCCCGCTCCGGCTCACCATCGAACCCGAGCAGCCCATATGGGTTGTCCTCGATCAACGGGAACCCTTCCCGCTGGCAGATGCTCAGCACCCGGGCCCGCCGCGCGGCGTCAAGCGTGACTCCCGCCGGATTGTGAAACGACGGAACGGTGTAGAGGAACTTGACCCGCCGGCCTTCGGCCGCCAGGCGGGTGATCGCCTCCTCCAGTGCTTCGGGAACGAGCCCATGGTCATCCATCGGCACGTGTACCACCTGCGCCTGATAGGAGGCGAAGGTGCCGAGGGCGCCGACGTAGCACGGACCCTCGGCGAGCACGACATCGCCTGGATCCACGAAGATCCTCGTGATCAGGTCGAGGGCCTGCTGTGAGCCGACCGTGACCACGACCTCGTCAGGGTGCGCCCGGATGCCCTCCAGGGACATGACCTCGCAGATCTCCTCGCGCAGGCCGGGATCACCCTGCCCGGTGCCGTACTGCAGGGCCACCGCCCCGCGGTCGGCGACAAGCTGGCCGGCCATCTCCCCCACGGCGTCGAGCGGCAGTGCCGCGATGAACGGCATGCCACCGGCCAGGGACACGATCTCGGGCCGCGCAGCCACAGCGAAGAGCGCACGGATCTCCGAGGCGACCATCCCCTGGGCCCGGGCCGCGTAGTGGTCTACATACCGGTCGATACGTGACCCACGAGACTGCTGAGCTTCCTGTGGCTGCTGTGCTCCACCACTGTGGGGCTGGGAGGACACGGTAACTCCTTCAGGGGGTGGGTACCATGTCAGGGTACGGGCCGCCGGGGGGGCGTGCCCGGGGGTACCCAGGATTCCCGCCACCGGCGACCGCAGGACACTGCAGCTGCCACGAACACAGGGGTGCCAGTGCCGCGCCGTCTTGTCAGCATCACCCTGGACAACCTCGATGATCTTCCGCACCGCTGCCGCCGCTGCGTGTTCTGGGAGCTCGATCCGGTCGGTCACGCACGAGCACAGGAGGTGGGCGATCCGGCCCTCGAGAAAGAGGCTTGGATTTCCTCCACCCTGCTGGAATGGGGAAGCTGCGGGAAGATCGTCTACGTGGACGGGGCACCAGCCGGATATGTCCTCTACGCGCCGCCCATGTACGTTCCCCGCTCAGTCGCCTTTCCGACCAGCCCGGTCAGTGCGGACGCGGTCCTGCTGATGACCGCGCACGTGCTCGGCGAGTTCGCCGGCGGGGGCCTGGGCCGCATGCTCGTGCAGGGCGTGGCCAAGGACCTGACGCGGCGCGGAGTCAAGGCCATCGAGGCATTCGGCGATCTGCGCTCCGAGGGCCTGTCCTGCGTGATGCCCGCCGACTACCTGCTGGCGGTGGGGTTCAAGACCATCCGGCCGCACCTGCACCACCCGCGGCTGCGGCTGGAGCTGAAGACCGCCGTGTCGTGGCGTGAGGACGTCGAGGTGGCACTGGAGCGCCTACTGGGCTCGATGACCCCGGAGCGGGCTCTGCGGCTCGCGTAGCACCCACTGGGGCCGGTGGCCGGCCAGAGGCCACTAGCACTCCCGGGAATTCTCATGGAGCAGCAGAAGGGCGAAGGCGGCGACACTTGAATCGTCGGTGATGGCCCCGTCCTGGATCATGGCCCGGAACTGGGCCCGGGACACCCACTCGTGCCGCATGTCCTGCTCTTCCGCCTCGCGCTGCGGGGTGCCCGCGGTGAGCCCGGTCGCGAGGAAAGCGTGAAAGCCCTGGCTGCTGAGGCCATGAGCGCTGTACAGGAAGCCGAGGGGGGTGAGCCGGCGGGCACTGAGCCCGGTCTCCTGCACCAGTTCGAGCCGGGCCAGTTGCTCGGGGTCCCCGGTGACCCCTCCCGGGAAGGCACCCTGCGGGAACGCCCAGCACCGGCGCCCGACCGGGTAGCGGTACTCCTCCACCAGGCAGAACCGGTCCCCGTCGGACGGGATGACGACCGCGAAGTCAGGCTTGTCCACCACCGCGTAGCTGCCGCGGCTGCCGTCCTTCCGCTCGATCTCATCCCGGCGCAGCACCATCCAGGCATCCTCGTAGACGAGGCTGGAGGAGATAGTGCGGATGTCCGGCTGGCCCGCTCCCGCGTTGGGCACCCAGGCTCCTGGTCGTCGCGGCTGCCGCCGGGCCGGCCGGCCCGGCGGCCTCAGATGTAGTCGGCGATCTCGCGGAGCAGGGCGGACTTGGACTTGGCCCCGACGACCTGCTTGACGACCTCGCCACCGGAGAAGACGTTCAGCGTGGGGATGAGCATGATCCCGTACTTCTGCGCCGTCTGCGGATTCTCCTCGATGTTGAGCTTGACCACGTCGATCTTGTCGGCGTGCTCCTTGGCGATCTCCTCGAGGACCGGGGCGACCTGCTTGCAGGGCCCGCACCACTCGGCCCAGTAATCCACGATGACCGGCTTCTCGTTCTTCAGTACATCGACCTCGAAGCTGTCATCGGTCACGATCTTGGTTGCTCCCACAGCAGGTGTTCCCTTTCCGTTTCTAGTGGTGACTGGTCTGGCGGGTGAGCGGCGTCAGGACTCGTGGTCCGCGAGCCAGCGTTCGGCGTCCAGGGCAGCGGCGCAGCCGGTCCCGGCCGCGGTCACGGCCTGGCGGTAGGTGTGGTCTACCACGTCACCGGCGGCGAACACGCCATCGACACCCGTACGGGTGGAGGGCTGCTCGACGATCAGGTAGCCCTCGGCGTCCAACGCCAGCTGGCCCGCGAACAACTCGGTGCGCGGGTCGTGGCCGATGGCCACGAACATGCCGTTCACCGGCAGTGTGCTTTCCGCACCGGTTTTCGTGTTACGCAGCCTCAGGCCGGTGACCTTGTGCTCGCCGAGCACCTCGGTGACCTCGCTGTCCCACACGAAGCGGATCTTCGGGTTGGCGAACGCGCGGTCCTGCATGATCTTCGACGCGCGCAGCGCATCCCGGCGGTGGATCACTGTCACCGAGTTGGCGAACCGGGTCAGGAACATCGCCTCTTCCAGTGCCGAGTCGCCGCCGCCGACCACCGCGATGTCCTGCTCCCGGAAGAAGAAGCCGTCGCAGGTCGCACACCAGGACACCCCGTGCCCGGACAGCCGCTTCTCACCGTCGGCGGCCAGTTCCTTGTAACGCGAGCCGGTGGCGATGATGACGGTCTTGGCCAGGTAAGTGTCGCTGCCGACGGTGACCACCTTGGGGTCCGCCTTCAGGTCCACGGCGGTCACGTCGTCCGCCACGAGCACCGCACCGAACCGCTCGGCCTGCTTGCGCATCCCATCCATCAGGTCGGGGCCGATGATGCCATCGGGGAAGCCAGGGAAATTCTCGACGTCCGTCGTGTTCATCAGGGCGCCACCAGCCGTGACCGAGCCCTCGAACACCAACGGGTTCAGCCGGGCCCGTGCGGCATAGACCGCCGCGGTGTAACCGGCAGGACCTGACCCGATAATGATGACATCCCGAATGTCGGTCACGTCTGCATGCCCCTTCCTCGACTTGCACCGGCGTAAACCGATCCTAGGCCGCGGAGATTCCCGCGGTGACCAGCTACGCAAGCGTGCCCGGACGCTGTTGCGCCGGAGCCGGGAAATCAGCCGGAGCCGGCCATCGCCACGTGGGCGATGATGGCGCTGCGGGAACCCGAGCAGGCCGGCCCGACCACCCATACCTGGGCTGGCCCAGGTGCGGTCGCGGGCAGCACGATGATCGTGGCCAAGCGGCCGTTGTAGCGGGCCTCATCGACCATCCGCGGATGAAGCCCGGCAGCGATCCTGGCCACGCAGCCCGGCAGCGCAGCGAGCCTGCTGGGCTGCTGCACCGGCCTGGGCTGGGCGGCGCTGGCCGAAGCGGCCCGGGTCGGCACCGGGACGAGTTGGCCGGCCGCCGGGATCGGGTACCGCGCCAGTACCACCGCCACTTGCGCCGCGAGCTGGCCGGGCCGGTAGTCCGTGCCGCTCGATATGACCGCGAGGCCGCCGTCGCCCGCGGCGGCATTGGCCCCCGCGCGCGCCGCCGGGCCCGTGACGGGCGCGGCTCCGCTGCTGGCCGATGACTCTGACGGTGACGGTGATGGCCAACGCGAGAGCACGTACCCGCCCCCCGCGACCAGCACGACGGCGGCAGCGGCAAAGGCCAGGACCTTCCGTGTCACGGCCGGCCTGCCCCAGAGCCTGCGCTCGCCGGATACGGGCTCGGCGGCACGGGGGGCGCCGGTGGTAGGGGCGCCGGTGGTAGGGGCGCCGGTGGTACGGGCGCCGGCGTCACGGGCCTCGGCCGCGATGACGCTGTTGAGGCGCGCGGTAAGTTCGGCGGGCATCGGCGCAGTGGTGGTCAGGGCGAGCAACGCGGGAAGAGCGCCGAGCCTCGCGTCGACCTCCGCGCAGCGGGGGCAGCGGGAGACATGCGCCTCGATCCTCGCGGTCCTGCGCCTGCCGAGCAGGCCCTCCCGGCACAAGGCCAGCGCCTCCGCGTTCACGTGGCCTCTCATGCCTGGCTGTCACCCCCTCCCTCAGCAGCTGAGACGCGCGGGCCGGCCTGCTGGTTCCGGTCCGGGGAACCCTGCTGGCTCCGGCGCAGGTGCGCCAGCAGCGGGAGCAGCCTCGCGCGTCCCCTGGCGCACCTGCTCTTCACCGTGCCAGCAGAGACACCGAGCAGCTCCGCCGTGTCCGCCACCGAGTAGCCGAGCATGTCGATGAGGACCAGCGCGGCCCGCTGCTCATAGGGCAGCGTCCGGAGCGCCGCAAGCACGTCGAGCGAGGTCTCGGTGTCCGCGGCGTGGTCCCGGTGGGCCGGCCCGCGAGCGAGGGCGTCAAGCGCGCGCTCGTCCATCCCGTTGGTGGCCGGGCGCGCCGCTTTGCGCCTCATCCGGTCCAGGCAGGCGTTGACGACGATGCGGTGCAGCCAGGTGGTCACCGCGGATTCGCCGCGGAAATCGGCCGCCCGCCGGAAGGCCGAGATCATCGCGTCCTGAAGGGCGTCAGCTGCCTCGTCGGCGTCCGCGAGCGTGCGCAGCGCTACCGCCCAGAGCCGGTCACGGTGCCGCAAGAACAGCAAGCCGAACGCCTCTGTATCACCGTCGACGTGACGGCGGAGCAGGTCACCGTCGGTGAGCCGCTCGTCGGGCGCTCCGCGCGGATCAGGCCCACGTGAATTGGGCCCGGCCTGTCCGGGCCGACCGGGCACCGGTCAGCCCGATCCCCGGACGACGACGTTGAAGATCTCTGCCTCGAACTTGTTAGCCGAACCGGCGAGCGGCGGCAGCTTGGTGATCCAGAGCAGGACGTAACGACCCGTGGCGGAACTGCTCGCGTGGAACGTGTACGTCCCGCCGATGCCCGTCGCCTTGGCCACGGTGGTGAAGCTGGACAAGGTGGACTTGGCGTTGGCATTGCTGTTGCCGACCTCGATCGCGACGTCGGCGCCGGGGGCTGTGCCGAAGGTGACCTGCACCGAACTCAGCTTCACCGCCTTGCCCATGTCCAGGATCAGGCCCGTACCGGGCTTGAGGCCGCCGAAGGCGGGCTTGTTCAAGTAAAACTCCGTCGTCCAGTCGGTGGCCGGATCCCCGTCGATGGCCAACGAGGCCAACTGATCGTTCTCGCTATCGTTGCCGTAAACGTTGAACGAGTGCGCGCTGACCGGCTTGAGCGGCGCGGCCCCGGCCGCGCCCGAGGGCTGGGCGGATTGGCCGCTCGGGCCGCCCGAGCCGTGCGTGGCCGGGTGCCGGGTGAGGCTCCACGCGCCGACCACTAGCGCCGCCAGGACGACGACGGCCACCGCCGCGATCACGGCCCGGTTGGCGGGTGGCCGGCCGCCGGCCGCCCGGCTGCCCTGCGACCTGCTGCGCGGCGGTCGGCTGGGCGCTCGCTCCGGGCGCGGGCCGCCGTCCCGGGGAAACGTATCTCCCTGGCTCCAGTACTGCCGCCCGGTGCCCGTCCCGGATGACATCTCACTGGTCGCATAGCCAGTGTTGGCGTAGCCACCGTCGCGCGGGGCCGGGGGCGCGGCGGGCGGCGGGGCGAGCGGAGCCGGAATCACCTCGGCGAGGGCGTCGGCGAGCAGTGCGGGGGTGGTCAACTGCGGCCCGCGGCGTCGATCACGCTGGAAAAGGGCCTGGCAGGCGACCTCGTCGATCGATGCGGGCACCCCGGCGCAGACCTGGCGGGGGCTTCGCGGCCGCCCTTCGGCCATCGGCGCCGGCGGCAGCGTCGGGCTGTCCGGCCCAGGCCAGTGAGCGGTCAGCGCCGCGTACAGGAGCATGGCCAGTCCGCGGGTGTCGGCGAGTGCCGGGTCATCCGCGGTCACTCCGGACAGGGCAGCGTCGATCCCGAGACCGAGGACCTTCACGCCACCGCCAGGTGTCCAGCGGAGCGAGTCCGTCGTCAGGCAGAGGTGGGCCAGCCCGGCCTCGTGGGCCACGGCGAGGGCTTCCGCTCCCTCAGCGACGATCTCAGCACCATGCGCCGGCTCGAGGGGGCCATCGGAGAGCAGGTCGTCAAGCGAGTCGCCCGCGACCCACTCCATGACGATGTAGGCGTGATCCCAGTCTTCCTCCACATCGAAGACCTGCGCCAGGCGCGCATCGGTGAGCCTGCTGGCCGAGCGTGCGGCGGTCACCACCTCACGGATGCGCGGGAAGCCCGGTGCGAACGTCAGCACCGTGACCGGCCGTGCGAGGGTCTCGTCGATGGCCATCCAGGCCGCCCAGCCGCCGCTCGCGTTTATCCGATCCTCAAGCCGGTAACGACCACCCAGCCGGGTACCAGGTTCAGAAATGAAGGTGCTCATACATCTTCCGTCAAGAGCGGGGCAGGCCCTCGACCCTCCTTCCGAGCCCCCATAGCCATCAGTGATGGGAGTACCGAACCATCGTGCTGAACACCATGCTAAGCCGCGCATGCCGCCGTGACGCTGTCCGAGCACCCCGCCGGCGGAACCGTTACCCGCGAGTGACCGTGCTTGGACTGACGATAACCCGGTTCCCGGCCTGGCGGGGAGATCTCTTGCCGCGCGCCGCCGAAGGTTAACCTCACCGCCCCAGACGGGCTTTAACGGTCGCGCCGAGGTCGGTGATCTCGGTGATGCCGATGGCCCGGGCAAACAGGACGTAAAGCAGGAGGCCGCCGCTGCCGCCGATCGCGGTGGTGATCAGCCCGTAGAGCGGACCACCGGCGACGATCACGCCCACCATGAACGTCGTGGCCCAGGCGAAGATCAGGGCAGGGATGCCGGCGCCGTGCATCCGGATCAGACTGCCGGCGATCCAGTGGCCCTCAAGCCCGCCCAGGCGCCGGCTCAGCAGGCGCCAGGACACCACCGCGCCGACCACGTTCGACAGCCCGAACGAGACCCCGAGACCCTGCACCACGTGGCCGCTCGGCAGCAACCCCAGGGAGATGAGGCTGGCTGCGATGTTGACGGCCATGACAGCGATCCCGATGAACATCGGGGTCCGGCTGTCATGCAGCGAGTAGAAGACCCGCAGCAGCAACTGGAACATCATGTACGGCACCAGGCCGAGCGAGAAAATACCGAACACCTCGCCGATGTACCGTGCCTGCGCGACCGTGGTGCTGCTGTGCCCGACACTGAACAGGAACTCGGTCAGCGGTGCGCCCAGCACGACGAGCAGCAAGGCAGCGGGCACGACGATGACCGATGACAGCCGGACTCCGGTGGAGAAGTCATCCCGGACCAGGTTGTACTGCCGGTCCGCCGCGTGCGCGCTCATCCGCGGCAGCAGCGCGGTGATCACCGAGATGCCGATGATCGCGTATGGCATCTGGAAGAGCTGCCATGCGTAGCTGTAGGTGGAGAACGAGTCGGAGCCGGCCTGGACGGACGCCTTGTTCGCCACGTTCTGGACCACCAGGAAGGAGGCCTGGGTCGTGACGATGTAGCCGAAGAGCGGGGCGGCCATCCGGCGGATCTCGGCCACCTCGGCCTTCCGGAAGTCGAACCGGGGCCGCCAGCGGAATCCCGCCCGGCGTAGTGCCGGAATCAGCGCCACAGTCTGCGCGATGATGCCCAGCGTGGTGCCGAAGCCCAGGAGCTGCACCTGGCCCGCGCCGATGGAACCCGGCCTGACGCCGATCCCGCCGGTGGCGATGAACATCAGCAGGACACCGGTGACGACGAGGTTGTTGATCACTGGCGTCCACATGGGAGCCGCGAAGTGCCCTCGCGCGTTCAGCACCGCCCCGGCGAGGGAACTTACCCCGTAGAAGAAGATCTGCGGAATGAAGAAATAGGCGAAGATCACCATCAGGTGGCGCTCCGGCCCGGTGATGGCGTGCGCGTACAAGTCCACCAGCAGGCTGGCGGCCAGCGTGGCCAGCACCGTCAGGGCGAGCAGGGCGACCGTGCCGAGGGTGAACATGCGCTGGTCGTAGGCCTCGCCGCGGTCTCGGTCCCGCTTGGCCGCGTTGACGAGCAGCGGGACCACGACGCTGGTGAGGATCCCGCCCAGCATCAGGTCGTAGACGGTGTTCGGCAGAGTGTTGGCGTTGTTGTAAGCGTTGGCTACCCCAGTGACACCGAGCGCGTACACCAGCACCAAGGTGCGCAGGAAGCCAGTGCCGCGGGAGGCCAGGGTGCCTATGGCCATGACTCCGCTGGAGCGCACCAGGCTGGTTTCACCCGGGCCGGTCGGCCCAGCCTCGGATGCTCGCGTACTCATCCGGCTCCTCCGGTGTGTCGTCATGCTCGGCAGGCTTCCGCCCGACGCTATCTGGTTCGCTGGGCCCGCCGGCCGGATCCCGGCTGTTCGCGTCGTCGACGGGGCCGCCGCCCTCGTCACCGGAAGCTGGTGCTCCGCCCTGTGGCCCGCCGCCGCGCCGGAACGCCCGGCCGGCCGCCGTCAGGACGAACACGCCGACAGCGATCCCGATGATCACCAGCGCGAGGGTGCCGAAATGCGTCGCGTCCACGGTGAGGGTCGTCGCTCCTGGCAGCGGGGCCCCGCCCGGGGTGAGCAGGCTGAGCCTGAGCATGGTCGTACCGGCCGCCGCCGCCTTGACACGGACCGGGATGGTCCGCTGCTCGTGCGCGGCGATGGTCACCATCGAGTTGTAGGGCAGGATCGTGATCTGCCCACCACTGGGAGCTTGCACACTGAGACGGACAGTGACGGGCTGGTTCAGCTTATTGCTGATAGATACGGGCACCGACCCGTTCTGGCCGCCGAGAGTGACCTGTGACGCGTCGATGATCTGCACCAGTTGCTCGCGGGAGGTGAGGTACCCGGAAACCCGCTGGAGCAGCTGGCTCGCCCCCGCGGCGCCGCGAGTGCCGCGCCACGCCGACGACTCCACGGCGGCGACCGCCGTACTGAGGTAGGCGTTGCTGGGCGGGTTGAGAATACTGCCCTGTAGCCGGAGCCTCTGGTTGACCTGCTGTACCTGGCCGAGCAGGGACGCCCCCAGTTCACCCTTCCCGAGCAATTGCTGGGCCGGCTGCTGGCGGGGGACCTGTCCGGCGGGCGAATCAGCCGTCACCAGGCTGGCCAGGCTGACTGGGCTCAGCCACGGTGCGCTGACTGTTTCGGAGAGCAGTGCGGTGGCCACTCCGGGCGCAGGGTCCCATTGCCGTGGCGGGACAACGACAACGGACCGCCGCAGCGCCGGCCGCTCGGCAGCGATCATCGCTGTCTCGGCCAGGAAGTTCTGCTCGGTGCTGAATGAGGTTCCCCGGGATCCCAGGATCTGGGTGAGCGTGTCGTCGGCCAGGGCGACGTCCAGTTCAGCGCCGACCCCGTCCGGGGTCTTGGTCACCGCGCTGGGCGTGTAACTGACCTGGGTGACGGGCGGCATCATGGTGCTGTCGAGGAGGACGGTCCCGATCCCGTTGACCGCGAGGTTGCCCAGCACCCCGTAGTCGGCGGTCCCGTCCGCTGGCCAGGCGATCCCGCCGATTCCCTCCGGCGGGCTGGCGTGACCGAGACCCTGGCCGGTCGCGCTCATCGCCGGCCGCTGGGCGCTGCCCAGGATCGTGCGGGCCACTGACCGGCCGTCGCTGAACGCGTGGGTCAGGTCCGAATCCATGCCCTGGTGCGTAAGGGCCGCCACGTCCACATCGTTGTACGGGGTCACGAAGAAATCCTGGTTCGCGGTCACCGAGCGGAGGTTGCCGAGCCAGGTCCGCGCGGCCGTGGAAGCCGGTTCCCCGGTGGTGCCGGCACACGTCGCGCTGCCCCCCACGCGATAGGGCTTGGTCATCGCCGACACGCTGGAGAGCAGGCCGGGGTCGATGGCCCAGGTGAGGTCGGCGCGGCTGGCCGCGGGGGTCATCCCCGCAGTGAGCAGGCCTGCCAGCCGGCCACCGGGGGCCACACTGGCGGCGAGACTGTTGTTGAGCAGCGCCCGGCAGGCCGCCTGGTGCGGAGAGTCGATGACCGGCCAGACCCAGGTGATCTGCAGTGGACCAGCCAGTGCGGACCTGGTCGGCCAGAACGGCAGGAAGCTGTGGTCGATGTCCAGCATCACGCCCGTGTTGTCGTCCACCTCGGCGGCCAGGGGGTAGACGCCGAAGGCTGTCATTCCGAGCTGGTGGGCCGCGATCGTCGCCGTCCACCTCTCGGTGGCCCCGGGACTGAGCGTGCCGGGCAACTGCTGCACCGTACCGGTCACCGGCGAATCAACCGGCAGGTTCCCGGCGGCATAGTTCGCCAGGTCGCCCCGGCTGGTCAGCGCAGATCCGGACGACCGGAGCTGCACGGCCAGGCCGGACACGACATCTGCGGTCCCGTTGCTGACCGTCCCGGAGACGGTCACCGGGTTGCCCGGCGTGGCGATATCGGGGTTGACCGAGGTGATCGCGACAGACACGTGCGCGCCGGTGGCTCCGCTCGCCGCCATCGCGGGCGCGGCGGTGGCAGCGAGTGGAGCGGCCGCGAGTGCGACAGCAGCACACGTCACGGCGAGCCGGATGCCCGCGGACCGGTTCACCCGTGGCACCAGGCATACCCATGGCCGTCGGCGGGCAGCCGACGGTGGCCGGACGCGGGACACTGAGGCGGCATGCCGGAAATGTTATTGCCGTTCCCTGAGTGCGTCTTTCAAGATGTCTGCAGGCCTCCAAGATTTCCCGCGAGTATTGGGTACCCCCTACCCTCGATGCCCGTGCCCGATTCCACACCCACCAGCCAGGAGCGCGCAGCAGTGAGGCAAGCACAGCCATGAGCGAGCAGAATGCCGCAGCCCCGCTGCTGCGCGCGGCGGCCGCACCGGCGCAGGAACTGGGCCGGATTTTCGCCCGGCATGGCCATGAACTCGCGCTGGTGGGCGGTTTGGTGCGGGACGTATTCCTCGGCCGGGACCGCGTCGACCTGGACCTCGCGACCGATGCCACGCCTGAGCAGGTGCTTGAGATCGCCAAAAGCTGGGCGGACAAAGTATGGGAGGTCGGGATCGAGTTCGGCACCGTTGGGCTGCGCCGGGGCAGCACGGTATTCGAGATAACCACCTACCGCAACGAGACCTACCTGCCCGATTCACGCAAGCCTGACGTGCAGTATGGGACGTCACTGCACGCCGACCTGGCGCGCCGGGACTTCACTGTGAACGCGATGGCGGTGCTGCTTCCCTCACTGGAGTTCGTCGACCCGTTCGGCGGCCTGCGTGACCTGAGGGACCGGGTGCTGCGCACCCCGGGCCGGCCGGAGGACTCATTTACGGACGATCCGTTGCGGATGCTTCGGGCGGCGCGGTTCGTGGCGCAGTTGGGTTTCTCGGTCGCCCCCGGGGTCCCGGAGGCAATGACGGCGCTAGCTCCCCGGCTCGCGGTCGTATCAGCCGAACGGATCAAGGACGAACTCGTCAAGATCATGCTGGCGGCCGGGCCCAGCGGGCCGCGGCGGGGGATATCACTCCTCGTGGATACGGGGGTGGCGGACGTGGTTCTCCCGGAGGTGCCGAAACTCCGCCTGGAGCTTGATGAGCACCTCCGGCACAAAGACGTTTACCAGCATTCGCTCACTGTCCTGGAACAGGCCATCGGCCTGGAGGACCGGTACGGCCTGCATGGCGACCTCGTGGTCCGGCTGGCCGCGTTGCTGCACGACATCGGCAAGCCGAAGACCCGTGCGCTGCTGCCGGATGGCCGGGTGGCTTTCCACCACCACGAGGCCGTCGGCGAGAAGATGGCCCGGACCCGGCTGAAGGCGCTGCGCTTCCCCTCCGGGGTGGTGGCCGACGTGTCCACCCTGATCGGGCTGCACCTGCGGTTCCATGGATACGGGCCCGGCGAGTGGACAGACGCGGCGGTCCGCCGCTACGTACGGGACGCGGGGCCGCTGCTGACCCGGCTGCACGTGCTGACCAGGGCGGACTGCACCACACGGAACAGGGCGAAGGCGGCGCGCCTGGCGCGGGCCCAGGATGACCTGGAGAAGCGCATTGCCCGGCTGAGCGAGCAGGAGGAACTGGCCAGGATCCGGCCCGACCTTGACGGCAACGAGATCATGCAGATCCTCGGCGTGCCGCCCGGCCCGGTGGTGGGCCGGGCCTACCAGTACCTGCTCGAACTGCGCATGGAGCACGGCCCACTGGGCACCGGGCGGGCCACTCAGGAACTGCTCGCCTGGGCCGTGGACGAGGGACTTTCCGGGACCGGAGGCTCCGATGCGGGGGGCCGGCCGCCCAAGGCCTGACGGCCGAGCACTAGGTATGCTCCCGCGGCCACCAGGTAGCCGACGGCCACAAAGGCGATCAGCGGAAAGGACCGGCCGTTCAGCGGCATGATCAGCGCCGACCCGGCCGCACCGACGACGAACGGCACGTTGAAGAGCATGTCGTACAGCGAGAACACCCGCCCGCGGAAGCTGTCTTCCATCATCTCCTGGATGATCGTCGTCGCGCAGATCGCGACACCCTGGGCGACCACCCCGAGCGCGAACCCGATCACCACGAAGGGGACCTGGCTGAACGTCGGGCCGAGTACCCCCGCGACAATTCCGCCCGCGGCGAGCAGGACGGTGATCAAGGTGGGCTTGGCCAGCCGCCTGGTCGCCATGGGCGTGATGATCGCCGCGGCGCCATAGCCGACCGCTGACGCGATGATTACCAGCGTGAACTGGGCCAGCGACTTGTTGGCGCTGGTGGGGTAGAAGTAGTTCCGGTACAGCAGGAGCGTCATGAGCAGCAGGGTCCCGTACAGCAGCCGGTGACAGCCGGTGGCGGCGAGAGCGGCGGCCACCGGTCGTCGGCGCCACACGTGGCGAGCCCCGCTGATCAGGCCCTCGGCCACCGTGGACAGCTCCGTGAGCAGCCCGGCGCGGGCCGCGTCCCCCGTCACCGGTGGAGGGCCGAGCAGGTCACGGCGCATCGTCGCGCCGACCCCCGCGGCGAGCAGGTAACACGCGCCTGCGGCCAGCAACGTGAGCGCCGAGCCGCCGCGCCCGCCGCCGGTCGCAAAGTGCACGCCCAGGCCCGCGAGACCGCCGATGAAGGTGACTACCGTGCCCAGCGTCGGCGACATGGCGTTGGCCATCACCAGTTTGTCCTCGGCCACCACATGCGGCAGCGCCGCGGACAGCGAGGACAAGAAGAACCGGTTGACCCCCAGCACAGCGAGCACGCTGACGTAGAGCGGCAGACCTAGTCGGCCGGAGGCCACCAGCGAGGCCGTGACCACGACGAAGACGGCCCGGATGAGGGCCGCCCGGACCAGGATCTGCCGCCGCGACCAGCGGTCGATGAACACACCCGCGAACGGCCCGATCAGCGAGTACGGCAGGTACAGGACGGCGAAGGCGGCGGCCGCGGCCCCCGGGTTGGGGAACGTCGTCTTGTTGAAGAAGACGTACGCGCCGACCCCCGCGGTGAATGCCCCGTCCCCGGCCTGGGAGATCAGCCGGGTCGCGAACAGGCGGCGGAAACCCCGTTCGGCCAGGACGCTTCGCAGCTCGGCGAGGAACGACGGGCCCGCTGCGCGCCCGCGCAGCTTCTGCCTGAACGCGGCCAGCACCGTCACCCGTCCAGCCTACGGCGGGCCGGATGCTGGCCGGCCCGGCCGCTGTCATCAGCGAAGGTCAGCGGGTGCGCGGTTCAGCGGCGCCTCAGCCCTCAACCTCGCCGCGGATGAACTTCTCCACGAGATCGCGGGCCACGTCGTCACCGTACTGCTCAGGGGGGGACTTCATGAAGTAGGAGGCGGCCGACAGGATCGGCCCGCCGATGCCGCGGTCCTGGGCGATCTTCGCGGCACGGATGGCGTCGATGATCACGCCAGCGGAGTTCGGGGAGTCCCAGACCTCCAGCTTGTACTCCAGGCTGAGCGGCACGTCGCCGAAGGCCCGCCCCTCGAGCCTGACGTAGGCCCACTTCCGGTCGTCCAGCCACGGCACGTGGTCAGAAGGGCCGATGTGCACGGCGGCCCGCTCCATCTCGTGCGGGATCTGGGAGGTGACCGACTGCGTCTTGGAGATCTTCTTCGACATCAGCCGCTTGCGCTCCAGCATGTTCATGAAGTCCATGTTGCCGCCGAAGTTGAGCTGGTACGTGCGGAGCAGTTCAACGCCGCGGTCTTCGAACAGCTTGGCCAGTACGCGGTGCGTGATAGTGGCGCCCACCTGCGACTTGATGTCGTCGCCGATGATCGGGACGCCGGCGTCGGCGAACTTGCGGGCCCACACGGGGTCCGAGGCGATGAACACAGGCAGCGCGTTGACGAACGCCACGCCCGCGTCGATGGCGCACTGCGCGTAGTAGCGGTCGGCCTGCTCGGATCCAACCGGCAGGTACGACACCAGAACGTCGGCGCGGGAGTCCCGGAGTACCTGTGTGACGTCCACGGCCGGGTCGTCGGACTCGGTGATCATCTCCTGGTAGTACTCGCCCAGGCCGTCCAGTGTCGGCCCGCGCTGCACCGTCACGCCGGTCGGCGGCACGTCACAGATCTTGATGGTGTTGTTCTCGCTCGCGCCGATGGCATCGGCGAGATCCTGGCCGACCTTCTTCGCGTCCACGTCGAACGCGGCGACGAACTCGACGTCGCGCACGTGGTACGGACCGAACTCGACATGCATCAGGCCTGGTACCCGAGCCTCCGGGTCGGCGTCCTTGTAGTACTCCACACCTTGCACAAGGGAGCTGGCGCAGTTGCCCGCGCCCACGATGGCTACCCGTACCGAACCCATGGAGATGCTCCTTATCTCGCCCCACGATGGTGGCGCCAAGATGTTTCCGTCAGCTGGCCGTACCTGCTGACGGGCCGTTATCTGTGTCGTTCACTGGCACTGTGTTTACTGGCACTGTGTTGGCAGGGCCTGTGTTGGTCGGCACTGTGTCCGCCTCCCGTTCTGAGGCGATCAGCTCATTGAGCCAGCGGACTTCCCGCTCGACGGACTCCAGGCCGTGCCTGTGCAGCTCGAGGGTGTAGCTGTCCAGGCGCTCCCGGGTCCTGGCCAGCGCGGCACGGAACCCGTCGAGGCGTTCCTCCAGCCGGGTGCGGCGCCCTTCGAGGATCCGCAACCGGATGTCGGCGCTGGTCTGGCCGAAAAATGCGAAGTGCACGCCGAACCCGTCGTCCTCCCAGGCCGCCGGGCCGGACTCGGTCAGCAGTTCCTGGAGCCGTTCCTTGCCGTCCGCGGTCAACCGGTACACGATCTTCGACCGGCGCCCCACCGGCTTGGCGGTGCCCGGCAGGGGCTCCTCGGCGATCAGCCCCTGAACCAGCAGCTGCTTCAGGCACGGGTACAGCGACCCGTAGCCGAAAGCACGGAACGCCCCGAGGACGGCGTTGAGGCGTTTCCGTAGCTCGTACCCGTGCATTGGGTTCTCGTGCAGCAGCCCGAGCACCGCGAGCTCGAGCACGCGAGATCGTTGCCCGCTCATGCCCGCACCTCCCGTCGCCACTGCCGCTGCCCGGCCTGGGATTAGCCTTGTCCCGATTTGCGGGGACCTGAAGGCATGTATACCAGATCGATGTATCGAACCGATACATCGCTAAGATATGCGCTCAGCCGCCGTCCCGCAACCGCCCGTTCATCGGCCGTTAGCAAACGGCCGGCGGCGGAGTCCGGGTCTCGGCGGCTACGCACTTCCGTCGTACCCTGTCGGAGATGGGACAACGGCGATCGGTCGTCGACTACGGGCTTGCCCGCCGGGCAACGCTCGCATCGGTGCTTGCCGGTCGCACGACGCTCTCTGATGTCTGTGACGCCCATCCGTACCTGCTCCGGGCCGCGAAATTTCACGGCGAGGCGACCGACACAGCCTGTCCCATCTGCAGAAAGGTCAACCTCACTCACGTCACCTACGTGTATGGGGACGAACTCGGGCAATACGAGGGCCGCGTGAAGCAGGCCCCGGAACTAGCGGAGATGGCGTCGGAATACGGAGAGTTCCGGGTGTACGTCGTCGAGGTCTGCCAGAGTTGTGCCTGGAACCACCTTGCGTCGTCCTATGTTCTCGGCACGGGCGAGCCGCGCACCCGGCGCAGTCGGCGTGCCCGCGCTGGGGAGTGACCTCAGGGCGCAATGAGAAGGGCGTCCGCCCCGGGACGGCAGAGTTGCAGGTCACGGTCACCAGGTCACGGTCAGTAAGTCAGACAGACGACGCAGGTGTTATGGATAGATAACACGCGCCGGGGCGTGAGGTACTGCCGGGTACTGTGTCAGCCCGGCGGTGCCTTCCCCGCTCCGCCACGACTGCCGCACCCCACCAGCGAGGACGCGTGAGTAACCCAGATTTCCCCGATCCGCCCCCGGATCGACGGAGGCCAGGCCGCTCCAGCGGTTCCCCCGACGGCCTTCCCGGTGCCCCGTACGGGCGCGCCACTGGCCGTGGCGACGGCGTTGGCTCAAACGGTGCCGGTTCGAGCGGTGCTGTTTCCAGGGGCAGTGGCTCAGGTGGCAGCCACGCGAACGGCAGCAGCCGGGGCTCGGGCGGGAACGGCGGCTATCCGGACGGCGGTTATCCGAGAAATGGCGGTTACGCCCGGTCGGCCGACGGGAGCGGCTACGGGCCGGGCGGTGAAGCCGGCCGCGCCAACGGGCGCGGTAGTGAAGCCGGCCGCGCCAACGAGCGCGGTAGTGAGACTGGCCGCGCCAACGGGCGCGGAGGGGACTTCGTCACCGGCCGGGAGGCGGGACGCCCGGATCGTGGGACCAGGCGTGGCCGCCGCGAGGCCCCGCGCGGCGGGACCGGTTCGTCAGGGCCGGCCGGGTCGGCGCAAACCCGGGGCACGGGGAGCGGCTCCTGGGCGGATCAGCCCGGATGGGGCGGCGGTGCCACGAACGGGCAGCAGCCACGCAGTCCCTGGGCCCGCGCGAAGGGCGGCCCCGGTCCCAGCGGCGCCGGCCTGGGCAGCGCGGGCGCAGGCAGCGCGGGCGCAGGCGGCACGGGCACAGGCAGCACCAGAGGCAGCAGGGGCAGCAGAGGAATGAGCCCCAGGGACAGGGTGGCGGCTCGCCTCGGCACGGGCGCCGCGGCCGCCAGTGGTTACGGCGCGACCGGCCAGTACGGGCCTGACGCAGCAGCGGGCCGCCGCTCAGCTAGTCAATGGCAGCCACCGGATCAGCGCGCCAGGAATGGTGCGGGGAGTGGCGGCAACGGCGCCAATGGGGGCCGCGGCGGCCGGGGCGGGAACGGCGGCCAGGGCGGGAACGGCGGCCGAGGCGGGAACGGCCGGGTGCCGCGCAAGGGTGACTGGTGGCGTCACTGGAGCCTCCGGAAGGCCCTTATCGCCTCGGGTTGCACCGCCTTCGGGTTTGGCATGTTGCTCGTGGCGCTGATTGTCGTCGCTTACGCGCAGACACCGATCCCGGACGCCTCGCAAGCCGCCCTGCAGCAGGCATCGGTGGTCTACTTCAGGGACGGCCACACCGTCGTGGGCACGTTCGGCACCACGGACCGGCAGGAGCTCACGGCGACCCAGATTCCCGCGGTGGTCAAGGACGCCGTGGTCGCCATCGAAGACAAGCACTTCTACAGCGAGGGCGGGATCTCACCCGTCGGCATCGTCCGGGCCGCCGTCGCCGATGTGACCTCCGGTGGGGTCTCGCAGGGCGGGTCCACCATCACCCAGGAGTTCGTCCGGAACTACTACCTGAACATCGGGACCGCGCAGACCGCCAGCCGCAAGATCAAGGAGATCTTGGTCGCGCAGAAGCTGGCCTCGGAGAAGTCAAAGGACTGGATCCTTACCCAGTACCTCAACACCGTCCTGATGGGCGGGAACGTGTACGGCCTAGGCGCGGCCAGCCAGTCCTATTTCGGCGTGCCCGCGACCCAACTCAATGTGTCGCAGGCCGCCATGCTGGCCGCGATGATCCAGTTGCCCAACTTCTACAACCCCAACCGGGGCACGCCCGGTTACGCTCCCTTGGTGAATCGCTGGCACACCGTGCTCAACTCCATGGTGACCACGGGCACCCTCTCGGCGAAGGACGCGGCGGCGCAGAAGTTCCCGGCCGTCGTGCACACCCTTCCCGGCAACGACTGGACCGGGTACCGCGGCTACATCATGCAGGCCGTGGAGAACGAACTGATCAGCACCTACCACTACAGCCAGGCCGAGATCGACAACGGCGGCCTGCATATCGTCACCACGATCAGCGAGCCGATGATGAACGAGCTGTACGCATCGGTGGACTACAACGAGAGCCTGATGGCGAAGGACGGCAAGGCGCTGCCCTGGTACGCGCACGTCGGCGCGGTGCTCCAGCAGCCCACCACCGGCGAGATCTGGGCCATGTACAGCGGGCCGAGTTTCTCCGAGCCCACCAGCACCTGCAACCAGGTCAAATGCCAGTACGACATGGCTCTGCAGAACAGGGAGCAGGTCGGGTCCTCGTTCAAGCCCTACGTGCTGGCCCTGGCCCGGTCGCAGGGTATGGACGTGCAGACCAGCACCCTGAACGGTAACTCGCCGCTGTGGATACCTCCGGTCGCGCAGCCGGACACGTTCGCCAGCACGAAGCAGCCGGCGACTTCCTCCCAGTGGTACCAGGTCGCCAACGACTCGGGCGACGGGAGCCTCGGCGGGGTGAGCGTGGTCACCGCGTCGGCCATGTCGCTCAACAGCGCGTACACCGACCTGTACCACCGGGTGGCGGGCACCGACGGCCAGAACATCATCCAGATGGCGCAGGGGTTCGGCGTCAACACCCAGCTATCCGGGCTTGGCACCATGCGGGACGAGGTCGGCAGCGCGCTCGGCCAGGCGTCGCTGACCGTCGAGGAACAGGCCAACACCTTCGCCACCTTCGCCAACAACGGTCAGTACATCACCCCGCACATCATCGCGACTATCACTCAGGGCGCCGCGATGACCAACGCCAGGGTGGTCCACCGCCAGGTGCTGACCCCAGCTGAGGCGTCCGACGTGAACTACGCGCTCTCCTTCGATGACAAGCCTGGAGGGACCGCGCCGACCGTTGGCCTGACCGACGGCCGGGAGATCGTTGCTAAAACTGGAACAACAAACCTGGCCCAGTCCGCGTTCTTTATCGGCGCCATCCCGCAGTTCACCCTCGCGGTGGGGATGTTCACCAACGAGCAGGGGTGCCCGAGCAACATTGCCGGCTGTGCGGTCGCGGCCAGTTCGGCGGGCGCACCCCCCACGGGTGTGCAGTCGCTCTATGGGGTCGGCGGTCTTCAGGGATTCGGTGGCCAGTGGCCGGCCTCGATCTGGCACACGTTCGCCGAGAACGAGTTCAGCAAGCTGCCGATCGTGAGCTTCCCGACCCCGGCCTTCGGCGGCACCGCGTGGGACATGATGCCGGCCCAGCCGAAGCCCACCCCGTCGCCCACCTCGAGCTGCATCAACATCAACGGGTTCGGGTTCGGGCCGAACTGCAACAACAACGGGGGCGGCAACGGCGGGAACGGCGGCGGTAACGGCGGCGGGAACAACGGCGGTAACGGCGGCGGGAACAACGGCAACAACGCTGGCACCCCGGTCCCCCCGGTCACGCCGTCGCCCCTGCCAGCAACGCTCCCAGCGACAGCCGCGGCGAAGTCATCGGGGGGATAGCCATGGCCTGGGCCTGGGTGCCAGTTCCGCACTCATGGCAGAATCTTCCGGGACCTGGTAGCCGATGACGGAGCGTGGGTTGACAGAGGCGGGGCCGGGGCGGCCCGGAACGGCGGGTGAGGAGGGCGGGCGCGGGCAGTCCCGGCTCGCCTTGGCGGCGGGATCCACGACCGCCCTCATCATCGCCAGCCTCGTGGGCAGCGCTCTGGGCTTCCTGAACAAGTCGGCGTGCCGGGCCGGGGACTGGAACATCTACCTCAAGCAGTTCCAGGCGCACTGCTACACGGACATCTACCCGCTGTATTTCGGTGAGGGGCTTTCATCGGGAAAGGCGCCCTACGTCGGCCATCCGGTCGAGTACCCGGTGCTCATTGGCGGCGCGATGCAGGCAGTTGCGTGGCTGGTCCGGCCGATCAGCGACCCGTACATCAGGGGCAGGGAGTTCTTCGACGGCACGGTGCTGCTGCTGGCGATCTTCGCGGTCGCCGGGGTGCTGGCCACCGCCTACCTGGCGGGCCGGTCACGCCGCTGGACGGCGCTGGGCGTCGCGCTCGCTCCGGGCCTGATCCTGGCCTCGTTCATCAACTGGGACCTGATCGCGATGGGCCTGGCCACGCTGGGCATGGCCGCCTGGGCCGCACGCCGCGGCGTGCTCGCCGGGGTTCTGCTCGGCCTGGCCATAGCCACGAAGTTCTACCCCCTGCTGTTCTTCGGCCCGCTGCTGCTGTTGTGCCTGCGGGCCGGGCGGATGCGGGCGTTCTGGGTGACGACAGGCTCCGCCGCCGGGGCGTGGCTCGTGGTGAACCTGCCCATCGCCATCGCCGCCACGGCCGGATGGGAGCGCTTCTACAAGCTCAGCTCCAACCGGGGCGCCGACTGGGGCTCCCTCTGGTATTTCTTTGAGACCGAACGGGTGCCAGTGGTCGGGACGCCCGGCCTGGGCCAGCTCAACATGATGTCTCTGCTGGCGTTCGCCGTGGGCTGCGTGCTCATCGCCATACTGGCGCTCGCTGCCGCCCGGCGCCCCCGGCTGCCGCAACTGTTCTTCCTGATCCTCGCGGTGTTCCTGATGTCCAACAAGGTGTGGTCGCCGCAGTACGTCGTCTGGCTGGTTCCGCTCGTCGTGCTGGCCCGGCCACGGCTGTGGTCCTTTGCCCTGTGGCAACTGACCGAGGTCGGCTATTTCTTCGCCATCTGGGCTTACTTGGTCACCTTCGGGATGTCCAGCCAGTCGCTCGGCACTTTCGGCGGCATCGGCACAGGGTTGTATTTCGCCGCCGTGCTGGCCAGGTTCGCCGCGGTCCTGCTTCTCTGCGGGCTGGTGGTGAAGGACGTCCTGCGGCCGGACATGGACCTGGTGCGGGCAACGGGCGAGGACGATCCAGCAGGCGGTGTGCTGTCCGGCGCGCCCGACCACTGGACGCTGCGGCTGGCCCGGCGCCGGGTCCGCCCGGCCTGATTTCAGGCTACGGCGAGCAGGCGGCGAAGCCGGCGGACGTCGGTCCCCGGGTCAGGGGTCTCGCAGATCACCGGGGCTCCGGCGGCGCGGATCACGTCCACGAGGAGCGTGGCATCGATGGTTCCAGACTCCAGCCCAGCGTGCCTGTCCCGGCCGGAGCCGAATTCATCCCGTGAGTTGTTGCAGTGCACCAGGTCGATCCGGCCGGTGATGGCCTTGACCCGGTCCACGATGCCGCCGAGTTCCTCGCCACTCGCGTAGGCATGGCAGGTATCCAGGCAGAACCCCACCTCGCCCGTCTCCCCGCCGCCCGCACCGGTACCAGCGCCCCTGGTCACTTCGCTGAGCGCGTCCCAGAGCCGGCCCACCCCTTCGAGGCCCCGGGCCATGGCGCCCTCGCCGCCTGCCGTGTTCTCGATCAGGATGGGGACCGGGCGGTCGACCCGCTCGAACACCTTGCGCCAGTTCTCGTAGCCCTCCGCCGGATCTGTGCCCGCCGCGACATGCCCGCCGTGCACGATCAGGCCTTTCGCGCCCACCGCCGCAGCCGCGTCGAGCTGCTGGGACAGGAGTTTGCGGCTGGGAATCCGGATCCTGTTGTTGGTGCTGGCCACGTTGATCACATAGGGCGCGTGGATGAAAGCGTCGAGGCCCGCGGCGGCGATCGCCTCGCGGAGCGCGGCCGCGTCGCCGCCGGGGAACGTGGGGGCCTTCCAGCCCTGGGGGTCACCGAGGAAGAACTGGACCACGTCGGTGCCGGTAGCGAGCGCCAGCGCCAGCGGATCCCCGTCCCGGACATGAGCTCCGATGCGGACCATTCCCCGAGCTTAACGGGCGCGCTCAGGGCGTGAAGCCGCCGTGGGCCAGGCCCAGCGCCACCCCCACGAACGCGGCGACGAGACCGGTCACGATGAGCATCCGCTGCTCTCTTGTCGCCGATACCAGCTGGCTGTACAAGCCGACCGCGAGTGAGGCGAGGCCCAGGACCGTGGCCGCCATATGCTGGCTCACGATCCATCCGGTGGCGAAGGCGACCAGCCCGGCGACCACGGTGAACACGGTGAGCGAGTTCTCCAGCGGATGGCGCTTGCCGTCGCTGTTGAGCGTGACATGCGGGAGGCGCAGATTTGGACGGGCTTTGGCGGCTTGTGGCATCGCCACCCCCTCAGAAGGTTCCGCCCCGCGGCGGATCTACCCGGTCTGTTCCCGGGCGGCATGTCCGGGAATCCTTCGCCAGTCCGGTCCCTGCACCCTGGTAGCCTGGGTCGGCTACATCCGTCGCCCCGTGTGCGGCCGTGTAGTTCCTCCTGTCACGGAGAGACCGTGGCCGCGTCAGTCCAAAGGAGGCGTGTTTCGATCATGCGCCGTTACGAGATGATGATCATTCTCGATCCCAGCCTTGAGGAGCAGACAGTTCAGCCGTCGCTGGACCAGTTCCTCACGGTCGTCAAGTCCGGGGGCGGAAGCGTAGACAAGGTGGACGTCTGGGGACGTCGGCGCCTCGCCTACGAGATCGACAAGAAGACGGACGGCATTTACGCCGTCATAGACATGCTCGCCGAGCCGGACACCGTCCGGGAACTCGACCGCCAGCTCGGCCTGAACGAGGCAGTCCTGCGGACGAAGATCCTCCGCCCGGAGAACCACTGAGCCGGAACGCAGCCGCATGAGCGGCGACCCAGCCGTGTAAGCGGCGCCCGACACATCCTCTCAATCGACCGGGAGCACCCCGATGGCAGCAGGCGATACCCAGATCACGATCGCCGGCAATCTCGTCGACGACCCAGAACTCCGATACACCCCCACCGGCCAGGCGGTCGCCAATTTCCGGGTGGCCTCCACGCCCCGGTTCCTGGACAAGGCCACGAATGAGTGGAAGGACGGCGACAGCCTCTTCCTCACCTGCAACGTATGGCGGCAGGCGGCCGAGAACGTCGCCGAGAGCCTGCAGCGGGGCATGCGGGTGATCGTCACCGGCCGGCTCAAGCAGCGCTCGTACGAGACCCGTGAAGGCGAGAAGCGGACCGTCTACGAGGTCGAGGTGGACGATGTGGGCCCGTCGATGCGCAACGCGTCGGCCAAGGTCACCAAGTCCAACCGGTCCGGAGGCGGCGGCGGATTCGGCGGCGGCGGCCAGGGGGGCGCCCCGCGTGGCCAGGGTGGTTCGGCCGGGCAGGGTGGGCCGTCCGGCGGGCGCGGCGCGGAGGACCCCTGGGCCGCGTCTGAGCCCGGCGGATTCGGCGATGGCGGGTCGTCCGACGAGCCGCCATTTTAGATCCCGAAGCGGCCAGCTACCGACCAGCCCCTTATAACTGACCATCCCCGCCTGGAGCGGGGCTCTCACCAGGAGCACCATGATGGCGAAAGCACCAATACGCAAGCCCAGAAAGAAAGTCTGCCTGTTCTGCCAGGAGAAGATCTCCTACGTGGACTACAAGGACACCGGGCTGTTGCGGAAGTTCATCTCAGATCGCGGCAAGATCCGGGCCAGGCGGGTGACCGGCAACTGCACGCAGCATCAGCGCGATGTCGCCACTGCTATCAAGAACGCCCGCGAGATGGCGATGCTGCCGTACACCAGCACGGCACGCTGACGGGAAGGCCGCATACCGATGAGTCGCACACCTATGAAGCTCATCCTCACCCAGGAGGTCACCGGCCTGGGCGCCCCGGGCGACGTGGTCGAGGTAGCCGGCGGCTATGGCCGCAACTACCTCGTCCCGCGCGGGCTGGCCATGCGCTGGACGCGTGGTGCGGAGAAGCAGATCGACTTGATCAAGCGAGCCCGGTCGGCCCGGGACATCCGGGGCCTCGACGACGCGAGGGACGCCGCGAGCCAACTGGGTTCGCTCAGCGTGCGACTGGAGACCAAGGCTGGCGGCAGCGGCCGGCTGTTCGGCTCGGTGAGCCCGGCCGACATCGCGGCCGCGGTCCGCGCCGCCGGAGGTCCTGAACTCGACAAGCGCCGCATCGAGGTTCGTAACCCGATAAAGACACTCGGGGCTCACCGGGTCACGGTCCGGCTGCACCCTGAGGTTTCCGCCACCCTCGATATCGAGGTCGTCAGCGCCTGAGCGACGGCTGGCCCCGCACGCCGGGGCCGGCCGTCGCCTCAGTCGGGCGGGCCCACGTACCGGGGCAGGCGCGCCGCCAGTCCTGGGTCGAGTTCCGCCACCATGGCCCAGATGGCGGCTAGGCGCTCCGACACGCCTTCCAGGCCAGCGTCCGTGTTCCCCCCGCCTGGCCCGGTGCCGCGCGGCCCGGCGCCTGCAATCGTCTGCTGAGCCAGTTCGTCGATGGCCAGGCCGAGCAAGGTGATCCGCGCATCGGGTGTCGAACACATGCGCGAACAATAGAGCAGCCGCGTCCATGATCGCAGGCGCTTCTCACAGCCGCACCGAGCCGCCACTGGGCCGCCCTGGTGGGCCTGCCGAGACCTCACGGTGGCGTCCCGGATACCCGCGGGTATCCGGGCTGAGCATGGCATTTGGTGTTGCACGTCACAGTCCGTGTGTGGATAACTTCCATTGCCGTGTGGACGGGAAATCCGGGCCAAGTTTTCTTCCGCGCACAGGGGGTGGACGGCATCGTTGCAGGCAGTGGCTCGGTTAAGAGCTGAACCTGGGCTGCGTCCCCAGGGCTATCCCCAGCCTGCGCACAGGGCGTGCGGCGTGTCTGCACAGCCTGTCCACAGACCTGTGCACAGTCCGATTGGACGCTGCGGCGCGCTGCCACAAGACTGTCGGAGCCATCCGCTAGAACAGAGTTGAGCGTAGCCGCGGAACACGCGACGGGCGTTGTTTCGTGACGGGGAAAGGGGTCGCCAGGTGAGTGTGGCCGAGATCGTTCCCCGTGGCGGGGAGTTCGACCGGACACCGCCGCACGACGTCGCTGCGGAGCAGTGTGTGCTCGGCGGAATGCTGATGTCCAAGGACGCCATCTCTGACGTCATGGAGACCATCAGCGCCCAGGATCACTACCGTCCGGCCCACCAGCTCGTGCACGAGGCCATCCTGGAGCTCTACGGCCGTGGCGAGCCGGCCGACGCCGTGACGGTCAGCGACCTGCTGAACAAGCGGGGCGAGCTGAGCCGCGTCGGCGGGGGCACCTACCTGCACACGCTCATCGCATCCGTACCCACCGCCGCCAACGCCGGCTACTACGCCCGGATCGTCAGGGAGCGCGCCATACTCCGGCGCCTGGTCGAGGTGGGCACCCGCATCGTGCAACTCGGTTACTCCGGCGACGGGGACGCTGACGAGCTCGTGGACCGGGCCCAGGCCGAGGTGTACGGGGTCACCGAGCACCGCGTCAGCGAGGACTACCTCGCCCTGTCCGAGATCATGCCCGGGGCCCTGGACGAGATCGAGGCGATCGGCAGCCGCGGCGGCGGCATGACCGGGGTGCCCACCGGTTTCGCCGATCTGGATGCCCTCACCAACGGCCTGCACGCGGGCCAGATGATCGTCATCGCCGCCCGGCCAGGCATTGGGAAAGCCCTCGCGCTCGATACCCCGCTCGCGACCCCGGCTGGCTGGACGACCATGGGCGAGGTCTCCGTTGGAGACCGCCTGATCGGTGCGGACGGCAGGCCGGTCACCGTGGTTGCGGCCACCGACGTCATGCACGGCCGACCCTGCTTCGAGGTGGAGTTCTCGGACGGGGAAGTGATCGTGGCGGACGGCGAGCACCAGTGGCTCACTTGGACCCGCAAGGCTCGGCGGTACGACACACAAGTACGAGGTGGCTGCAGGGAGTATGCCCAGCCGGTTCCGCCGCAGGTCGTTACCACGG
>JAWWPY010000208.1:0-6148 GCA_033854735.1 Streptosporangiaceae bacterium | reverse complement strand
CACCCGGCCAGGCGTGGTGGTGTTGAACCGCTTGCGGACCAGGATCCCGGTCGCCTCCAGCCGGGCGAAGAAGTCAGCCTCGCTGCCCGATGCGGCTGCGGCGGTGGTGACGTGCCGGCGCAGCGTGATGCGCGGTGCCTCGTCTAGGCCGCGGCGGGCGGCTTTCTCCGATTCGGCCCGGGACGGGCGGCGGGCCGCGGTGCGGTCGGCGGGGGCGGTGGAGCGCAGCCCGTAGCGCTGCTCGGCGGCGATGCAGGCGTCGCGGACCCGGTAGCGGTCGTTGCGCAGCCGGGGACGGCGGAAGTCCTGGCGGGCCAGCATCGCCACGAGGTGAATGTGATCGTCGCCGTGCCGGACGGCGACCCAGCGGACGGCGTTGTCTTCGGCCCCGGCCGGGGCCAGGCCGGTGCGGTGCATCACGTCGCAGGCGATCTGTGCCCACTCGTCATCGGAGAGCATTTTGTCTTCGGGGGCGGCGCGCATCGAGCAGTGCCACACCGGCCGGGCGAGCCCGAAGCCGCCCATCGCGGCGTGCGGCTGGTTCAGCAGCCCCAGCGATGCGCGGAAGTCCCTCGTGCCGTCCTCCCGCAGCGCCGGCTCCAGTTCAGCGGGGTGCCGCCAGCCCGCGACGATATGCGGGTCGGTGTGCTCCTCCCTTCTCTGGGAGTCAGCGCATCGCGAATCGGGCATTCTCGCGTTGCGCCAGTTCATGACTAGAGCTGATAGGTGCTTATCGCGCAACAGGTGTAGCGCGCGTGTCGTGCGGCGGTCCTGGGCTGCTGGAGATGGCGGGCGGCTTAACCGCTTATGTGCGCGGGTCGCTGACTGTTGTGGGTGGCCCTGATGTCCATTTTTTTCCTCGCGGGGGGACGGTCACGCGGCGGCCGCGGTATCGGGCCGCTGCCTCAGGGCTAGGGGTCTGAAGGTCCAGGACGACGTAGGGGCAGCATGGGCAAAGGCTGGCGCCGGTGACGCTGGCGACATCGACGATGAAACCGCTGACCGTTGCGATGGCGGTGTGCCCGACGAAGCTGAGCCCGGTGCCGAGGCTCATGTCGTTCCACGCTCCCCGCCAGCAGTCCCGTCGCTGTGCGGCGGGAAGGGCGAGGCTCTTCTCCTGGTGCCATCCGGCGAAGGCGCGGCCGTAGTGATGGTTCTGGTCCGGACCGAACTTGCCTAGGTGCACGGCGATGTCGCCGGCGGCGATCGTTGTGAAGAGGACCGATGCGGCCGTCTCCAGCGAGTGCGCGTAGATGCCCGTGCGGCTAGGCGGTGCCGCTAGGACCGCGGCGTCCCTCAGCTTGGCGACCGCATGCTCGCCTATGCAAAGTTCACTGGCTGCCTGGGCTTGCGGGGTTACTGCCATCATGCCGACATGCTACCCCATTGCAGGTTTATGCAATGGGGTATGTGTCTCGTAAGGGGCCTCGCCTACCCGGCAGAGCCCGGGCGGCGGGCGAGGCCGGCGCGGCGCTTCCGGGCGGCCTGCCGGTTGCGGGCGCCCGTTCACGGTTCGCGTCCCGGGCGGGCGTTCCTGCGCGGGGCGGCGTTGAGCTGGGCGATCAGCTCGCGGTTGGCGGCGCGGGCGGCGTCGAGCTCCTCGCCGCGTTCCTCGTGCCGGCGGGTGATCTCGATGACTTCCTGCTCCAGTTCGGTGATGCGCCGCTTGAGCTTGTCGATGTCCTCGGGTGCGCCGAGGCCGGACTCGCGCCATGCCTGCTCGCCGAGCGTCCGCGACAGCTTGGCCTCCAGCTGGCGGGTCCGGGTGGCCTGGCGGGCTATCTGGCCCTGGGCGTTGGCCAGGTCGGCCTGCAGCGATGCCCAGCTGGCGGCGGGGCCGCCGTTCCCGGCGGCGGGGCGCTCCTGGGCGAGGTGAACCTGGGCGAGCAGGTCGGCGTGCCGGTAGAGGAACGTGCGGTCGACCCCGGCGGCCCGGGCTATGGCAGACACGCTCAGTTCCCCGCCATTGCCGCTGGTCTCGTTGATCGCCTTGATGACGCGCTGCCGGCGGCGGGCGGAGTCGGCCCGCCGCCCCCGGGCCATCGGCGTGACGGTCACGCGCCGCGCTCCGCCCGGATGTCGGGCAGTGCCTGGCGGACCTTCGGCATGCCCAGGCTGGTGATCCGGGACCGGCCGCGGCGGATGGTTGCGACGGCGTCCTCGATCTGGCCGCGCTCGTCGCCGGTGAGGTCGTCCAGGTCGCCTTTCATCCGCTCGATGAGCCGGCGGACGCGTGTGATCTCGTTGTCCGATGGGGTGGCCTCGGCCCTGGCCCACTCGTCGGCGTCCACGGCCGCCCGCAGCTTCTCCCGGTGCCGCAGCAGGTCCGCGAGGTAGCGTTCGATGTCGGGCAGGTAGGAGATGTCGGTCCGGAAGTGGCCGCAGCCGATGCAGCGGAACCGCAGCGGGCAGTCCTGCCCGTCGGCGGCGACGTTGGACGGCTCGGAGCAGCCCCCGTAAGGGACGGCGACCTCGCCGACCGCCCGCCGCTGGCGCTCGGAGGCCAGCAGCGCCCCGGCCTGCCGCCAGACGCGGTTGCCGTGCCGGTCGAACTGCATCGCCGTCACCCGGTCAACAGCCTCGCGGCGCCGCCCGGCACCGACGCGGTAGTAGCCCTGAGTGGTGGTGACGTGGCGGTGGTTCATCAGTTCCTGCAGCACGGTGACGTCAACGCCGGCGTCCGCGTGCCGCTGGGCGTAAGTATGCCGGTAGGCGCGGGGGATGATCTTCTCCTTGCTGAAGGGCAGCATCCTGGTCACCTGCCTGCCGCCGTCGTCGACGGCGGTCGGGACGGCGACGGCGGGAAGCCCGTCAGCCCAGGCCCGGTGACAGGCCGAGATCAAGTTGTCGGTCACGGGCCGGCGGCCGGCGGGGTTCCTGATCGGGGCCGGGATGAGCCGCAGCTGGGAGTCCGGGGTGTCCGGGAACCGGGCCCGGGTCCGTTCCTGCTGCGCGGCGATGACCGCGGCGGTCGCGGCGGCGATGGGAAGCCTGCGTCCGTTGCGGTGGGCCTTGTGGTTGTCGTAGATCAGGACGGGCTTGCCGTCCGGGTCGGTTTCCAGGCAGTCCAGCATGAGGCTGGCGACCTCGTCCGGCCGGCGGCCGGTGTCCATCAGCAGCTCGACCGCCACGCGGACCTCCCTGGTACTGCTGGCTTCCAGCCGGTCGAGATGGCTGGTCAGGATCCGCATCACCTCCGCTGGCAGGTCCTTTCCCGCGGTGTCCTCTTCCTCCGGCTCGTCCGGGACGTCCTCCGGCAGGACCGTGAAGTCATCCGGCAGGCCGTGCAGCGGCTGGCCCTCGCGGGTCAGGCCGATCGACCGGCACCGGCCGAGGAGCATGCGGGCGCAGCGGGCGAAGGTCCACCTCATGTGCTCGCTGATCTGCCCCTGCCCGGCGAGGAAGGCCATCCGGTTGCAGAACGCGGTGATGTCCTCGCGGCCCAGCGCGCCGATGACGGCGCCCTGGTCTGCGCGCTGCAGGCGCAGGCTCTCCGACAGGTGCCCGATCGAGTTGACCTTCCGCTGGGCCGTGTTCGAGACGCTGTCGCCGCGGCGGCGCGGAAGGTCGTCGAACGCCCACCGCTTGACGGCCTCGCGCAGCCACGGCTGGCTGATCCCGGTGAACGCCAGGCGGCCGCGGTGGCCGAACGCGAACAGGTCCCACTCGTCCTTGTGCCGTTCGGTTTCCGGGGTCATCTCCCGGCGGCGCACTGACCGGAGGAAGGAACCCTCCAGCTCTACCTGGTACTGGGGCTTCGCGGTCAGGGCCACGTCGGCGATGGACGCGGCCCCTTCGCGGCGCAGCAGGTCGCAGTAAGGGCGGAAGTAGACCTGGGTCGTCTTGACGTCCGCCCTGACGCGTTCCTGCAGCCCGTAGAGAACCTCGGCGACGACGAGCGGCGGAAGGCCGCGCAGGCTGACCCGGGCTCCCTCCGCGACGGCCGGCACCGTCCGCTGCCAGGCCCCGATGTCCAGGTCCGGGTCGATCTTCCTTGCCATGCCGAGGCGCTGGGCGTGCTGGTGGCAGTAGGGCCTGCGGGCCGTCCGGTCGCGGGTGCAGGCAGCGGCCCCGCACGGCCCGAACGAGGGCAGCGGGACCACGCCGGGATGAGCCAGGAACTCCTCCAGCGGCAGGCGGAGGACGTTCGCCCGCTGGTAGGCATGCGCGCAGCACAGGTGCCCCCGGACCGGCTCCGAGGGCCGCCCGCACCCGCCGACGGCGCACGGCACCACGCCCCTGCCCCGCCTAACGGGCCGGGGGATAGCGCAGAACGCGGCAACGGACAGGCCCGCCGCACCCGCCCGCCTGTCCTGGCAGGCCAGGCAGAGCCCGCTGCGCGACTGCGCGCTCGTGCGGCAGCCCGAGACCGCGCACTCCGTCCATCCGAGCAGCGGGTGACCCTGCGGGAAGGTCACGGTCTGCCGGGCCGGGTCCCAGCTCATCACCGCCAGGAACTCCTCGTCGACCGCTTCCCAGACCCTGGCGGCGAGGTCGTCACCGCCGCCAGCGCCGTCACCGGGACTCATCCGCCTCGCGGGGCAGGGGCACCCGCTCCACCGCGGCCCGCAGGCGCGCCGCACCCGGGTGGATGTAGACCTGCGAGGACGAGGGACTCGCGTGCCCGAGGAGCTGCTGGATCTCATCCAGCAGCGCGCCGGCCCCGGCCAGGTTGCTGCCGAACGCATGCCGACCCTGGTGCGGCGTGACCGCCCTGGCCAGGCCCGCCCGCGCGGACAGCGCCCCGAACAGCTCGCCGACCGCCTCCGGGGTCACCGGCCTGCCCAGCGGCGAGCGGAACAGGTTGACCAGCAGGAAGTCGCTGTCCCGGGCGGCCGGGCACTGGTGCCGCTCCACCTGGTACTGGTCGGCCGCCTGGACAACCAGGAAGTCCAGCGGGACCGCCCGCACGTGCCGGGACTTCGCCCATGCCCCGTTGACGTTCTCGCGGCGGATCACGTGCAGGTGCGCGCCCCCGGTGCCGCAGCCGAAAACCCGGTTGTCGGGCAGCAGGTGCAGGTCGCTGCGGCGCAGCCCGGCGGCTTCGCCGCGCCGCAGGCCGGCCCGGGACAGCAGCAGCACGATCAGCCGGTCCCGTGCCGACAGGCACGCGCCGAGCAGGGCGACGATCTCCTCGTCGGAGGCCCGGTTCACGGGGCTGTCCGGCTCCTTCACCTGGTGCCGGGCCCGCATCCGGTAACGCAGGGCCGTGCTCTCGCCCTGGGCCGCCAAGGGCAGGCTCCGGGTATCGGCCACCTCGAACAGCTGGGAGATCACCCACTGCGGTGCCTCCCCGCCGTTCACCGCGAACACCAGGAACCCCCGGGTAGCGACCAGGACCCCGTTGACCCGCCGCTCGCCCCTGGCCGGCCTGGCACCCGGACCCGGCACCACCGTCCCGCCTTCGGCCGGCGTGTACTTCAGCGACGTCATGAACAGGCCGATGCTGTCGGCCGCCTCGCGCCAGTCCCGGCCGGTGGCCAGGCACCACCGCAGGAACAGCGCGATCGCGCCCGCGTACGCCTTCGTAGTCGACTCGGCCCGGTCCCGCCCGAACCTCAGCTCCCGCAGATACCGGTCAGCGACCGGCACCACGTCCATTGCCTCGTCGAGCACCGTCCAGTAACGGCTCCCCGACGGCATCTGCACCCGAAACGGCCGCAACCGCCCACCCCGCGTCTCTCTGACCAGCAACAAGACGCAACAGAACTACACCGCCCGGGAACCGATGTTAAGCAGGCTCGCCGTAAGTAATTACAACATCACGCTACGGCTCTGAAAATCCCAAAGAACCTCTCGCCGGCCGGGGCCGTACAGGTAGTAGATGAGCGGCTGCACCCGCTCGCCACGCGGAGCGGTGATCTTCCCGATCATCCGGCCGCCGCCTGCCCTGCCCGCAGCGTCATCCGCGCGCCCCGGATGATCCTGCGCGCCGGGCGGGATGCCGTCCGCGCGTTCCGGGGTGCCGTCCGCATCGGCGGAATGCGTTCCCGGCCGCGGAACGTCCGCTGCGTGGCCTGCTGGGATGTCACCGGAGGGTCTTCCGCACCTGTTCGGCTGCGGCATCGAGGTGTGCCGCGCGGCGGGTGCTTTCCGCCGCGTAGGGCAGCAGGTCACCGGAGCGCTGCCCGGTCGCGTTCAGCTTCGC
>JAWWPY010000207.1:0-30586 GCA_033854735.1 Streptosporangiaceae bacterium | reverse complement strand
GGTAGTCGCTCTGCGCGACCAGGTAGCCCTCGGCGTTCGTGGTGATCGGCAGTTGCGGGAGCGGCCTGCTGGCCGGGCCGAAGAGCACCGTCGCGCCCTTGGTGGCGTCGAAGGTGGACTGGTGGCAGGGGCAGAGGATGTGGTGCGTCGTCTGCTCGTACAGCGCGGCCGGGCACCCCACATGGGTGCAGATCTTCGAATACGCGACGATGTTGTCCACCGTCCAGTTCAGCACCGTCGGGTGCTGGAGTTGGCCCGGTGCGAACTTGATGATGATCGTCGCGGCCTTGGCCAGTGCTACATCGTCGTCCTGGTATCCCTCGGGAATCACGGTGATCATCCCGCCTGGGGTAGCGAAGTCCGCGGGCCGCAGCGGCTTATTGGTGCCGGAGACGACGAGCCGCGTGCCCTTGCGCCACGCCGTGTGCCGCAGGCTGGTCCGCGGCAGCGGGCCCATGTCCCGCAGCAGCAGCACGGGCGCCGCTAGCAGCGGCGCCGTGGCCGCGATGAGGGTCCGCCGCAAGACCGGCCGCCTGGTGAACTGGCTGGCGTCCGCGCCCTCCCTGAACGTCTCGGCGAACGCCTTCCTGTCCTCCACCGGCGATGCCATTGGCTTGCGCTGCTCGGTGAGTTCCACGTCCGGCATCAGGAAGCGCACCCAGATCACCGCGCCGACCGCGAGGAAGAGGAACGCCAGGCCCATCGACAAGCCAAGGGCCAGGTTGGATCGCAGCACCCCATCGACGGAATGCACCTGAAAGCCGACGTAGGCCGCGATGAACCCGATGCCGGCCAGCATGGCGAGGATGAAGAGCGTCGCCACGACCCGCTCGGCCCTCTTGGCCTTGACCAGGTCCGGGGGGTCCGCCGGCAGCTCGCGCGGCGCGGGGGCGGCCACCTCGCCGGCATCGCCGCCGAGCAGGGTCCGGGCCTCCGCGGGCGGGGGAGTGCCGATCACCCGGTGCGGGGCGCGCGCCGGCCCGGTGCTGCCTTCAGTGCCGAGCCCAGCGTCCGGGCCGGCCAGGCCGGCGGTGCCGTCCGGGAGATCGCTGGAGTACCCGCCTGTGCCGCTCATGAGTGCTCCCGCCGCTTCGCCGCGATCCACCAGGCGGCCAGCACCAGGGCGCCGATACCGCCCAGCCAGGCCACGAGCCCCTCGGTCACTGGCCCCACGCGGCCCAGGCTGAACCCGCCTGGGTTCGGCTCAGCCCGGGTTTGCGTGACATACGCGACGATGTCGCGCTTCTGAGCGGGGGTAATCGTGGTGTCGTTGAACACGGGCATGGCCTCCGGGCCGGTCTGCATGGCCTCGTAAAGCTGCGTCGGCGTGGACGCGGTGAGCGGGGGCGCGTACTTGCCGTACGTGAGGTCTCCGCCCGCACCGACGAAGTTGTGGCACTGCGCGCAGTTGGTGACGAAAAGCTCCTGGCCGAGTCCCACGTTGGCGCCCGCGGTGCTGACCTGCTCGGGCGCCGGGATGGCCGGGCCACCGCCGAGGGATGCGATGTACGCCGCTATCTGGTGGGTCTGCTTGGTGTTGAATCGCGGCGGCTTGCGGTCCATCTGGGCACCGATCTCCGCCGCGGGCATCCGGCCCGTGCTCACCTGGAAGTCCACCGCCGCGGCCCCCACCCCGATCAGGCTCGGCCCGGCCGACGTGCCCTGGGCGTACATGCCGTGGCAGGTCGCACAGGTCTGAGCGAACAGCGCCTGGCCCTGGGCCGTTTCCTGCCGCGACGCGGGCGGGGCCGCGGCCGACGCCGCGCCGCCCGGCGTGGTGATGGCCGCGTAAACGATGCCGATGGCGATCAGCCCCAGCAGAACGACGGCGTATCCGGCGGCTGGGTGCCTGCGCCGCGCGGTGATCCAGCTCACTGCTGCCCTCGGTTTTCGGTCAGAGGAAGTGCTGCTTGTCGTTGAGTTAAATGGGTCGAAGCGGGCATTTAGTGGATCAGGTAGATGGTCGTGAACAGGCCGATCCACACGACGTCCACGAAGTGCCAGTAGTAGGAGACGACGATCGCGGTCACCTGCTGCTCGTGGGTGAAGGTCTTCGCGGCGTAGGTGCGGCCCAGCACGAACAGGAACGCGACGAGCCCGCCGGTCACGTGCAGCCCGTGGAATCCGGTCGGGATGAAGAACACCGAGCCGTAGGCGCTGGAGGACAGGGTCAGGTGGTCGTGGATCAGGCCCAGGTACTCATATCCCTGGCCCAGCACGAAGTACAGGCCCATCAGGAAGGAGAGCACGTACCACTCCCGCAGCCCCCACCGGCTGACCTGCCAGATCCGGCCGGCCCGCCCGATCTGGCCGCGCTCGACCGCGAACACCCCGAGCTGGCAGGTGACGCTGGACAGCAGCAGCACGGTCGTGTTGATGGACCCGAGCGTGAGATCAAGGTGCGCGCCCGGCCAGCGGAGTCCTTCACCCTTGTCCACTGAGCGGACGGTGAAATACATCGCGAACAGGGCCGCGAAGAACATGAGTTCCGAGGACAGCCAGACGATGGTTCCCACGCTGACGAGGTTCGGCCGGCTGGCCGGATTGCGGGGCGTCGTCTCGGTCACGGTTGCGGTGGCCACGGGGTCATTATTACGACACCGCGTAGGCGGACGTCAGCCGACCCCCCGGGTCGGTACCATCCTGTTTCATGAAGGTCGTTGTGTACAGCCATGACGCGGACACGCGCGCGCGGGTGCGCCTGGCCATCGGGCGCCGTCCGGCCCCGGATGTCCCGGACGCCGAGATCATCGAGGTGGCCACCGAGCCGGCCCTGTGGCGCCTGCTTGATGCAGGTGGCGCCGACGTCATGGTGCTCGACGGTGAGGCCCAGCCAGCCGGCGGGATGGGCATCTGCCGCCAGGCCCAGGATGAGATCCACGACTGCCCGCCGGTCCTGCTGATCGTCGGCCGGGTCGATGACGGGTGGCTGGCCACCTGGTCCGGGGCCGACGCCGTAACCAGCCATCCGATCGACCCGGTCGCGCTGGCTGAGGGCCTGGCCGGCCTAATGCGCAAGCGTGCCGAGCACCTGGCGGCCCAGGCCTGACGGGCGGCGGCCAGCCGTCCGGGAAAGACCTTTACCGCCCCAACGATTCCTGGCCGCACTCCCGCTTCCGCCCGCTGATCCGGCCGCCAGCTAGTCTCGCAACCCCGCCGCCTCGCACCCGCCGCCTCGCACCCGCCGCCTCGCACCCGCCGCCCAGCCCGTTATCCAGCCCCGAGGGGGCCGCCATGGATTCCCGTACCGCCTGGCCCGCCCTGATCAGCGCGCTGATCAGGGGTGAGGAGCTGACCTCCGACGAGGCGGCGTGGGCGATGAACGAGATCATGGACGGCGCCGCGACCTCCGTCCAGATCGCCGGGTTCGGCGTGGCGCTCCGGATGAAGGGGGAGACGGTCGGTGAGGTTACCGGGCTGGCCCAGGCCATGCTGGCGCATGCCACGCCGATCAGCGTGCCCGGCCCGCTGGTCGATCTGGTCGGCACTGGTGGCGACGGCGCGCACACGGTCAACATCTCCACCATGGGCGCGATCGTCGCCGCGGCCGCGGGAGCCCGGGTGGTCAAGCACGGGAACCGGGCCGCCTCATCGGCGTGCGGCGCCGCCGACGTCCTCGAGGCGCTCGGGGTGGCCATCAACCTGTCGCCGGAGGCGAGCACGCAGCTCGTCGCCGAAGTCGGCATCGCGTTCCTGTTCGCGCCGCTTTACCACCCGGCGCTGCGGTATGCGGGGCCCGCGCGCAGTGAACTCGGGGTTCCCACGGTGTTCAATTCCCTCGGGCCGGTGGCGAACCCAGCGCGCCCCGGCGCACAGGCGGTGGGGGTGTCCGACCCGCGGATGGGCGAGGTCATCGCGGGCGTGCTGGCCAGACGTGGCTCGAGCGCCCTGGTGTTCCACGGCGATGACGGCCTCGACGAGCTGACCACCACCGACACATCCACCGTCTGGCTCGTGCATCGCGGGGCGGTGACCGCGACGACGGTCGACCCGGCCGCCCTGGGGCTGGACCGGGCCAAGCCCGGGGACCTGCGCGGCGGTGACCCAGCGCACAACGCGGCCGTGGTCCGCGCCGTGCTCGACGGCGAAGCAGGTGCGGTGCGCGACACCGTGGTGCTGAACGCAGCCGCGGCGCTGGCGGCCCTGGCCGGCGTGCCCAGCGTGGCCGAGCTTGACCAGGCGCTGGCGGATGGCTGCGCCCGGGCGGCGGCGGCCGTGGACTCCGGGGCGGCCGGCGATCTGCTGCGCCGCTGGGCCGCGGCGAGCCAGCGCCTCGCGCCCCCCGGCTAGCCCGGGGACCACCCCGGAACCCCGGGCAACCCCGTTTCCGTGCTCGGCTGCCCGGGACCACCCCCGCGCATAACGCATGGACCGGGCGGTCTCGGGTCAGGAGGACTCTGGGTAACCGAGGGCGAAGGCGGCTTCGAGGTCGTGCCGCGAGTACGTGCGGAACGCGATGTGGGTCTCGGTGTGGGTGACCCCGGGAACCAGGTTCAGGGTGCCCGGGATAACGTCGGCCAGTTCCTCGTGAGCGCGCACCCGCACCAGCGCCACCAGGTCGAATTCGCCGGTCACCGAGTACACCTCGGTGACCTGCGGAATCTGCGCGATGGCCTCGGCCGTCTGCGGGATGCGCGCCACATCGGCCCTGACCAGAATGATCGCGGTGACCACTCGTTACCTCCTTCGGCGCCGCGTGCGCCAGCCATCGGCCCTGGCGTACCGCCTGCCAGCGAGAGCGTACCGCCTGTCAGCGGGTCTGTTTCGGGGGCGCCCAGCTCACAGATCTCCGCGAAGCTGTGCACCCCCGCCGCGGCCAGCCTGCGCAGCAGCCCGGCCAGCACGTCGGCGGTGGCCCTGGCGTCGGCGAGGGCCCGGTGGCACGGCGGCGTCCGCGCCCCGAAGAAGCTCGCCAGGGTGCTCAGCTTGTGGTTGGGCACCTCGTCCTCGCCGAGGACCTGCCGGGCCAGGACGACCGTGTCGAGCACCCGACAGGCCGGCCACGGCACGCCGCAGGCCGCGCAGGCCGCGCTGAGGAAGCCGACGTCGAACGGGGCGTTGTGCGCGATAAGCACCCGCCCGCGGGCGAAGTCGAGGAACCCAGGCAGGACCGCGGTCATCGGCGGGGCGTGGGCCACCATGGTGTTGCTGATACCGGTGAGCGCCGCGATGTCCGGCGGGATGGCATGGCCTGGGTTGACCAGCGCGGTGAACTCCTCCCGCACTCGGCCGCCGCTGACCCTGACGGCACCGATCTCGGTGATGCTCGACTCTTCCGGCGACCACCCGGTCGTCTCGACGTCCACGACGGTGAAGTCGATCCTGTCGAATGCCGTAGCCGTCCGCCGCCTGATCACGATGTCACCGTAGGCCGGGGTACCGACACTTCCGCCCCAGGCGCGCCGGCCCACCGGGCCGCCGGCCCGCCCGCTGGCCCGCCTGCCGGCCCGGTGCCTCCAGTGAAGCCGCGGCCGCGCGCCGCCGGGAAGCCGCCCAGGGCCCGCCGGGGGAAGCCGCTCAGGGGCCGCCGGGGAAGCCGCTCAGGGCCCGCCGGGGAAGCCGACCAGGGCCCGCCGGGGAAGCCGCCAATGGCGCGCCGGGGAAGCCGCCAATGGCGCGCCGGGGAAGCCGCCCAGGGCCCGCCGGGGAAGCCGCCCATGGCGCGCCGGGGAGCCGCCCCCGCCTCCAGGAGAAAGGACTGTCGGTACCCGCTCCTAACGTGTGCTCCGTGACGACCAGGCCCGGCGGGTGAACGGGCGCGTAGCCAGGTAGAGGAGGAGACATGCTGATCGATTGCGATCAATGCGAAATGCGCGATATTGCTTGCCCGGATTGTGTGGTCGCTGTCCTGCTCGGCGGCGGCGGGCGGGCTGAAATCGGCGAGGAGGAACGACTCGCCCTCCGGATTCTCGCGGACGCCCGGCTGGTCCCGCCGCTTCGCCTGCAGCCGCCCGCTTCCCGGGCATCATGACTGGTCAGAACGCACTTGGCCCGAGGCTCCGGTGAGTCACGGCGGCGGCACATCATCGTCTGACGATGGTCAAGGCCGTTGCGAGAGTTCGCGAAGTGGTTGAATTCACCTCCCGCGCTTCACTAGTGTCGTGCCCGGTCGGCTCGCTCCGCAGTCGCCATGACGGTGACGGCGACCGGCCACCGCCGAGTCTTCGATGCTGGCGTAGTTCAGCCAGCCGGAGAGCCGGGGACCCACCGGAGGATTGTCCCAGGGATGCCTGGGATGAACACCTCCTGGGGTGAATCGGACCTGGCCGCGTAGCGGCATGGCCGTAGGGCACCTTCCCCAGCCCGAACCCGTCAGCTCACCCGGTAGGCGGAGTGGGAGAAGGAGCGTGTCACAAACGTGGTTACGCATCCACTGGTATATAGGTCTGCGCTACGCAGATGGGCCGCTATCGCGGCCGGTGCGCTGGCGTGCGGGGGACTCGTCACTTTCGCTGTCGCGGCCGGGGCCGCTCCGCAGCCGACGGTCACCCAGGTTCAGGCGAAGCTGGACAAGCTGACCTCGCAAGAGGACAAGGCGATCCAGGCGTACGACCAGTCCGCGCAGGAGCTGGGCAGCGCCAACGCGCAGCTCGCCCTCGTTAATCGTGAAGTGGCCACGGACCGCGCCCAGTTCAGGCAGATGCGCGCCGAGATCGCCCAGATCGCGACGACGGCCTACGAGAGCGGCAACATGAACTCGATGGGCGCGCTGCTGACCACGGACAACCCACAGGCCGTCCTGTCCCAGGCGTCGGTCCTGCTGCAGCTGTCGAGCGACCGGTCGGCCCAGGTGAACCACTTCCTCTCGGTCGCCCGCCAGCTCGAGGGTGCGCAGCGGATGACGCGCCGCACCCAGACCGCGATCGCGGCTCTGAACAAGCAGCGGCTGGCCCGCAAGCAGTCGATCGGCAAGGCCGTGTCGAGCCAGAAGGCCATCCTGGCCACCCTGACCGCGCAGCAGCAGACCACCGTTATCGGCGCTGGCGGCACCACCTCGGCGAGGTATACCGGCTCCACGGCCACCCAGGCCGGGAAGGCCGTCGCATACGCCTACTCCAAGCTCGGTGACCCGTATTCGTACGGTGCCGCCGGTCCGGGCGCCTTCGACTGCTCCGGACTTACCTCGGCGGCCTGGGCGTACGCCGGCATAACCATCCCGCGTACCAGCTATTCTCAGGCCGGCGCGGGGTACCCGTCCGTGCCGAAGGCGAATCTCCAGCCCGGCGACCTGGTCTTCTTCAACGGCGATAGCCATGTGGGCCTGTACGTGGGCGGTGGCGACATGATCGACGCACCTACCACCGGCTCGTTCGTGGAGAAGGTGAGCCTGTCGGGATCCTGGTACGTGGCGAACTACGACGGCGCCGTCCGGCCATAACCACCTCGCCCGCCTCGCATGGCGGCTAACCCCCAAGCCCTGCTCTTATCCGCCCTCCTCCTCCCCCGAGGGTGAGCAGGTGGTGTTTCCCCGGAAGGTGCCGGCCTTCCTGGGAAACACCACCCGGGCGCAGGCCGGGCTTATGCTCATCTGGGTTACCGCCAGCGGGTCAGCAGACGGGGCGGCGCGGGGAGCCCGGGGAGCGGGATGCCGAAAGTCCTGATTGTCACCAACGATTTCCCGCCGCGGGCCGGCGGGATTCAGTCGTTCGTGCATGCGCTCGCGGTGCGGCTGCCCCCGGATGAGGTCGTGGTATACGCGCCTGCCTGGGAAGGCGCGGCCAGCTTTGACGAGCGGGCGCCCTTTCCTGTCGTGCGCCACCCGACCTCCCTGATGCTGCCGGTGCCGTCCGTGGCGAAACGCGCCGCGCGGATTCTGCGGTCCACCGGCTGCGACACCGTGCTGTTCGGCGCGGCCGCGCCGCTGGGGCTGCTGGCGCCGTCGCTGCGCCGGGCCGGGGCACGGCGGGTCGTCGCCATCACCCACGGCCACGAGGCGGGCTGGGCCGTGCTTCCCGGCGCGCGCAGCCTGCTGCGCCGCATCGGTGACTCGACCGACGTCATGACCTACCTCGGTGAGTACACCCGGGCCCGGCTGGCCAGGGCGCTGTCCCCGGAGGCCGCCGGCAGGCTGGCCCGGCTCGCTCCAGGTGTGGATACCAGCGCGTTCCGCCCGGGCGCCGGCGGGGCAGCGGTCAGGGAGCGGCTCGGCCTCGCGGACGTGCCGGTCGTCGTATGCGTCTCCCGGCTGGTTACCCGCAAGGGACAGGACACGCTGATCCGAGCCTGGCCACAGGTCCGGGCGGCGAGCGGCGCGGTCCTGCTGCTGGTCGGCGCGGGACCCGCGGAGAGCAGGCTACGCCGGCTGGCGGATCACCTCGGGATGACGGGCTCGGTCGTGTTCGCCGGGCCGGTGCCGTGGGAGGACCTCCCCGCCTACTACGACGCGGGCGACGTCTTCGCGATGCCGTGCCGTACCCGCAGGGGCGGCCTTGATGTCGAGGGTCTCGGCATCGTCTACCTGGAAGCGTCCGCGACGGGGCTTCCCGTGATCGGCGGAGATTCCGGCGGCGCGCCGGACGCCATCCTCGATGGCGAGACCGGCTATATCGTGCCGGGCGGCGATGTCGCCGCGGTGGCGGGCCGGATCACCCGGTTGCTCGCCGATCCCGCCGCGGCCAGGGCTCTCGGGGAGAAGGGCCTGGCCTGGGTGGACCGGGAATGGCGCTGGGATCTGGTGGCGCGGCGGCTGAACCAGATCCTCGCGCCCGAGTGAGGCCCTAGACCCGTGGCGAGGCTGGGCCCGTGGCGAGGCTGGGCCCCGTGGTGGTGCTAGGCCCCGTGGCGAGGCTGGGACCCCGGGCGAGGCTGGGAATAGAGCGCGTCGATGTCGCTGGCGAAGTCCTTGGCCACGACGGCCCTTTTCACCTTGAGCGAGGGTGTCAGATAGCCGCTTTCCTCGGTGAAGTCCACGGGGAGCACGCGGAACTTCCTAATCGACTCGGCCCGCGACACGGCCCTGTTGGCCTCGTCCACCGCCCCCTGGATCTCGGCGATCAGTTCGGCGTTACCGATCAGGTCGGCGGTGCTGGCATTGGCCAGCCGCGGACGGCGCGCCTTCCACGCGTCGAGCGCCTCTTCGTCGAGAGTGATCAGGCAGGCGATAAAGGGCTTGCCGTCGCCCACCACCATGCACTGGCTGATCAGCGGGTGGGCCCGGAGGCGGTCCTCGAGGACCGCGGGCGCGACGTTCTTGCCGCCCGCCGTGACGATCAGTTCCTTCTTCCGGCCGGTCACCCGCAGGTAGCCTTCGTCGTCGAGTTCCCCCATGTCGCCCGTGAGCAGCCAGCCGTCGTGGAACGTCTCGGCGGTCGCCGCGTCATTGTGCAGGTAGCCGCCGAAGATGTTGGGCCCCTTGAGGAGGATCTCGCCGTCGTCGGCGATGCGGACGGTCCCCCCGGGCAGCGGGAGCCCGACCGTGCCGATCTTGTTGCCGTCAGGCCGGTTCACCACCGCCGCGGCGCTGGTCTCGGTGAGCCCGTACCCTTCCAGGATCGTGATGCCAGCGCCGCGGAAGAAATGGCCCAGCCGCTCGCCGAGCGCCGCACCACCGGACACGGCATAACTGACCCGCCCGCCCGTCGCCGCCCGCAACTTGCTGTAGACAAGGCGGTCGAACAACCCGTGGGCCAGCCGGAGCCGCAGGTCGCGGCGGTCCGAGCTGGGTTTGCCCTGACTGCCCAGAGTCTTGCTCCAGGCGATGGCGGTGTCCGCGGCGGCATGGAAGATCTTGCTCTTGATCGGGCTGCTGGACGCCTGCAGCTCGGCCCCGTTGTAGACCTTCTCGAACACCCGCGGCACCGCGAGGATGAAAGAGGGCTGGAACGAGCCCAGGTCGTCCAGCAGGCCGGCCGGGTCCGGGGTGTGGCCGAGTATGGTGGCTGACTCCAGGCAGCCGACCTGGATGATGCGGGCGAAGGAATGGGCCAGCGGCAGGAACAGCAGTGCCGAGTGGCCCGGTGCCTGGAAGATGGCGGGCAGCGCCGCAACCGCGCCCCGCACCCCACTGAGCAGGTTGCCGTGGGTGAGCTCGCAGCCCTTGGGACGCCCGGTCGTGCCCGAGGTATAGATGATCGTGGCCAGGTCACCGGCGCCCCGCGCCGTCCGGCGCTGCTCGAGCTGAGCGTCGCTGACAGCGGTTCCCTCGGCGGGCAGCGCGTCCAGCGGCTTGCCGGTCGTGGCCGTGGCGGCTCCCTCGATCATCCAGACCCGTTCCACCGCGGGCAGCTTGCTGAGCACCTCGGCTATCGCCTGCTCGTGCGCCGGTGTCTCCAGGATCAGCGCCCGGGCGCCCGAATCGCCCAGAATCCATTCCACCTGCTCGGCGGAGGAGGTCTCGTAGACCGGCACGGTGACCGCACCGGCCATCCAGATGGCGTAGTCGGCGAGGGTCCACTCGTAGCGAGTCCGTGACAACAGGGCCACCCGGTCGCCGGCCTCGATCCCGGCGGCGACGAGCCCCTTGGCCAAGGCCGCGACTTCCTCGCCGAACCCACCAGCGGTCACGTCCCGCCAGACCGGCGGGCCGTCGGCCGCCTTGCGCCGCATCACGACCGTGTCAGGCTCGCGCTGCGCGCGCTCGACGATGGCATCCGTGAGGTTGGCCGAGGCGGGGATCTCCACGAGAGCGGGGGTGCTGTGTTCGCGCATGACAGCTCCTGGCGGTCACGTTCTGCTGGGGCTGCTGTGACAGTACCGCGCGGGGTTGCCTGCGAGCTACCAGCAGGTAGCATCGGCCGCCGCAGTTCGTCTCCCGAAAGGTCTGTGCCCGGGCACCGCCGCGCGGACACCGTAACGACCTGCCTAATGTGTGGGAATGCGGGTTCACGTGGTCAGCGACGTTCACGGCCGGACGGACGCGCTCAGGGCGGCCGGCGACGGCGCGGACGCGCTGCTCTGCCTGGGCGACATGCTCCTGTTCATCGACTACGCGGACAATGCGCAGGGCATCTTTCCCGACCTGTTCGGGGCGGAGGCGACGCAGCGCTTCGTCGCCCTGCGGACCGCGAAACGATTCGATGAGGCCCGCGATATGGCCCGCCGCCTGTGGGACGGGCTGGGCGGGGATCCGTCAGGCCATGTGGAGATCGCCGCGTCCCGGCAGTACGCGGAGTTGTTCGCCGCGCTTCCGGAGCCCGCCTACCTCACTTACGGCAACGTCGATATCCCGCGCATGTGGCAGGCGCATCTGCGCCCGGGGCACCACGTGCTGGATGGCGAGCGCACCGAACTCGACGGCTGGAGCTTTGGCTTCATCGGGGCCGGGCTGCGCTCGGCCTACCGGACACCCAACGAGATCGACGAGGACGCCTACGCGGCCAAGGTGGCCGCGGTGGGGGACGTCGACGTGCTGTGCACGCATATCCCGCCCGCCGTGCCGCAGTTGCTGTATGACACGGTCGCGCGGCGGCTGGAGCGTGGCAGCGACGCGCTGCTCGAGCACATCCGGCGCAGCCAGCCGAGGTACGCCCTGTTCGGCCACGTGCACCAGCCGCTCGCGCGCCGGGTCCGCATCGGGCGTACCGAGTGCATCAACGTCGGCCATTTCCGGTCCACCGGCACGCCCTACGCCCTGGAATGGTGACCGCCGTCCATGATCACGGAACCTTCGGGGCACATGGACCCAGAAATCTTCCGTGATCATGGAAAGCGGCTATGCCTGGGGCGCCTTCGGTGTTGCCGGGGCCGGCCGGGGGTGAGGATGGGGTGCGCTGTGTTGGCTGGAGGAGAATTGCGATATATCGTGTTCATGTGGCGACGCGTGACGAGATAGCGGCCGGCGCACATCAAGTGACGCGGCGGTACGCTCCGAGCATGGCGGACAGGACGACCTCGAGCATCGCCATCGCCACGGCGAGGGAGATCGTCATGGCCGTGATCGCCGATTTCGCGGCGTACCCGCAATGGGCGGGCGCAGTGCGATCGGCGGAGGTGATCGAGCGCGACGGGAAAGGCCGGGCCGCACTGGTGCGCTTCCGGCTGGACGCCGGGATGATCAAGGACACCTATGTCCTGCGTTACGGCTGGGACGGCGACGCGGCCGTCCGATGGGACCTCGCCGAGCCTGGTTCGGTCGTTTCAGCAATGAGCGGCGGGTACTTCCTGGCCGAGGCCGCCGGGCAGACCACGGTGGCCTACGAGCTGACCGTGGACGTCCGGGTGCCGATGCCGGGCATCGTGAAGCGGAGGGCCGAGAAGATGATCATCGATACCGCGCTGAAGGGTCTCAAGACCCGGGCAGAGGCCACGGACGCCCACAGCGGCCGGGCCGAGAGCATGGGAGAGGACACGACGTGACGCAGCAGCCCAGGCAGCCGGGTACGGACCTGATCGGCGAGTTCCAGCGGTGGCTGGTCCGTTCTGGGGCGCGCGGGGTGAGCCGGGGAGTGGGCGGGCAGATCCGGTCCGCGCTCGGCCGTAGCGAGGGGTCCGCTGATGTGTGGGAACGCGCCACCAGGCCGCCGCAGGACGAGGCGCCCGAGTGCGCCTGGTGCCCGGTGTGCCGGGCCGCCCGCCGTCTCAACGAGTCGGGCCCCGGCTTGTCGTCGCAGATGGCGGCGGCGACGGACGCTTTCGCCACGGTGGCGCAGGACGCGATGTCGGTCTTCGAGGCGGCCATGGCCGCCGCCCGCCCGGTGGTAAAGGACGAAGCGGATTCGTCCGCCAGCCGGGCACCGAAATCCGGTTCTCCCGCCGGGCGTAACTCTGGTTCTTCCGCCCCCGGGCGTAACTCTGGTTCTTCCGCCCCCGGGCGTAACTCCGGTTCTTCTCCCGCCGGGCGTAACTCCGGTTCTTCCGCCAACCGGGTACCGAAAGCCGATTCCGCCGCCGGGCGCGGGGTGTGGGACGAGGCGGCCGCCACCGCCAGCCCAGGAGGACCACCGCGTGAGCCTGACGATCGGAGTTGATATCGGGGGGACCAAGGTCGCAGGTGGGGTCGTGGACTCCGATGGGCGGATCCTCGAGAAGCTGAAGCGGCCCACGCCGTCCGCCAGCCCGGTGCGTACCGCGCAAGTGATCGTCGAGGTGGTCGCCGAACTGCGGTCCCGTCACCAGGTCGAAGCGGTCGGCCTGGGCGCGGCGGGATTCGTGGACGAGGCCCGCAGCAGCGTCATGTTCTCGCCGAACCTCGCCTGGCGCGATGAGCCGGTGCGCAAGCAGATCGCCGACCTCGTGGGGCTCCCGGTCGTGGTCGAGAACGACGCCAACGCGAGCGCGTGGGCCGAGCTGAAGTTCGGTGCCGCCCGCGGCCAGCAGCACGTGATGCTCATCTCCGTGGGTACCGGCATCGGCGCCGGGCTCGTCCTGGGCGGCGAGCTGTACCGCGGCCGGTGGGGCATGGCGGGCGAGCCAGGGCACTACCGCGTGGTGCCGGACGGCCGCCTGTGCGGCTGCGGCAATCGCGGCTGCTGGGAGCAGTACGCCAGCGGCAGCTCTCTTGAGTACGAGGCGCGTGACTTCGCGCTGCGCACGCCCGGCGGCGCGGTGCGCCTGCTCCAGCTCGGCGGCGGCAGCCTGAGCGGCATCGGTGGCCAGCAGATCACGCAGGCCGCGAGGGAGGGCGATCCCGGCGCCCTGCGCTGCTTCGACATCGTGGGTGGGTGGCTGGGCCAGGGCCTGGCCGACCTGGCGGCGATTCTGGACCCCGGCTGCTTCGTGATCGGCGGAGGCGTGTCAGAAGCAGGCGAGCTGCTACTCGCCCCGGCGCGGGCCGCGTTCGAGAAAGGCCTGACCGGCGGGCATCACCGGCCGCAGGCAGAGATCAAGCGGGCCGCGCTCGGCGCCGACTCCGGGCTCGTGGGCGCCGCGGACCTGGCCCGCGGACGCTTATCAGCGGGACAAGGGGGAAGTCACACGACGGCCCCGTCGTCCGGGCCGGAGTCGCGAGGTGGCCGGTCACCCATCCGCACCACCAGCGTGGCGAAACCGCCGACGAACGCGGCTACGGCGCAGAACGCCGCCCAGCCCGGCACGGACCAGCCGAGCATGATGGCGAGGAACAGGTAGCCGGGCCCCCCGAAGAGCGCGACCCAGGCTCCCTTCGTCACCGGGTCGAGCGTGGGCAGCGGTGGTGGCGGCGGCGGAATGAAATGATCTCCGTCATCCCCCTGGGGCGGGGGCGCCTGACGGGCCGGCCTGACAACGCGGGCACCCAGATCAGGGCCCAAGTCGACGCCCAGTCCTGGATCAGTGTCCTCGGCCAAGTCGGGGCCCAGCGCGGTGCCGAGTGCGGTGCCCAGCGTTGGGTCGGTGTCCGGGCCCGGATCCGGCGCTGGACCCGCCTGCCCGGGAGTAGCCAGGTTCTCGCGGTCTGGCCATGGGGTTTGCCCTTCATCCGCCGCGGACGGCGCCGTGTAATGCTCGATCAGCTCGCGCCAGGCCGCCTCTTCGCCGCCCGCGCCGCCGGCCACGTTCTTCCCACCCACCCCCTACTCCCTCCCCGCACGACTGTGCGAGCGCACGAACTCGAGGCTCCCAGCGAAGATCGTCTGGGCATCGTTGTCGAGGGTCGCGACGTGGTAACTGTCTGAGCAGTCGCGCACGGTGAGCTGGTCGGATGGCAGCGCGGCGCGCAGCACCCGCATACTGGCCGGGCCAACCACATGGTCGACGGTGCTCCGGTAGACGAGAACCGGCTGCGTCACCTCGGCCAGCCGCGCCTGAGTGAGCCGCCAGAGCGCGGGCAGCGTCGCGGCGGCCCGGACCGGTACCCGGTCATAGGCCAGCTCGCGGACGCCTTCCTTCTTGATGTCGCTGCCCACCCCCTTGAGCGAGGGGATGACCATTTTCAGCAACGGGGCTAGCGCGAAGAGCTTGCTGTCGGCGGCCAGCGACGGGTTGACGAGCACCAGACCGCTGATCCCGGTACCGCGCAGTTCGGCCATCCGCAGCGCGAGGCAGCCGCCCAGTGACAGGCCCATCACGAAGATCTCCCCCGCGCGGCCCCGCAGGTCTTCGTAACCGCGATCCACCTCGGCGTACCAGTCTTCCCACCGGGTACGCGCCATCTCCTGCCAGGTTGTGCCGTGCCCGGGCAGCCTGGGCACGGACACACTCAGACCCGCCCCGGCCAGGTACTCGGCCCAGGGCCGCAGCGAATGGGGACTCCCGGTGAACCCGTGGCAGAGCAGGACTCCGATGCTGCTGCCTTCGTGGGAGTAAGGCTCCGCGCCTGCGATCACTGGCATCGGCTCGCTGTCCTTTCGGCCCGACGCAACCCTGCGTGGCGCCACTGCGTCTGACGCTACCTGGCCCGGCCCTCACTACGCTCTCGCATCGTCGCACGTCGGCCGGTGGCACGCACCCATGTCGGGCCGCGACAGCGGTGCGCAGCCAACCGAGCGCGTTTCCGGCGCTGACCTCGCTGGGGAGTCCTCATCTTGGTCATCTCGTGGGACGATTGGCGGCGTGTTCTACTGGGTGGTCAAAGCGATTTTGGGTCCGTTCCTCACCCTGGTGTTCCGGCCCTGGGCGGAGGGTACCGAGAACGTCCCCCGTGAAGGCCCGGCCATCATTGCCAGCAACCACCTGTCGTTCTCCGATCATTTCTTCGGCCCGCTGCCGCTGCCGCGCCGGGTCACGTACCTGGCCAAGGCGGAATATTTCACTGGCCGAGGGGTGAAGGGCCTGCTCAGCAAAGCTTTCTTCCGCGGGGTAGGACAGATTCCGGTGGACCGGACAGGAGGCCAGGCGAGCGAACGAGCACTGCGCACCGGGCTGCGCGTGCTGTCGGATGGCAGGCTGCTCGGCATCTACCCGGAAGGCACCAGGACCCCTGACGGCAGGCTGTACCGGGGTAAGACCGGCGTGGCGAGACTGGCCCTCGAGTCCGGCGCGCCGGTGATCCCGTGCGCGATGGTCGGCACGTTTGAGTTCCAGCCGCCCGGCCAGCTCAGGCCACGGCTCACGATCCGGCCGGGGGTCCGGTTCGGCAAGCCGCTCGATTTTTCCCGCTACGTGGGCCTCGAGTCAGACCGCTTCGTGCTGCGGGCGGTGACCGACGAGATCATGTACGCGCTGATGGAACTGTCCGGGCAGGAGTACGTGGACGAGGACGCGCAGCACGCCAAGGCCACGTTGAAGGCGGAGCGGAAGGTTCATGCCTCCACCGGCGGCCAGTCGGGCACGTAGGACGGCTCGTCGGGCTCCGTGCCTCCTGCGGGCTCCGCGGGTCGTGCGGGCTCCGTGCCGCCTGGCCGGCGGCGAGCCGACAGCCTGGCGACCGCTACCCGGGCGGCCCGCTGGACCAGCAGAACCAGCGCGAGGAGCAGCGCAGCGACCAGCCCGTCCAGCCAGAAGTGATTGGCGGTGACGACGACGGCCAGCACGGTCAGCGCCGGGTAGGCCAGCGCGAGCCAGCGCCAGCGGCTCCGCGACACCTGCACCACCACGAGGGCGACCAGCAGGGCCCAGCCGACGTGGACCGAGGGCATGGCCGACAACTGGTCGGCATTGAACCCGCCGACCGAGCCGTAGACCGACTGCCCGTACCGCATTCCCGTATCCACCATGCCGTCACCAGCGAGCATGCGTGGCGGCGCGACCGGGATGAACTGCACGAGCAGGCAAATGGCGGTGAACAGCATCAGCGTGCTGCGGACGTGCCGGTACTGCCGGCGATGCCAGACGAAGAGCCAGATCAGGCAGCCGATCAGAACCGGGAAATGCAGTGATGCGTAATAGAGATTGAGCCCCTGGACCACCATCGGATGGGGCAGGAACGCCCGCTGGAGCCCCGCTTCGCTGGGCATATGGATCGCACGTTCGGTGTTCCAGATCCAGCGTGCCCGCGTCAGCGCACCCTCAGTCCCGGCGATGGCGAAGCTCCCCGCGAGCTGCCAGAGCGCGAACAAGCCCAGGACCAGGGCGGTCTCCCCGGCGAATGCGGCGGCCGCCACCAGCCGGGGCCGGTGAGTGAGCCGGCCGCACGCTGCCGCGCCGGCCAGGCAGGCCGCCGCGACGGCAGCGTCGGGCCAGGAAAGCTCCAGGTTCACCATGCGGCGTTCACCCCGTCCCCGTGCCACTGGTCCCGACATCTTGCTAACAGCGCCAGATCCGTTGTACATCCACGGTTGGGGTCGCCGTTACTCAGGGTCCACCGGCGCCGGCGCCGGGCTGTCGTCAAAGGACACCTTCACGTGCTGGTCGTCCCGCCGCTGGTTCTGCAGTGCCTGATCAGAGAGGACGACCCGGTCGGCCTTGGTCAGCGGGGGCTGGACGATGGAACGCGGCCACAGCCGGCGCGCCAGCACCACGTTGAGCTCGGCGGCGTACACGCTGATCTCGACGCCCAGGTAGATCCAGGCGAGAAGGCCGAGCACCGTGCCGAACACGCCGTACACGGAGCTGCTGTGCAGGAACCGATGCACGAGAAGCGTGCCCAGCGCCTCCACTACCGTCCACGCGACGCCTCCGGCGACCGCGCCAGGCACGAGCTTGCGCGTCGGGACGCTCTTCGGGGTGAGGACCCGGAAGCCGATGAAATACATCCCGATGTTGGCCGCGGCGGCGAGAACCTCGCTGAGAACCGCGATCCAGGCACCGTTGTGACCGTAGCTGCCCAGGCCGGTGAGGAGCGTGGTGACGACAACGCCGAGCCCGAGTACACCCAGGAACAGTCCTGCCCGCCCCAGGCGCTGGACGTAGCCGGGCCGCTCGGGCCCGGGCAGGTTCCACACCTGGGCCATCGTGAACAGGCCCGCCTGGGCCAGCCCAGACGATCCCCAGATCAGCACGAGCAAGCCGATGATCAGGCCAATGACGCTGGAACGCCGGAGTTCATGGACGTTGCTGGCGAGCTGCTGGCCGATCAGCGGCACCTGTTTGGCCACCGCGTTGAGCGCTTCGCGGCGCAGCGCGGGGTCACTGGAAGAGACCAGCCCGAGGACGGTCACCATGACGAGGAGCAGCGGGAACAAGGAGACGAAGCCTGAGTGGGCGAGGTTGGCGGTGAGCGCCCCGCCGTTGTCATCCCCGTACTTCTTGATGACCCCGAACACGAACGCGGACGCTTTGTGCCGCTGCTGTGCGGCATCCACCCGGCGGATTGCTCGTTCGATCGGATTCATCCGTGATGACCGCCTGTCCGGGCTCTTGACGGCTGGGCTGCGCTTACGGCAGCGCTGCCCAGCAACGCCGCGCGCAAACCGTGGCGTCCCTGAGCTGCCGCCGGGGTGGTAACCGGCTCGCGCCCCTGCTCCCGGCGCTAATGTTTCTCCTATGCGAGTGGGAGTACTGACGGGCGGCGGCGACTGCCCAGGATTGAACGCGGTTATTCGTGCGCTTGTCCGCCGGGGCGCCCAGGAGTTCGGGTACGAATTCGTGGGGTTCCGCGACGGGTGGCGCGGCCCGCTCGAAGGGGACACGATCCCTCTCGACGTGCAGGCGGTCCGGGGCATCCTGCCCCGGGGCGGGACGATCCTCGGCTCGTCGAGGACCAACCCGCTGGCCGAGAGCGCGGGCGGCTCAGGGCGCTCGGGCGTGGACCGGATCAAAGACAACCTGGCCGGCCTGGGGGTGGACGCGCTGGTCGCGATCGGCGGCGAGGACACCCTCGGCGTGGCGGCCCGCCTGCACGAGCAGGACGTGAACGTGGTTGGGGTGCCCAAGACCATCGACAACGACGTCGGTGCCACTGACTACACGTTCGGCTTCGATACCGCGGTGAACATCGCGATGGAGGCCATCGACCGGCTGCACACCACCGCGGAGAGCCACCACCGGGCGCTGATCGTAGAGGTCATGGGACGGCATGTCGGCTGGATCGCGTTGCATGCGGGCCTGGCGGGCGGCGCGAACGTGATCCTCATCCCCGAGCGGCCGTTCGACATCGAGAAGGTCTGCGCTCACGTGGAGCACCGTTTCCAGACCCGGTACGCGCCGATCGTGGTCGTCGCGGAGGGCGCCCGCCCGGCCGAAGAGGACGTCGAGCTGACGGATCAGCGGCTGGACGCGTTCGGGCATGTGCGCCTCGGCGGCATCGGCCAGATGCTGGCCGATGAGATCGAGAAGCGCACCGGCAAGGAGGCGCGCTGCACGGTGCTCGGGCACATCCAGCGCGGCGGCACGCCGACGGCGTTCGACCGGGTGCTGGCCACGCGGTTCGGCGTGCATGCCATCGGCGCGGTGCACGACGGGGCATTCGGCATGATGGTCGCGCTGCGCGGCACGGAGATCGTCCGCGCGCCGCTGGCCGACGCGACCCGCGAGCTGAAGACGGTGCCACCGGAGCGTTACTCAGAAGCCGAGATCTTCTTCGGCTGACCTTGCTTTCGCTCAGCTCAGTCCGTGATCTCAATGCCAGGTTGGTGCGGCCAGGAAGCGCTATGCCCGGGGGCCGGGGGTGGCCCCCTGGGCCAGCAGGGTTCCATAATCACGAAGATCCGCGCGCTTTCTGGCCGCGGATCTTCGTGATCATGAGGGGCTTCCGGTAGGCGTAGGCCTACCCGGGAAGTGGGCGCTGGGTCATGGCCAGGGGCCATCAGGACGCGTCACCATGGGTGCCAGCGGCAGCCATCTGTGCGGCCCCCGGAGGAGCCAGGGCATGAACTACATCGTGACGATCTTCGTTGTCGGCTGTCTCGTGGTGGCCTGGAACAGGTCAGCGGCCCGCGCCGGGAGGCCAGCGTCGGTGTGGCGGCGGATCAGGGCGATGGGGTGGGGCGTATTCCTGCTCCCGGTCGCGCTTCTGTGGTTCGCGGTGTCCGGCCCGACTCCGTGGAGCATTGGCCTTCTGGTGCTCGTGGGAGCCGCCGCGGTCCTTTCGCCTTCCCTGGCCGCCGATCGGGTACCCCTCGCGCTGCTGCTGCTGGGGATGTGCGCGGTGGTCATCGCTTTCGCGGTACTCAGCCGCCAGTCGTGGGCCGTCGGCCGCACGCTCAATATGCATGTCCAGCCCACTTCTTCTCCTCCTCATCTTCCCGTAGTTCACCCAGCCCCTCGGCCCAGTCCCGGAGCTGGCCAATGGCTGGGGAACCTGCTGATCCTGCCCGAGGTGGGCCTGATCCTCGCGTTCGGTCTGTGGCTGATCCCGCGCACGCTCGGCGCGGACATCTGGACGGTCAAGGGGCTGGGCCGCCGGGTGCAGCGGCTGGCTGAGGCCCGTACCGACGCGGTGGATGGCGCCGCGGCCGAACTACGGCGCGTTGAGCGGGATCTGCACGACGGGGCGCAGGCCCGGCTGGTCGCGCTCGGGATGAACCTGCGGGCCGCCGAGCGCCTGATGCCGGCCAGCCCGGAGGCCGCGCTGGCCCTCGTGGCCGAGGCCAGGGAGACGTCGTCGCGGGCGCTGACCGACTTGCGTGACCTGGTCCGCGGGATCCACCCCCCGGTACTGGCCGACCGCGGGCTCGCCGACGCCGTCCGGGCGCTGGCCCTGGACACTCCGCTGCGGACCAGCCTGGACATCGACTTTCCGGGGCGGCTGGACGCGCCGGTGGAGTCTGCGCTCTATTTCTCTGTGGCCGAGGTTCTGGCCAACGCCGTCAAGCACGCGGGGGCGCGTGCGGTGGAGATCCGGATGCAGCACAGCGGGGGCGTGCTGCGGATCGCGGTGACCGACGATGGTGCGGGCGGAGCTGACCCCGCCAAGGGGACCGGGCTGCGGGGTATCGAGCGGCGGCTGGGCGCGTTTGACGGCATCCTGGTGGTGAACAGCCCGCCGGGCGGGCCGACCATGATCATCATCGAGGTGCCGTGCGGGTTGTCATAGCGGAAGACCTGTTCCTGCTCAGGGACGGCCTGGTGCGGCTGCTTCAGGCGCACGGCTTCGAGATCACCGAAGCCGTCGGCACCGGGCCGGACCTGCTGCGGGCGCTGCTCGAGCACCGGCCCGATGTCGCGATCGTGGATGTCCGGCTGCCGCCGACTTTCACCGACGAAGGGCTGCAGGCCGCCCTGGAGGCCCGGCGCCAGGCCCCCGGGCTGCCCGTCGTTGTGCTGTCGCAGTACGTCGAGCAGCTTTACGCCCGTGAGCTGCTGGCCGATCAGGCCGGCGGCGTCGGTTACCTGCTGAAGGACCGTGTGTTCGACGACGACTCGTTCGTGGACGCGATTCGTGCGGTAGCCACGGGCGGCACGGTCATGGACCCCGAGGTGATTTCCAAGCTGCTGGTCCGGCGCTCCCGGGATGAGCCGGTCACCCGGCTCACGGGCCGCGAGCGTGAGGTGCTGGCCCTGATGGCCGAGGGACGCTCCAACAGCGCGATCGCGCAGCGCCTGTTCGTCACGGAGAAGGCCGTCGGCAAGCACACCACCGGCATCTTCGCCAAGCTCGACCTGGCGCCAGCCAACGATGACAACCGTCGCGTGCTGGCCGTTCTCGCCTACCTCAATTCCTGACCGCCTCCCGGCTGTCGCCGGCCCACGAGAGAAGTGCTGGCGCTGGCCTTAGGCGTAATTACAGTATGCTTGGTAATGACTACAATGAGTAGTCTCAGTACAGCAGCGAGCGCAGCGGGGCGTCCCGAACTGGTTGCCCGTGAAGGAGACAGCTGGCCCAGCCCAGCCCCCCCGGTGCCGCCCCTCGGCATATTCCCGCACCCCAATTCCATGATCGTCTCGACTTTCCACGAGTTAGGTGACCACATACCGTGACAAATCGACCGTGATCATGGCCGTAACGCGTGGAAAGTCAATAATGATCATGAATATGCGGCGGTGCCGTCACCGGCGGGCACCTTCTGGCCACCCACCGTCAGCGCTCTCCGCACTGCCGCCACCATCCCGCCAGCGCTGCCGCCCGTTCCAGCCGCTAGTCCGCTCTAGCTGGCCGCCCGTTCCAGCCGCCGGTCCCGCTCCAGCTGGCCGCACGTTCCAGCTGGCACGACGCCCTATTTGGCGCGGATCCTTCGTGGTCATGAAAGTGGGTGTAGGGCTGGCCGTTGGGACGGCGCTACGGCCTGGCGCGCCGCCACCGGCTGAAGCAGAGGCGTGGTCAGGCGTGGCGGGCGCGGAAGGCGGCGGTCTTGACTCTGTTCTGGCAGGACGTGGAGCAGAACCGGCGGGTGCCGTTGCGCGAGGTGTCTACGTAGACCTGATCGCAATGCGGTGCGGTGCAGACGCCGAGCCGGCCCCGCAGGTCGCTGCCCAGGACGACGGCGAGCCCGGTGGCGCAGCCTGCGGCCCACCCGATGACGGTGGAATCCTGCGCCCCGTGGAAGTGCAGGTGCCACGGCTCGCCGTCGTGGCGGTCGAGCCACGGGTGTGCTCCGGTCACCGCGAGCAGCCGGTTGAGCTGATGGGCCGCCGCGTCGATGTCGCCGGAGGCGACGCCGGCGAACACGGCACGGAAGGCCTCCGCAAACTCGCTGAGCTGGGCCGCTTCTCGTTCGGAGAGCTCGTGGGTGGCAGGAAGGGCAGCCCGGAGCGCCGCGGTTGCCGCCCGGGCCAGGTCCGGGCCGGTCGGCCGGGGGTAGTCCTGGCCCCGGGCCTCACCCGCGGTGAGCGTGTTGACTAGGCGGGCCGCCATCGCCACCACGGCATCCATGTGACTGTTGAAGTTCACTTGACCAGTTACGACCTCACGCTCTAGGTTGTGACTGCCGAAAGCATAGTCGTCAGTGACAAGGAGGCGGGCGTGCCCGACTTGGATACCGCTGCCGCCCAAGGCTGGATCGACCGCTGGGACGTGCAGCAGACCAATTACCTGCCGGACCGGGAAGACAGGTTCGCGGCGCTCATCGATGCCGTCGAGGCGGGCACCGGGCGGGCCGACCCGCTCGTGCTCGACCTTGGCTGCGGGCCCGGTTCGCTCGCCATCCGGCTGCTGGACCGGATCCCGGACGCCACTGTCGTCGCTATCGACACCGATCCGCTGCTGCTGGCCCTGGGCCGCGCCACCTATGGCGGGCGGCCCGGGTTGCGCTTCGCCGACCTCGACCTGCGCAGCGCGGGATGGGCCGGTTCGCTCGGCCTTGGCCGCGGCGCCGACGCGGCGGTGAGCACGACCGCGCTGCACTGGCTGAGCGCCCCGGCGCTGCGCGCCATGTATGCCGAACTGGCCACGGTGCTGCGGCCAGGCGGCCTGCTGCTCGACGGTGATCACCTCCAGGAGGACGAGGCGGCGACCCCGACCCTGGCCCGGCTCGGCCGGGCGCTGATCGAGCGCGAGGAACAGCGGCGGTTCCCGGCTGGGCCATCCGAGACCTGGAGAGGCTGGTGGGACGCGGTCACCGCCGATCCCGTGCTGGCCGGGCCGACGGCGGAGCGGGAGCGGCGGCGGCTGAGCGAGAACCATCACGGCGCGGAGTCGGCGCTGCTCGGCACGCATGTCGATGCCCTGCGTGCGGCTGGTTTCACCGAGATCGGGACCATCTGGCAGCGCGGTGAGAACCGCATCCTGTGCGCCGTCCTCGGCTGACTGCCGCAGGCCAGCCCAGGAGGCCAGCCCAGGAGGCCAGCCCAGGAGGCCAGCCCCCGTAGGCCAGCCCAGGAGGCCAGCCCCGTAGGCCAGCCCCGTAGGCCTGCGGCGGCGGACGGCCGGGCCTGCGGGGTCAGTGACCTTGCCGTCGCCAGAACGGCGCACCCGTACTAGCGTTCGGTCCTAATGACCGTCGGCGCTGGCGCCGATCCCGGGCATCAGGTGGAGGCACGCCATGGAAACACCCCTCACGCCGCTGGAGTTCGCCCGCCGGACCCGCCGGCTGCACGGTTCTCGCGAGGCGGTGGTCGACGGTGATCTGCGGCTGTCCTACGAGGAGTTTTTTGACCGCTGTGACCGGTGGTCGTCGGCGCTGCAGGGCCTGGGCATCGGGCGGGACGACCGGGTGGCGACGATCGCGCCCAACACCCACACGCAGCTCGAGTCCTTCTACGCGGTGCCGCAGATCGGGGCGGTGCTGGTCCCGGTCAACTACCGGCTGACCCCGGACGACTTCGTCTACATCGTGAACCACTCGGGTGCCACGGTGGTCTGTGCCGCCCGCGATTACCTGGACGCGGTGGACAGCGTCCGTGACCAGATGCCGGAAGTCACCCACTTTGTGTCCTTCGAGGGCGCCAGGGACGGCTGGCTGGACTACGAGGCCGCGATCGCGGCGGCCAGCCCGGACTACCAACGGCCGGTGATCGACGAGCGGGACCTGCTGACGATCAACTACACCAGCGGGACCACCGCGCGCCCGAAGGGCGTGATGATCACGCACCGGAATGCGGCCATGAACTCGATCGGTACCCTGCTGCACCTGCCCATCGGCGTGGGTGAGCGCTACCTGTGGACTCTGCCGATGTTCCACGCCAACGGCTGGACCTTCACCTGGACGGTGACGGCGGCCGGGGCCACCCACGTCTGCCTGCCCAAGGTCGACCCCGCGGCGGTGTTCAGGCTGATCCGCGACGAGAAGATCCGCTGGCTGTGCGCGGCGCCCACGGTGCTGATCTCACTCGCGAACGCCCCCGCGGAGGTGCGCGGCGAGGTCCCGGCGGGCGTGCACGTGGTGACGGCGGGGGCGCCGCCCGCGGCGGCCACGATCGAGCGCCTGGAGGGGGAGTTCGGCTGGCAGGTGACGCACGTCTACGGGCTCACCGAAACGGCCCCCTTCATCCTGGTCTGCGCGCCGCTGCCGGAACACGAGAGCCTGGCCCCGGGGGACCGGGCCGTGCTGAAAGCCCGGCAAGGGGTGGAACTGCTCACCTCGGGTGAGCTGCAGGTGGTGGACACCCTCGGTCACGAGGTGCCGGCGGATGGGCTGTCGCTCGGCGAGATCGTCGTCCGGGGAAACGTCGTGATGGATGGCTACTACCGCGATCCGGAGGCGACGCAGCGGGCGATGGGGGACGGCTGGTTCCACACCGGCGACGCGGCCGTCGTGCATCCGGACGGCTACGTGGAGATCCGGGACCGGCTGAAAGATGTGATCATCAGCGGTGGCGAGAACATCTCCACGGTCGAGGTCGAGGCGGCGCTGCTGCGCCACCCCAGCGTCCAGGAGGCCGCGATCGTCGGGCTGCCGCACCAGAAGTGGGGTGAGGCGCCGTACGCGTTCGTGGTGCTGCGCGCGGGCGGCACGGCGACGGAGGAGGAGATCATCGCCTTCGCCCGCGACCGCCTCGCGCACTTCAAGGCCCCGCACGGGGTGACGTTCGTCGAGGAACTGCCCAAGACGGCCACAGGCAAGATCCAGAAGTTCGTCCTGCGCGCCGGTGCGCCCAACCTCGCCCGCCAGTAGCCAGGGCCAGCAGTTGCCCCAGTAGCCGGCGCCAGCAGCAGCGCCAGTAGCCGGCGCCAGTAGCCGGCGCCCGCGGTCCGTCCGGGCCGGAGCCACCGGGATCAGGCCATCGCGGGCGACGGAACGGCGCGGCGCGGGTCGAGCAGGCCCGGCTCAGTGGCCATGAACAGATCGATGTAGTCGTTGCGCCAGCCCGCCGCGAGAAGGGGACGGACCGCAGGATGCGGCCCGGGCAGGCAGACCCGGGCCCGGCCGTCCGGTGGATCGAGGGACGCCAGCGCCACCATGACCGCGTCGCGCGCGTCGTCGTCGCTGGCGGCCGGGGCGACGGCCATATGGGCCAGCCCGTACTCCGGGCCGTCGCCCGCGACGGTGCCTGCGGCCAGCACTTCGCCGTCCCGCCGCACCTCGATCGCCTGGCCGGCCGGGCGGGCGGCCCAGGCCCGGTGATCGGCGGCCCGGTCCGCTCCGGTCCACCGCTGCTCCAGCACGGCGACCCGCTCCGGGGTGGACGGCCCGGCCGCCCAACCGGCTGCCCCGCCGCCCGCCCCGGCCGCCCAGCTCGATGGCCCGGCCGCCCCGCCGGGCGGCCCGCCGAGTGCGCGCACGTCCCCGGCCAGGTAGAGCAGCGGCCACCACGCGTCGAGGCCGGCCCGGGTGTAGAGCGGCAGCGCATGGGGGTGCTGGCTGCTGAATGTCATCTTCCGCGGCTGACCCCGCCACAATGCGGCGAGCATGGCCTGGCCGCAGCCCAGGCCATGAGCCCGCGGATCGACGAACAGGTCACAGAGCATGCTCACGGTGGCCGCGCCTTCACCGATCAGCAGGGTCGCCCCGTACCCGGTGATCACGCCGTCCCGGCAGGCGACCACCAGGTGGCCATGGGCGAGCAGGTGCGCTGTGTAGGCCGGATCCGCGGCCGCCCACTCCTCGTCCTGCCCGGTCGCCACCGCCACCTCGGCTATGGGATTCAGGTCGTTTTCCGTTGCGTCCCTAATGTCGATGGCTGGCACGGTCCTAGCGTGGCATGCTCACCTGATGAGTTCACGCAGGCGGCGGCCGATGAATGCCTGCTCAGGCGTGGTTGGTTCGAGCGCGAGAGCGGCCCGGTAGGCAGCGGCAGCGTCGTCGGCGCGGCCGAGCCGCCGAAGCAGTTCCGCCCGGGCGACGTGCAGCTGGGGCCAGCGGGCCAGCTGGGGATCCTGGCCGACAGCATCCAGGATGACCAGGCCGGCCGAAGGGCCTTCGGCCATGGCCACCGCGACGGCGCGGTTCGCCTCGGTCACCGGGGTCGGCTCGTAACGGATGAGCTCACCGTAGAGGGCAGCGATCTCACGCCAGTCCGTCGCGGCGGCCGAAGGCGCCCCCGAATGGCAGGCGGCGATCGCGGCCTGTAGCTGGTAGGCGCCGGGGCGCCCGCGCCGCAGAGCCCGCTCGACCAGGGCCTCGCCCTCGGCGATCATCTCCTGGTCCCAGCGGGCGCGGTCCTGGTCCGCCAGCAGTACGAGGTCACCGCCGGCGCTGACCCGGGCGTCCCGCCGGGCGTCGGTGAGCAGCAGCAGCGCGAGCAGGCCGGTCACCTCCGGCTCGTCCGGAAGCAGGATGGCGAGCGCGCGGGCCAGCCTAATCGCCTGGTCGCAGAGTTCGCCGCGGACGAGCGACTCGCCGCTGGCGGGCTTGTGGCCCTCGGTGAACACGAGGTAGACGACCCGGAGTACCCCCGCGAGGCGCCCCGGCAGGTCGGCGGGGGGCGGAACGCGGAAGGCGATGCCGGCCTGGCGGATCTTCCGCTTGGCGCGGACCAGGCGCTGCGCCATCGTCGGCTCCGGGACCAGGAACGCGGCCGCGATCTGTGCGGTGCCCAGCCCGCACACCGACCGCAGGGTCAGCGACACCCGGACCGCCGGGTCGAGGGCCGGGTGGCAGCAGGTGAAGATGAGGCCGAGCTCGTCGTCGGCGCCCGACGGCCACCCGCCCGCCGGCTCACCCGCAGATGACTCGCGCATAGCCTCGGCTTCCTTGTCTGCCCGGTGGGCCTCACGGCGCAGCCGGTCGAGGGCCTTGTGCCTGGCCGCGCCGATCAGCCACGCCCGCGGGCGGGCCGGGACGCCGTCGGAGGGCCATTGCGCCAGGGCGGCCGCGCACGCGTCCTGGACGGCGTCCTCGGCCACCTCCAGGTCACCCACCAGGCGGGTGACGGTGGCGACCGCCGCCCACCAGTGGGCGGCGAACAGGTCGTCGTACGGGCCGCTCAGGAGGGGGCCCTCACCTGTACCACCGGGCGCACCTCGATGGACCCGTCGAACGCGGTCGGCAGGGTCGCCGCCCATTTCAGCGCCTCGTCCAGGTCGGCGCACTCGATCAGGGTGTAGCCGCCGAACTGCTCCTTGATCTCGGCGGCGGGGCCGTCGGTGAGCAGGGTCTCGCCGTCGCGGACCTGGAGGGTGGTCGCCGACGACGGCGGCTCGAGCGGGGCACAGTCAATCAGGACGCCCGCCTTGGCCATCGCCCCGGTCGCGGTGTCCCAGCTCTGCACCATCTCGGTGAACTCGGCCGTGCCCGGCTGGGGCAGCGGCCTGTCGGGCCCGTACAGCAGGAACAGGTATTTCATCGGGTACCGCCTCTCGTCGCCGGCGCCGGCGGTCGGCTTCCTGATGTAGTCGAACGGCGATGCCCAGGATCGACACCGGGAAGGTCGCACCCTCGGGCCAGCCGGGCCGGTATACCACACCACGAGCCTGACGGTCATGAATCGGACGCTACCCCTCGGGCGGGCGCGCACAAGGCGTATCTTTCCGTCCGTGGCGCTCGGATGGGCGCATACTGAACCGTGAATGTTAACTGTGTGAAACATCATGGTAACTGAACGCGTTCATGCTCAGGTGCGTGAGCGAAGGCGCGCAGCAGGAAGAGGATATGGACAACACACGATTCGCCACTGCGCTAACCGCGGATGCCATCGCCACCGCGTTCGATGGCCGGTGGGGGATCTGGCTCAGTGGCACGGGCCGCTGGTGGGCCGCGCGGCAGGAGGGGCCCAGCGCGGCGGCCCAGGGCACCGCCGGTGTGCAGCTCGTCCGTGCGGATGACCCGGACCAGCTCAGGGCCCGTATCCAGGAGCAGGAGGCGCTGCCGCCGGGAGACGGCCCGGACGCCGGATGGCGGGCCGGCCGCATGGGTTACCGCATGGGTTAGGGCGTGTCCCACGGGACGCGCCCTAGTGCGGGCGCGGTACCCGGGCCGCTGGAGGGGGTCACGCCGTCCCTGGTTGCTGGCAAACTGGGGGAATGTCCGCGACTCCGATAACCGAGCACGGCCAGCATGCCGGGCCCGCCAGCGCGGCCGCTGGGACCTTCCGTGAACCGTGCGTCCTGCTCAAGCTCGGCGAGATCGTGCTCAAGGGCGGCAACCGGCACCAGTTCGAGCAGCTGCTGCAGGCCAACATCCGCCGGGCACTGAAGGAGACCGGCGTCGATATCCGGTTCTGGCAGCGCGACGGGGTGGTCGTGCTGCGGGTCGCCGCCGGCCCGTCAGGCAGCGGTGCCGCGCACGGCCCGGCCGCCGAGGCCGCGGCCGACAAGGTAGCCGAGCGCGTCAGGGATGTCATGGGCATCGCACGGGTGTGCCGGGCCGTCAGGGTGGCCAGGGACCCGGAGGCGGCCACGGCCGCCGCGATCGATCTGGTCGCCGGGAAGCAAGGTTCGTTCGCCGTCCGTGCGCACCGTCGTGACAAGCGCTTCCCGATGACCTCCGCCGAGCTCGCGGTGCTGATCGGCCGGCGCGTGCAGCAGGCCTACGGCTACCCGGTCCGTCTCAAGAACCCGGACACGACGATTTTCGTCGAGGTTGACCAGCAAGAGATCTTCGTCTACACCGATGGCATGCCCGGCCAGGGCGGCCTGCCGGTGAGCATGAGCGGCCGGGCCCTGGTCCTGATGTCCGGCGGGATCGATTCGCCGGTCGCCGCGTACCGGATGATGCGCCGCGGTCTGCGCTGCGACTTCCTGCACTTCTCCGGCATGCCCTTGACCGGGCCGGAGTCGGTGTACAAGGCGTACGGGCTGATGCACCAGCTGGACAGGTTCCAGTGGGGGTCGCGGATGTTCGTGGTGGCGTTCGGGAAGACGCAGCAGCGCCTGGCTTCGTCGGGCGCGAGCAGGCTGCAGATCGTCGCGCAACGCCGGCTCATGCTTAAGACCGGCGAGGCGCTGGCCCGCCGCCTCGGTGCCGCGGCGCTGGTCACCGGCGACTCGCTCGGGCAGGTGAGCAGCCAGACGCTGACCAACCTGACCGCGCTCGACGACGCGGTGAGCCTGCCTATCCTGCGTCCGCTGATCGGCTGCGACAAGGTGGAGATCATGGCGGAGGCCCGCCGGATCCGCACGCTCGCCCTCTCGGAACTACCCGACCAGGACTGCTGCACGCTGCTGACCCCGCGCCAGGTGGAGACCCGGGCGCGGATCGATGACCTGCACCGGATCGAGGCCCGGCTGGACGCTGGCGACCTGGCCGAGGAACTGGCCGCCGTGGCGCAGGAGTACCGGCCAGATCATCCCTGATTTTTTCACCAACGAAACGTCGCAAGTGACTCGCCCAGACGCCGGCTCTCCCCTCCGGGGTCGGGCGGCAAGGCGAGTCACCCGCGGCAGTCCTCGCTCAGCGGGCGCGGCCCAAGGGTTCAGCTCACAAGGCTCAGCTCACAAGGCTCAGCTCACAAGCTCAGCTCATGGGACTGGCGTCCGTAACTCCGTTAGCCTACGACTGTTATGGGTGCCCCCCGGGCCGGTCTGGCCGACTGGGCCAGCGGGGGAGTGAGCGTCCGGCCCATCAGCGGTGACAGATTCGCCGCCACGCTGGCCAGTTCCCGGATGTCTGACTCGAGCAACGCCTGGTCACCGTCGCACAGCGCCATCTTCGGCTCCGGGTGGACATCCACGATGATGCCGTCGGCGCCCACCGCGATGGCGGCGCGGGTGAGGGGCAGGACCAGGTCGCGCCGGCCGCCGGAGTGCGACGGGTCCACGATGACCGGCAGGTGTGACAGCCGCTGGGCCATCGGGACGGCGCTGATGTCGAGGGTGTTGCGGGTGGCGGTCTCGAAGGTGCGGATACCGCGCTCGCAGAGCACGATGTCGAGGTTGCCGCGCTGGGCGATGTACTCGGCGGCCATCAGCCACTCTTCGTACGTCGCCGTCAGGCCACGCTTGAGCATCACCGGTCGACCCGCCGCGCCGACCGCCTGCAAGAGACCGAAGTTCTGCATGTTGCGGGTGCCGATCTGCAGCATGTCGACGTGTTCGGCAACGACGGCCACGTCGGCGGCGTCGACGACCTCGGTGACGACCGGTAGCTGCACCTCGTCGCGGACCTCGGCGAGGATGCGCAGGCCGGCGACACCGAGGCCCTGGAAGGCGTATGGCGAG
>JAWWPY010000206.1:0-3204 GCA_033854735.1 Streptosporangiaceae bacterium | reverse complement strand
GTCAGCGCCGGACCGGGCTGGCCCCGCAGCGCCGCGACGCCCGGTGCCGCGACGCCCGGTGCCGCGACGCCCGGTGCCGCGACGCCCGGTGCCGCGACGCCCGGTGCCGCGACGCGCGGTGCCGCCTCTCCTCAGGGACCATCGCGGAGCGGCCGGCTGGCGGCGGTGCTGCTGCCAACCTTCAGCTATCTGGCTTACGCCAACGAGCACGCATCCTGGGAGCATCCGATCAGCTCGGCGGGCGACGCCGCCGCGCTGCCGGTCACCGACCGCGACCGCTTCATGGCCTCGCACCGGCTGCTCAGCCTGTACGACCTGCATCCGGATGGGAGCGGGTGCTGCCTGTCCTCGTGGCGCCGCCCGGTACTGAACATGCGCCCCGGCTATCACCTTCCGCTGATCCGCGGCCCGCACCAGTTCAGCGCCGACCTGGAACTCCTGCACTGGCTGGAGCACCGGCAGATCGAGGTCGATGTCCTGACCGACGACGACCTGCACACCCGCGGCGCCGCCGCGCTCAGCCCGTACCGGGTGGTGCTCACCGGGAGCCATCCGGAGTATTACAGCGCGCAGATGCTCGATGGGCTGGACGGCTACCTGGCCGCCGGCGGCCGGCTGATGTATCTCGGCGGCAACGGCTTCTACTGGGTGACCACCGCCCCGGCGGACGACCCGTTCCTCATCGAAGTGCGGCGGGGACAGGCCGGGACCAGGGTGTGGGAATCGGCGCCCGGCGAATGGCACCAGGCCATGACCGGAGAACGCGGCGGGCTGTGGCGGCACCGGGGCCGGCCCCCGCAGTCCCTGGCCGGGGTCGGCTTCACCGCGCAGGGCTTCGACGTGTCCCTGCCCTACCGCATCGCGGCCGGCCCAGGGCAGGAGCGGGCCGGCTTCATCCTCGAAGGCATCGACGCGGGCGCGCCGCTGGGCGGCAGCGGCTCGGTCCTCGGCGGGCCGGCGGGATTCGAGATCGACCGGGCCGACCCGGCTCTGGGCACCCCGGCGGGCGCGGTGGTGATCGCCTCCGCCCGCGGGTTCAGCCACGCCTACCAGGGCGCGGTGGAGGATGTGACCACCGCGGACTCCCGCCAGGGTGGCCCGGACAGCGCCCTGGTCCGGTCCGATGTCGTGTTCTTCGAGACCAGTGCCGGTGGCGCGGTGTTCTCAGTTGGCTCGATCGCCTGGTGCGGTGCCCTGCGCCAGGCCGGGACGGAGACGCCCGTGGGCCGGATGACCGGGAACGTCCTGACCAGGTTCCTCGATGACGCGCCGTTCACGGCTCCCGGTGCCGGGGAAACGGCCGGAACGGCCATGAGCGAACGCTCAGCGATTTGACATACGCTCAAGCTGGCGCCGACGGTGCGCCCCGTCTCCCTGGGAGTCCTATGGCAGCGTTGCCGGGTCCCGCCGGACAGGTCCTGGCTGACCCAGGCCTGGCGGGGGCAGTCATCATCGTGACTGGCGCGGGCAGTGGCATCGGCGCCGCGGCAGCCCGCCAGCTTGGCGCCGCGGGTGCCCGGGTGGCCCTGGTCGGCCGGCGCGAGGGCCCGCTGGGCGAGGTAGCCGGGAAGATCCAGTCCGCCGGCGGCGACGCCCTGTGCGTGCCCGCCGACCTGGCCGACCCAGCCAGCCCGCAGCGCATCACGGCGGCCTGCCTGGATCACTACGGCCAGATCGACGGACTCGTCAACAACGCCGCCGTGGTGCGGCACAAACCACTGGGTGACTGGGACGTGGCCGGCTTTGACGAGCACGTCGCCACCAACATCCGGGCGCCGTTCGTCCTCATCCAGGCCGCACTACCCGCCCTCCGCGAGTCGCAGGTGCGGGCGGTGGTGAACATCAGCTCATCGTCGGGCACCCTGCACCGGGTCGGCCAGTCGGTGTACGCGATGACCAAGTCGGCTCTGGACTACCTGACCCGCACCCTGGCTGGCGAACTGGCCCCGCTCGGCGTGCGGGTGAACGGCATCGCGCCCGGTCCCATCGACACGCCTATCCATGCGACGTGGGCGGACGACCTTGACGAGGCCTATCGCTGGCTCGGCAGCCAGGTGCCGCTCGGCCGGATCGGCACACCGGAGGAGGTCGCGCTCTGGATACTGCTGTTGCTAAGCCCGGCGGCGTCGTTCCTGACCGGAGCGGTCATCCCGCTGGATGGGGGCCAGGTGATCGACCGTGAGTAGGCCATTGCTGTGAACAGGGGTTTCCGGTGAGCGCAGTTGAGAGCAGGTCGGGGGCGGAGGAGCTGCTGCTCCGGGTGGCCTGGTTCTACTACAAGGACGAGCTGACCCAGGATGAGATCGCCCGGCGGCTGTCGGTGTCCCGGGCGTCGGTCGGGCGCATGCTCGACCGGGCCCGCAAGGTGGGCCTGGTCTCGATCAACCTGAACGCGGATCACCTCGACGCGTTCGAGGTCAGCAGCGAGCTCCGGCGCACGTTCAACCTGACTGAGGTCCTGGTGGTCCCGGACCACGACAAGGAGCCCGCCGACCATCACCTGCTCAATGCCAGGCTAGGGCTGGGCGGGGCGCAGTTCATGAGTACCCACCTGCGCCCAGGCGGCACCCTGGGCGTCGGCTGGGGCGAGACCGTGTCCCGGGTCATCGCCTCCGTCAACTTCGGTGCCGTGGGCCCGGTGCACATGGTCACCCTGACCGGCGGCGTGGATGGCTACCTGCAGACCATCCTCTCGTCCAAGAGCGAAAGCGGCACCGAGCCAGAGGCCACCACCGCCACCATCATCCCGACACCGATCGTGGCCTCCACGCCGAGGCTGGCCGCGGCGCTCAAGGCCGAGCCGGCCATCCAGCAGGTGCTGACCCAGGCGTGCGGCGTGGACCAGGCCATCGTCGGGGTGGGCACGCCCGCCGCCGACGCGACCATTGTGCAGATGGGGTACCTGGCCGCCGACGACGTGCGCCTGCTGCACGACCGCGGTGTGGTGGGCGACATTCTCGGCCAGTTCTTCGACGCCGACGGGCGGGTGGTGAACCTGCCCATCCACGACCGGCGGATCGGCATCGAGCTGTCCGACCTGGCCTCCATCCCGAAGGTCGTCGGCGTGGCCGGGGGCTTGCACAAGGCCGAGGCCATCCTCGGGGCGCTGCGCGGTGGATTCCTCGACGTCCTGGTGACCAACGAGCTGGTCGCGCTGCGCCTGCTGCAGCTGCAGCAGGGCTGAGCGGGGCCGGCGTGGCCATC
>JAWWPY010000205.1:0-9721 GCA_033854735.1 Streptosporangiaceae bacterium | reverse complement strand
TCATGCAGGTCCCCGGCCTGTCCAAGATCGTGGTCAACATGGGCGTGGGCGAGGCGGCCAGGGATGCCAAGCTGATCGAGGGTGCGGTCAAGGACCTGGCGGTGATCACCGGCCAGAAGCCCGCGGTGGCCAGGGCGAAGAAGTCGATCGCTCAGTTCAAGCTCCGGGAAGGCATGCCGATCGGCGCGCATGTGACCCTCCGCGGCGACCGCATGTGGGAATTCTGCGACCGGCTGCTGTCGCTGGCGTTGCCGCGGATCCGTGACTTCCGCGGGCTGAGCGACCGGCAGTTCGATGGCCGGGGGAACTACACGTTCGGCCTGAATGAGCAGTTGATGTTCCATGAGATCGACCCGGACCAGGTGGACAGGCAGCGTGGCATGGACGTGACCCTCGTGACCACCGCGACCAACGATGATGAGGGCCGCTCGCTGTTGCGGCGGCTCGGATTCCCTTTCAAGGAGAGCTGAGGAGTGGCGAAGAAGGCGCTGGTCGTCAAAGCGAACCGAACGCCCAAATTCAAGGTGCGCGGATACACGCGGTGCTCGCGATGCGGGCGGCCCCGGGCGGTGTACCGCCGATTCGGGCTGTGCCGGATCTGCTTCCGCTCGATGGCTCACCGCGGAGAGCTGCCGGGCATCACCAAGTCAAGCTGGTAGCCGCCCGGCACCAGCCACCCAGCCTGGGCGCGACCTGCGCCTGGGCCACGACCGACCTGGGCGCGACCAGCGCCCACCGACCACGCCGAAGGTCCCCAGGGAAACCCCGGCGAGGAGGGCCACCAGGCCATGACGATGACCGACCCGATCGCAGACATGCTGACGCGTCTGCGTAATGCCAACGCGGCATACCACGACACCGTGGGCATGCCCTGTTCCACCATCAAGGTGCGCATCGCCGAGATCCTCCAGCAGGAGGGCTACATCGCCGGGTTCACCGTGGAGGACGCCGAGGTCGGCAAGAACCTCGTGGTCTCGTTGAAGTTCGGGCCGACCCGTGAGCGGTCGATCGCCGGGCTCAAGCGGGTGTCCAAGCCCGGCCTCCGGGTGTACGCGAAGAAGGACAATCTGCCCCGGGTACTTGGCGGCCTTGGCGTGGCCATCATCTCGACCTCGGGCGGCCTGCTGACCGACCGGCAGGCAAACAGGCGGGGCGTAGGTGGGGAAGTCCTCGCCTACGTCTGGTAGGAGGCGTCGATGTCACGAATTGGACGGCTTCCGGTGGTCATCCCCGGCGGCGTAGACGTCACCATCAACGGCCGTGAGGTCGTCGTGAAGGGGCCGAAGGGGCGCCTGTCGCTGGAAATCAGCGCGCCCATCGAGATCTCTGAGAACGATGGGACGCTGACCGTGACCAGGCCGAACGACGAGGGCGAGGTACGGGCGCTGCATGGCCTGTCCCGCAGCCTGGTGGCCAACATGGTGACCGGGGTGACCGAGGGGTACCGCAAGACGCTGGAGATCGTCGGCGTCGGCTACCGGGTGCAGGCGCGCGGGTCGGACCTGGAGTTCGCCCTCGGCTACAGCCACCCGGTCAAGGTGTCACCGCCCGACGGCATCACGTTCCGGGTCGAGACACCCACCCGGCTGGTGGTCGAGGGGATCGACAAGCAGCAGGTCGGCGAAGTCGCGGCCAACATACGTAAGCTCCGCAAGCCCGACCCGTACAAGGGCAAGGGCGTGCGGTACTCCGGCGAGCAGGTCCGCCGCAAGGCTGGGAAGGCTGGGAAGTAGGACATGGCTGGCAGCAAGACCACAACCCGCAGCCGCGGCGCCGCGCGCGCCCGGCGGCACCTGAGGGTCCGCAAGAAGGTCGGTGGCAGCGCGGCGCGGCCGCGGCTGACCGTCACCCGGTCCGCCCGGCACACGTTCGCCCAGCTTGTCGACGACGGTGCGGGCGTCACCCTGGCGGCCGCATCCACCCTGGACGAGTCGATCCGCGGTGCGGACGGCGACAAGACGGCCAAGGCACGGCGGGTCGGCGCGCTGCTCGCGCAGCGGGCGGTGGAAGCCGGGGTCACGGCTGTGGTATTCGACCGGGGCGGCTACGCCTACCACGGACGCGTCGCGGCCCTCGCGGACGGCGTGCGGGAAGGTGGCCTGGCGCTATGACCGCTGTGGCCGCTCACATATACGAGAGAAGGACGAACTAATGCCAGCAGCTCCGCGACGCGGCAGTGGTGGCGGGGAGCGGCGTGACCGCCGTGACGACCGCCGGGGCGGTGGCGCCGACAAGGGCACCGCTTACCTTGAGCGGGTCGTCACCATCAACCGGGTCGCCAAGGTGGTGCAGGGCGGGCGGCGCTTCAGCTTCACCGCACTGGTCATCGTCGGCGACGGCAATGGGATGGTCGGCGTCGGTTACGGCAAGGCCAAGGAGGTGCCCGCGGCCATCGCCAAGGGCGTCGAGGCGGCCAAGAAGTCGTTCTTCCGCGTGCCGCGCATCGCCGGCACGATCCCACACACCGTCCAGGGCGAGCAGTCCGCGGGCGTCGTGCTGCTGAAGCCGGCCAGCCCGGGCACCGGCGTCATTGCCGGCGGCCCGGTGCGGGCCGTGCTGGAGTGCGCAGGCGTCCACGACGTGCTCTCCCGGTCGCTGGGATCGTCGAATCCGATCAACGTGGTGCACGCGACCGTCGCGGCCCTGAAGAGCCTCAAGCGGCCCGAAGAGATCGCGGCCAGGCGGGGACTGCGGATCGAGGACGTGGCTCCGGCGGCCATGCTGCGCGCCCAGGCGGCGGCCGCTGGCGCCGGGTCCACGAATAGCTGACCGGGAGCAGGCCGATGGCAGCACAGTTGAAGGTAACCCAGACCCGGTCCGGAATCGGGGGTACGCACGTGCAGCGTGCATCCCTGCGTTCGCTCGGGTTGAAGCGGATCGGTGACGTGATCGTCAAGGACGACCGGCCCGAATTTCGCGGCATGATCCAGGTGGTGCGCCACTTGGTCACCGTTGAGGAAGTGGCCATAGATGACAGGAACTGACATGGCAAAGGCAGACGGCGAGGAGGGGGCCGCCGGTACCCCGGCGAAGCCCCGCAGCGGCGGGGCCGCGAAGCCTCGTACCAGCACCGCGGCGAAGCCGAGTACCAGCGCCGCGGCGAAGTCTGGCACCAGCGCCGCGGCGAAGCCGAGTACCAGGACCGCCGCGAAGCCGAGTACCAGCACCGCGGCGAAGCCGCGCGGCGCCGGGGCGGCCAAGCCACGCACGCACGCCGGGGCGAAGGCGGCCGCGGGCACCGCGGCCGAGCCGGGCACTGGCGAAGGCCTGCCCGGCCGGGTTGGGCTCAGGATTCATCACCTGCGTCCCGCGCCTGGGGCGCGCACCGCGAAGACCCGGGTGGGCCGCGGCGAGGCATCCAAGGGCAAGACCGCGGGCCGCGGGACCAAGGGCACCAAGGCCCGCGGGACCGTGAATCCTGGCTTCGAGGGTGGCCAGATGCCACTGCAGCGCCGGGTGCCGAAGCTGCGGGGATTTTCCAACCTGCGTTTCAAGACCACATACCAGGTGATCAACACCGGCAGGCTCGCTGAGCTGTATCCGCAGGGCGGTGACGTGACGCCCGAAGATCTCATCACCAAGGGCGCGGTACGCGCCGGCAGCCTTGTCAAGGTGCTGGGCACCGGGGATGCTGATGTCACACTTCGGGTGACCGCGCACGCTTTCTCCGCGTCCGCCCGTGAGAAGATCACCGCGGCCGGAGGAACGGTCACTGAGCTGTAACCGATACGCCAATGACGGCGGCGGCCCTGATGGGCCGACCGCGGTTGGCGGGCGCTACGCGTACCTCTGGGGAATGCATGCGCGCCTGTTACAGTGCAGCGAAGGCGTTACACTGCGGCGAACCCGCCACCGCGGTCATCCGTCGGATCGGCGCGGCACCACGACGTTGACCCATCTACGTGAGGACGGCGCATGCTGACCGCGTTCCTACGGGCGTTCAGGACGCCCGACCTGCGCCGGAAGCTGCTGTTCACGCTCGGCATCATCGCCCTCTTCCGGCTCGGCGCGACCATTCCGACGCCGGGAATCTCCGAGAAGGCAGTGAACTACTGCACGGGCCTGGAGAGCAGCAGCGGCAACGCGGGGGTCTTTCAGCTCGTCAACCTGTTCAGCGGTAACGCGCTGCTGAAGTTGTCGATCTTCGCGCTCGGCATCATGCCCTACATCACGGCCAGCATCATCCTGCAGCTTCTCGCGGTGGTCATCCCGCGCCTGGAGACCCTGCGCCAGGAGGGCCAGTCCGGCCAGGCGAAGATCACCCAGTACACCAGGTATCTCACCGTGGGCCTGGCCATCCTGCAGTCCACCGGCATCGTGGCGCTCGCCCGCTCCGGGAACCTGTTCGGAACGAGCTGCAACCGGGCGCTGATCCCCAACCCCTCCGTCTTCACCATCTCCACCATGGTGGTCTGCATGACCGCGGGCACGGCGGTCATCATGTGGCTGGGTGAGCTGATCACCGACCGCGGCGTCGGCAACGGCATGTCGCTGATGATCTTTACCCAGGTCATCGCGGTGATCCCGAGTCTGTTTGAGAACGCTTACCAGGCCAAGGGCAGCTTCGCCTTGGCCGTGATGCTGGTCTTCACCGTCGCCATCGTGGGCTTCGTGGTCTTCATGGAGCAGGCCCAGCGGCGGATCCCGGTCCAGTACGCGAAGCGGATGGTCGGCCGGAAGATGTACGGCGGGTCATCGACGTACATACCGCTCAAGGTGAATCAGGCGGGGGTCATCCCGGTCATCTTCGCCTCCTCGCTGCTTTACATCCCGCAGCTCGCAGCCTCATTGTTCGGCAGCCAGACCAAGCCGCAGGCCTGGGTGACCTTCATCGACCGCTACTTTGTCAGGTCTGACTCAAGCCCCTACATGGCCGCGTTCTTCCTGTTGATCGTGTTCTTCACCTACTTCTACGTGTCGATCACGTTCAATCCCACCGAGGTCGCCGACAACATGAAGAAGTACGGCGGGTTCATTCCGGGCATCCGCCCGGGGCGGCCGACCGCTGAGTACCTGAACTACGTGCTCACCCGGCTGACTGCGCCAGGCTCGTCATACCTGGGCATCGTGGCCCTCATCCCGATGGTCGGGTTCGCGGTGCTCGGGGTAAGCCAGCAGTTCCCGTTCGGAGGGACAAGCCTCCTGATTATGGTCGGGGTAGGACTGGATACGGTGAAGCAGATCGAGAGCCAACTCCAGCAGCGCAACTATGAGGGTTTCCTGCGGTAGTGCGCGTCGTCCTCGTCGGGCCCCCCGGTGCGGGCAAAGGGACACAGGCCCAGTTCGTAGCGTCTCACCTGTCTATCCCGAAGATCTCGACAGGTGATATCTTCCGCGACAACGTCAGCCATGGCACGGCGCTCGGCCGCCGGGCCCAGTCGTACATGGCGCGGGGGGACCTGGTTCCTGATGAGGTGACCATCGCCATGGTCACCGACCGGCTCCAGGACGACGACACACAGGCCGGGTTCCTGCTGGACGGCTTCCCCAGGACCGTGCCCCAGGCCGAGACGCTCAAGAAGCTGCTCTCGTCCTGGGAGACCAGGCTCGATGTGGTCCTGGAACTCGTTGTGGATGACGATGAGGTGGTGCGGCGGCTGTCCGGCCGGCGGACCTGCCGCAGATGCGGCCGGGTCTGGCACGCGCTGTTTGATCCGCCCGCGCACGTCGATGCGTGCGACGACTGCGGTGGTCAGCTGTTCCAGCGTGACGATGACCGGGAGCAGACCATCAGGCACCGTCTCGAGGTCTACCAGGTGCAGACGTCCCCGCTGGTCGCCTTCTATGCCGACGAGGGCATTCTCCTCGGCATCGATGCCACCGGCCCGGTGGACGAGATCACCGAGCGGGCGCTCAGCGCCTTGCGGCGGTTTAACCGCTAGACCAGCCCCGCGGCGGTAGCCGCTAGACCAGCCCCGCGGCGGTAGCCGCCAGACCAGCCCCGCGGCGGTTTAACCGGTAGCTGGCACCGGGTGCTTCAACCACTGACGACCCGGCAGGCCATTCCGGGTACCGTTGAGGAGGACGCGGAGGCCCAATGCGGATTAGGCGTGAGCCGGAGATTCAGGTCAAGACAGCCCAGCAGGTCGCTCTGATGCGCTCGGCGGGGCTGGTGGTCGCCCGTGCGCTCACCGCGGCGGCCGGCGCAGTAGGGCCCGGAGTGTCCACGGCGGACCTGGACGCCGTGGCCGCGGAGGAGATACGGGCCGCGGGCGCTACCCCCTCGTTCAAGGGCTACCACGGGTTCCCGGCCACGATTTGCGCGTCGGTCAACGACGAAATCGTGCATGGCATCCCCAGCGCGAACCGGCGGCTGCGGACGGGCGATGTGGTCTCGATCGACTGCGGCGCGATCGTTGAGGGCTGGCATGCGGACGCGGCGCTGACCCTGGGCGTGGGAGCGATCTCCGAGGAACTGACCCGGCTGCTAGAGGTGTGTGAGCGGGCCCTGTGGCATGGCCTGGCTCAGGCGCGGGCCGGCGCGCGGCTGACCGACATCTCCTACGCGGTGGAGCGCAGCGCCCATGCGCCCGGCGCGGATGGCTCCGCCGGTAGCTACGGCATCGTCGAGGACTACGTCGGCCACGGAATCGGCAGCGAGATGCACATGGATCCGCCGGTCCCCAACCAGGGGGAGCCGGGCCAGGGGCCCGTGCTGGTGGAAGGGATGGCGCTAGCGGTCGAGCCCCTGCTGGTCCTCGGTCAGCCCGACACGGTGCTGCTCGATGACGGCTGGACCGTAGTGAGCGCGGACGGCACCTGGTCCGCGCATTTCGAGCACACGGTAGCCATCACCGCCGGCGGGCCCTGGGTCCTCACCGCGCCGGACGGCGGCCGCGACTGGTTTTCCCGGCTGGCTGAGCCCGCGAATGATTCTGCCGGTGGCCTGGCCAGCTCAGCGTCACGTCCGCAGGCCTGAGGAGGGTTGCCGATGCCGAGCGATCCCAAGATCCGGGCCTCCGACCAGGATCGTGACCGGACTGCTGCACTGCTGCGCGAGCATCACGCAGCGGGCAGGCTCACCCTTGAGGAGTTCCACGAGCGTCTCGACCAGGTCTATGCCGCGAAGACCATGGGGGAACTCGACGCCCTGCTGGCGGACCTGCCCGCCATCGACCTCTATCAGCTCCCTGACGCCTCGCTGAAGCGCGGGCCAGGCGGGGGGTCAGGCGGGGACCCTCGGCTGCCCTGGTGGCGCCCGCCGGGCGCGCTGATGGCCGCTCACGGTGGGTTCTCGCCAGCTTGGCAGGCCGCTTGGGGCAGCTGGCTCTCGATCGGTTCCATCTGCTTCGTCGTCTGGCTCCTGAGCGGCACGGGCCTGACGAATCCCTGGTTCCTGTGGGTGGTAGGGCCGTGGGGGCTGTTGATGCTCGGGCGCTGGATCACCGGCGCACCCGGCCATAGCCACGGTCCATGGGGCCACGGCCCAGGGGCCCCCGACACGCCGGGTCCCGACCATCACGGTGGCCGGGACCGTGGCCGAGGTCGGCCCGGTGACCGTGGCCGGGACCGCGGTCGGCCCGGCGACTCTGGCCGCGGCTGGGACCGTGATCGCCGCCGTGGCCGGGACCGGCACCGTGGCCCCGGCCACCGGGGCGACGCCGACCGCGGCTAGCCCTTCCGCCTTCCCGCGTCCCCGTCCCGGCGCAGCCCCCAAGGCGCAGCCCCAGCGCATGGCAGGCGTGAATCTTCCGTGATCATGGAATCCAGCCGTCCGACCATGACTAGAATGGCGATACACTTACGTCGTTACCTCTGTGACCACGGGCCCTGTCCGGCAGGAGTGCCGGGAATGTTCCGGGCTCTGCCCTGGTTCGCATTGTTGCGCGGGGTCGCGTAGAATCTGCTGCGGCCCGTGAGCTGTTCTGGCGTGGCTTTCGCCGGATACGCGAAGGCAGTCCTCTGGAAAGTCTCCCGTATCCGATCGGCACGCACGAACACGAACCGGGTCGTGGGGGAATCTCACGAGCGTACGCGCACGACCAGCACGGCACGATCAGTAATCGAAGCCCCAGCCAGCACGAAGCCACCAGCCAGTGCCAGCGGGCCTGACAGCGAAGCGCGGAGGATATGCCCAAGAAGGACGGCGCCATCGAGATCGAGGGCAAGATTGTCGAGTCACTTCCCAATGCCTTCTTCCGGGTGGAGCTAGACAACGGGCACAAGGTCCTCGCCCACATCAGCGGGAAGATGCGGATGCACTACATCCGCATCCTGCCCGATGACCGGGTCGTCGTGGAACTGAGTCCGTACGACCTGAGTCGCGGCCGGATTGTCTACAGGTACAAGTAACGAACTGACGGCGCGGGGCCCGCAGCGGCCCAGCTCCCGAGGAGGGCCACGATGAAGGTTAAGCCAAGTGTGAAGAAGATCTGCAGCAAGTGCCGGGTCATCAGGCGGCATGGCCGGGTCATGGTCATCTGCTCCGACCCGCGGCACAAGCAGCGCCAGGGCTGAGTCACCACCCAGCCACGGCGTAACAACTCCAGCACGCACCGCATCCCGCGTCGGCGACAAGCCGACGCGGGCCACCCCCGGTAGGAGGCCGGGGCCCTACCCGGGCAGGGGCGGGGGAGCGGTGTGTACGACCTCCTCGACATGAAGGAGAACTGCCCCCAGATGGCTCGACTGGTTGGTGTTGACCTCCCCCGCGAAAAGCGGCTGGAGGTCGCTCTCACATACGTTTACGGGATCGGCCGGACTCGTGCGCTCGAGACGCTGCAAGCGACGGGCGTGAGCGGCGATACACGGGTCCACGACCTGGGGGACGACGATCTTGTCCGACTCCGTGACTGGATCGAAGCCACTTACAAGGTAGAAGGAGACCTGCGCCGCGAGGTGCAGGCCGACATCCGCCGCAAGGTGGAGATCGGGTGCTACCAGGGAATCCGTCACCGGCGCGGGCTGCCAGTGCATGGCCAGCGCACCCAGACGAACGCGCGTACCCGCAAGGGCAGGAAGAAGACAGTGGCCGGCAAGAAGAAGGCCGGCAAGAAGTAGTTCGCGGCTCACCGCGATCCGACGACCTCCAGGAGCAGGGAGCAGATGCCTCCGAAGAGCCGTACCGGCGCCAAGAAGGTGCGCCGCAAAGAACGGAAGAACGTCGCTCATGGGCACGCCCACATCAGGAGCACGTTCAACAACACGATCGTCTCGATCACCGATCCGATCGGCAACGTCATTTCCTGGGCTTCCTCTGGCCAGGTCGGCTTCAAGGGATCGCGCAAATCGACACCGTTCGCCGCGCAGATGGCGGCGGAGGCTTGCGCGCGCCGTGCCATGGAGCACGGGATGCGCAAAGTCGACGTCTTCGTCAAGGGCCCTGGCTCTGGGCGGGAGACCGCTATCCGTTCGTTGCAGGCGACCGGCCTTGAGGTGGGATCCATTCAGGACGTCACCCCGGTTCCGCATAATGGCTGCCGCCCGCCGAAGCGGCGCCGGGTCTGAGGAGTAAAGCGACAGATGGCTCGATACACGGGCGCGGACTGCAAGCTCTGCCGCCGCGAAAAGATGAAGCTCTTCCTGAAGGGCTCTAAGTGCGATTCGCCGAAGTGCCCCATTGAGATCCGGCCCTACCCGCCGGGTGAGCACGGCCGCAACCGGCCCAAGGAGAGCGAGTACCTGCTCCAGATCCGGGAGAAGCAGAAGGCTCGCCGGGTCTACGGCATCCTCGAGCGGCAGTTCCACGGCTACTATGAGGAAGCCACCCGCAAGCGGGGTA
>JAWWPY010000204.1:0-2914 GCA_033854735.1 Streptosporangiaceae bacterium | reverse complement strand
CGCGGAGCGCTTCGACCCGGAAGTGGTTGGATGTGCCGCCCAGCGGGATCGGCAGGCGGAACCGGTCAAGACCGCGCAGCACGAGGCTGAAGTTCAGCGCGTACTCCGCCGCGAAGCAGCGGGTGAGCCAGTTGGTCCAGGGGTTCCAGTACTGCAATTCGGCCTGCACGCACACGACCCACTGGGGCAGGCGGCGGAACGCGAGCACCGCCTTGCGCAGCTGGTCAGGCTCGGGCCGGTCCTCGGCGTCGTAGATGACGCAGAATTCGCCACGGGCGCGGCTCAGGCCGACGTTGCATGCCTTGGGCTTGGTCCGCGGCTGGCTCGGCGGGACAAGCACGACCTCGAACCGGGAGTCCAGGATGATCCGGTCCAGCGCCGCACGTGTCGGCTCGTCGTCCTCTTCTATCAGCAGCAGCACCTGGAGCCGGTCCGCCGGATAGTCGATGCTGGAGAGCTTCGCGATAAGGGCCGGCAGAACCCGCTCCTCCCGGTGCAGGGGGACGAGCAGGCTGTAGCCGGGCAGATCGCTGTCCGGGAACGCCCGCAGTTCCTCCGGCGTAAACCGCATGACGGGCGCCTCCTGGGCCGCCATCACCAGAACAAGCCTGAAGGTGATCACGGCGACGTAGGCGACCGTGGCCGCCGCCACCGCGCCCACGGCCCACGCCAGGAGTGAGGGCCCGAGCCCCGTCGTTATCCGAAGGCCCAGCAGGCTGAGAACGGCGGTCACGAACACGGTCAGGCTCACCGCCTGGCCGCGGCTGAGGAGTTTCTGTGCGCTCAGCCGGTCGGGCAGCGGCCGGGCCAGCCGGGGAGTTTCTTCGTCAAGCCCGGCGGCCGGCCGGGGGTAGGCGGGCAGGGGGCGGCTAAGGGTCTGGCTCATGATGTGTTACCTCAGGGGGAGAGACGCTAGTGCCTAGGTGTGTCGCACCGGGGCTAGTGGATAGATGGGTCCGCTCCGCTGCGGCGGGTGTAGATGAGCCGGCCGGGGTCCTCATAGACCACCCGGTAGCTGTTGAGCCGGGCACTGCCGTGCAGGCGCCGGTACACGTCGTCCCGGCTTCCCGGGGTGCGCCGCATGTAGATCCAGCGGATACCGTGACCCGCGGGATCGGCCAGGTCCGGCTGCCACTGGCGGAAGCTGCCCTCGTAGATGATCTGGCCGACCGGGATGCGGGAGGAGAATGTGATGGTCTCGTTCCCGAACGATTCCATCAGCACCTTGCCGCCGTTGTAATGCGCCCGCAGCCAGTCCGCGGCGGCGGCGTTCGCGTGCTCGGCCGCGCTGGCCCGGAAGTCCAGCGGCTCGGTGAGGGTGGCGATGCCGCCGTGCAGGACCAGCACCGAGCATCCGGCCACCGCGACGACCAGGGCGGCGGAGGCGGTACGGCGCAGCCAGGCCTGGGCGCTGTCCGGGATCGCGGTGACCAGATAGCCGGCGAAGATCGCCGTGGGCAGCGTCATCAGGAGGCCGAACCGGACGTTGTACAGCTGGCCCGAGATCTGCGTAACGTGCAGCGGGCGCTGGCCGGAATACAGGGCGTAGATGAAGAAGGGCAGGAACGCGGTCAGCGCCAGCGGAGCGACGGATTCGGTCCGCAGCCGGGTCCGGACCAGGTACCACCCGAACCCCACGGCGCCCAGGGCCAGCGCCGCGAAGCCGGCGTTGTCGGCCATGGCGTACAGGTAGGTCATAGCCGACACGCCCCAGTGGCCGATGGCCCGCTCCGAGTGCGAAACCCAGAGCGATGGCTTGGCGAACTGGCCGGTCTGGAAGTAGAGGGGGTCGTGGAAGATGACCGCGTTCCACAGCACCCAGCCGACGATGCCGCTCACCGCGAGGCAGCCATAGAAGATGGCATTGGCCTCTACCGCCTGCACCCGGGGCCGCACCGCCCGCCAGCGCCGCCAGGCCGCTCCGCCGGGGGCGGCCAGGGCTGGGCCCGAGATCTGCGCGGCCGCCGGGCGCCGCCACGCCACGCAGGCCACGATCACCATGACCGCGCCGAACAGCACCCAGCCCTCATACCGGGTCAGGGTGGCCAGCAACGCCCACGCCGCCGTCGCCGCCAGGTGCATGTAACGGCCCGTCTGGCACCAGCGCATCAGGTAGTAGGTAGTCGCGGCGATGCAGGCGATGAGGAGCAGTTCTGTCATGGGTGTGCTCTGCAGGTAGAGCACGTTGGGGTTGGCGCCGAAGCATACGGCGGCCACGAGGCCGCCGATCCGCTTGCCGGTGATGCCCGCCGCTATCAGGTACGCGTACCGGACGGTCAGCAGGTACGCCGCCATTGAGATGATCGATCCCGCGAACCCGGAGTAGTACCAGGAGCTCACCCAGACGAACGGCAGGCTGAGCAAGTGCGGCAGCGGCAGCCAGACCGCGCCGAGCTGGGCCACGCCGGGCGTTGAGGCGTCGACCACGCGCCGCGCTATCAGCAGGTGGGAGACGGCGTCGGGGTAGGCGAGCGTCGCATGCCGGTGCAGGAAGTACGCGTAGCTGGCCACGGATGCGCCTGCCGCCGCGATCGTCGTCACGGCCAGCACGGCGTCCTTCGGGTGAAGCAGCCGGCGGGTGACGCGCCCAGGCCGGCCCTGAGCGGCGATCTCCAGGGCGAGCGCGAGCAAGCCGGCCAGCGAGCGGATGATCACGGAGAGTTTCGCCCCGGTCTGCTCACCGTGCTGCCGGGGGAAGTGATCGACTGGGCGCTCGATAATGCGCGTGTCCAGGAGGCGCAGCTTCGCCACGAGCTCCGGCGATATGGTCGCCGCCTCCCCCTTGAGGATGATCCCGTCCAGAGAGCGCCGGTCGATCAGCTTGTAGGAGCAGTCCACGTCCCTGACGCCCACCCGGAGCAGGAGACGGCTGGCGGCTGTCCACAGGAACGCGTTGACCCGGCGAAACCAGGGG
>JAWWPY010000203.1:0-4279 GCA_033854735.1 Streptosporangiaceae bacterium | reverse complement strand
ATCCGCTTCGTTCCGGCGCCGAAGCAAGGTAACGAGAGCGGGGAAGATCAGACGGGACTGCCCTCGCGAACGGGGGAGCTCATGGACCGACAAATCGTTACCGCTGTGGGCACCAGGGCGATGGGGTCGTGGGTGGTCTGGGCACGACGGCACTCACCGGGGCGGGGGAGCCGGGTCACCAGGCCCGTCTACCGGCACCAACTCCGTCGCACAGTGGCCGACGCTGCTCAGGCCATGGACGAGATCTTCTCCAAAACGACACGCCACGCCCGTAGCTCCGGAAAGATTTTCGGCCCCTCAGAGGCTCCCGTAGGCTCCCCCGGCCCCATGAACAGCCACTGACCTGCACCGGAGCCACTGCGGAATCACTGCTTCGTGATAGGGCGGGGGTACGACATTTCTCGCCTCCTCGAACAGATGTTTGAGATACTGAAGCGAAAGCGCTACCGTCTGCTACGGGTTCAGCCACCAGATCCGGAGGTCAGTGTTGATGGACAGCTCGGACGACGACGGCGCGCCGGGCGCGCAGGGCGGGAGCGGCTCGGGTACCGCCGCCAGACCGAAGGGCCGCCCAGGGAGAAAGCCGAAGGGCAGCGTGCCGGCGGTAGTCACTGAGATGCCGGACCGGCCTGACCCTGACCATGTACTTACCTGGCGCCAGCGCAAGGTGCTGCAGGTCATCCGGGATTCGGTTCAGCGGCGCGGTTACCCGCCCTCGATGCGCGAGATCGGCGAGGCGGTCGGGCTGACCAGCACCTCAAGCGTCTCCTACCAGCTGTCCACTCTGCAGAGCAAGGGATACTTGCGGCGCGACGCGGGGCGGCCGCGGACCGTCGAGGTCCGGCTGCCCGGGCACCCCGCGGTACGGCCCGATACTGAGCTGGACGAAGAGGCCCCGCTGGACATTGCCTCGCAGGAAGCTACCTACGTGCCGCTGGTCGGCCGGATCGCGGCTGGTGGTCCGATCCTCGCCGAGGAAGCCATCGAGGACATCTTCCCGCTGCCTAAGCAGATCGTCGGCGATGGAACGCTCTTCCTGCTCAAGGTGGTCGGCGATTCGATGATCAACGCCGCCATCACCGATGGCGACTGGGTGGTCGTCCGGCAGCAGCCGGTCGCGGAGAACGGCGACATCGTGGCGGCCATGATCGATGGCGAGGCGACGGTGAAGACTTTCAAGCGCTCCGGCGAGCACGTCTGGCTGATGCCGCACAACCCGCTGTACACGCCGATACCCGGTGACGAGGCCGCGATCCTGGGCCGCGTGGTCGCGGTGCTCCGCCGCGTCTGAGCCGGGTGGCGTGGGCGGGTGTAGTGAGCGGGCGGAAGTCGCGGGCAGGCGCAGCGGCGGGCGGGTGACGGCCCGGGTCAATCCCGGGCCGGTCAGCCCGGGACGACGTTGACCAGCTTGGGCGCGCGGACGATGACCTTCCGTACCGGCCGTCCCTCCAGCGCCCGGGCGACCCCGGGGGTGGCCAGGGCCAGCTCACGCAGTTCGTCCTCACCGATGCCAGGCGGGACTTCCACGCGGTCACGCACCTTCCCGGCCACCTGCACCACGCAGGTCACCACGTCCTCGACCAGCAACGCGGGATCGGCGACCGGCCAGCCGGCCAGGGCCACCGACGCCTGACGGCCCAGCAGTTCCCAGCACTCCTCGGCCGTGTACGGGGCAAACAGGGACAGCATCACGGTGAGCGTCTCCGCCGCTTCCCGCACCGCCGGATCGGCCGTGCCCGGGCCGGAGTCGATTGCCTTCCGCGTCGCGCTGGCCAGTTCCATCAACCGGGCGACCGCGACATTCAGCCGGGACGCCTCCACCAGGCGGGTGACCTCGTCGATGGTGCGATGCGTGACCTTGCGCAGGCTCACGTCACCTGAGGCGGCGTGGCCATCCGCGGTCGCCACCGCGACATCATCGGCGATCCGCCATACCCGGCCCAGGAACTTCACTGACGCCTCAGGGTTCATATCGGCCCAGTCGATGTCGTCCTCGGGCGGGCTTGCGAAGATCATCGTCAGCCGGACCGCGTCGACCCCGTGCGCAGCTAGCTGCTGGCCCAGGTCGACCCCGTTGCCCAGGGACTTTGACATGGCCCGGCCACGGTTGATCACCTGGCCCTGGTTCAGCAGCCTGGTGAACGGCTCACCGAAGTCCACCATGCCCATGTCCTGCAGCACCTTGACGAAGAACCGGCTGTACAGCAGGTGCAGGATGGCGTGCTCGACGCCGCCCACATACAGGTCGACCGGAGCCCAGCGGCGCACCGCGGCCACGTCGAACGGCCCGTGCTCGTAGTGCGGTGAGCAGTAGCGCAGGAAGTACCACGAGGAGTCGACGAACGTGTCCATCGTGTCGGTGTCCCGCCGGGCGGGGCCACCGCACTTGGGGCACTCGGTGCTGACCCAGTCCTCCGCCGCCGCCAGCGGCGAGACCCCCTTGGGGACCAGGTCCTGGCCGCGCAGGTCGGGCAGGACCACCGGCAGCTGGTCGTCCGGCACCGGCACCTCGCCGCAGGACGCGCATTACACGATGGGGATAGGCGTGCCCCAGAACCGCTGCCGGGACAGCAGCCAGTCGCGCAGCCGGTAGTTGACCGCCGCCCGTCCCTGGCCCTCCGCTTCCATGATCGCGGTAACCCGGGCGATGGCGTCGGCCTTGCCCAGCCCGTCCAGCGGACCGGAGTTGATCAGTGATCCGTCGCCGTGCGTGGCGACCCCGGTCTGCGCGGGGTCAGGCTCGCCGGTGTCCACGACCACCTGCACGGGCAGCCCGAAGGCCCGCGCGAAGTCCAGGTCTCGCTGGTCATGCGCCGGAACAGCCATGATCGCGCCGGTGCCGTAGTCAGGCAGCACGTAGTCGGCCGCCCAGACCGGCAGCCGCTCGCCGTTCACCGGGTTGATCGCGTAGCTGCCCAGGAAGACGCCGGTCTTCGTGCGGTCCGTAGCCTGCCGCTCGATGTCAGTCAGCTTGCGCACCTGCGCCACGTAGTCCCGCAGGGCCTCGCGGTGCTCGGGGGCGCAGATCTCCTCGGCCAGCGGCGCGTCCGCCGCCACCACGAAGAACGTCGCCCCGTACAGGGTGTCCGGGCGGGTGGTGAATACGGTGACCGGCTCGCTGCGGCCCTCGATCGCGAAGCGGATGTCGGCCCCTTCGGAGCGCCCGATCCAGTTCCGCTGCATCAGCAGGACCCGGTCCGGCCACTGGCCCTCCAGCTGGCCCATGTCCGCCAGCAGGCGCTCCGCGTACTCGGTGATCTTGAAGTACCACTGGGTCAGCAGGCGGCGGACGACCTCGGTCCCGCACCGCTCGCACCGGCCCGCGATCACCTGCTCGTTGGCCAGCACGGTCTGGTCGTGCGGGCACCAGTTGACGTAGCCGTCCTTCCGGTACGCCAGGCCGCGCTCGTAGAAGCGCAGGAACAGCCACTGATTCCAGCGGTAGTACGCGGGGTCGCAGGTCTGCAGCCGCCGTGACCAGTCGAAGGACACCGCGTACCGGCGGAACGACGCGGCCTGGGTCTCGATGTTGGCGTACGTCCAGTCAGCCGGGTGGGTGTTGTTCCTGATCGCCGCGTTCTCGGCGGGCAGCCCGAACGCATCCCAGCCGATGGGGTGCAGCACGTTGTGGTGGCGCTGGAAGTAATACCTGGCCACCGCGTCGGCGATGGCGTACGCCTCAGCGTGCCCCATGTGCAGGTCGCCGGAGGGGTAAGGGAACATGTCCAGCAGGTAGGTGCGCGGGCGGGGGTCGTCCGGGTCATCACTGGCCCGGAACAGGTCCATCTCCGCCCAGCGGGCCTGCCACTTTTCCTGGATGGCGCGGGGATCGTAGTGTTGCGCCCGCTCAGCACTCTCGGCGGCTGTCATGGTGTTTCCTCAGTACTTGGTCGGTCCGGCTCCGGCAACAGAAAAGCCCCCCGGTCACGAGGGGCAGCCGCGCCAACGACGGGGTCAGTCAGCGCGGCTAGGTAAGGACCAGCCGGTCGGAACGCATACATCCAGGGTAGCGCACGGCGGCCGGCCACGCCGCCGGTGCCGTATGTCCCCATGCCGGCGTACTGGGACCCCCGGACACGGAGGGCTCCCACCACGGCCCTGGCGTCTCAGGCGCCGCGTCTCAGGCGCCCGCGGCCGCGCGAGCCAGCTTCCCGATCGCCCCGCGCAGTATCTGCGCCGACGCCGCGCTCGACTCGGTCAGCGCGTGGCGCTCAGCGATCCAGACTGGGTCGTCGTAACTCAGCCAGGTTTGCCCGCTCTCATCCGTCCAGGCGAGCGC
>JAWWPY010000202.1:0-5970 GCA_033854735.1 Streptosporangiaceae bacterium | reverse complement strand
GGTCGTGGTTGAGCTGGGTCACGTCCTGGCCGGTGATCCCCTCATCCAGGTCCCGCCAGTCCGGCACCCTGCCGTACAGCAGCACCACCGGGGAGCCGTTGCCGGTCCGGTACAGCACCTGCCCCTGCCGGATCACCCGCCCGGCCGGCGGCAGCCAGGTCAGCGTCCCGCCGCCTTGCCCGGTCACCGCATACGACCCGGCGTACCCCAGCGTCGCAGACACCGGCGTGGTCGCCGACAGATCCTGCCGGACCACCGGCTGGGTCGCCGGCGCGGCCGCCCCCTGCTGCCCGGCCCCCGGCGAGGCGGCCGGGGAGAACGCCCCGGCCCGCCACGCCGCCACCACCCCGCTCGCCACCACGACCACGATGCCCAGCGCCGCCCAGCCGCCCCGGCGACGCCGCCGCCAGCCCCGCGGCCCCGGCGGTGCACCCCCCTGACCTGGGAAACCCTGCTGGTCACTCGGAACCTGCTGGTCCCGCGAAGCCGTCTCACTCACGATCTGCCTCCGTTGTTTGCGTTTCCTCGATTTCCGCCTCCGGCTAATGAGCCGCCGGGCGCCGTCCGTGCTGCCGTTGCCGAACCGCGGGGACCTGCCCGCCGACCGTGCCCGGCAGCGCGCTACCCGCAGCTCCAGCGCGCTGTCCCTGACGCGTAAGGAGTCCGGGATCCTGGAGATGCCGGACGCAACTGCCGCCTAACTCGAAGCCTGCGGGATCCCCATTAGGTGCAGCAGCGACAGGCATCTGCGCAGCGTGGCCAGGACCTGCGGCGATTGCGGGGCAATGCCGGCGGCCTGCACCTTGAAAACAGGCTGGCCGACGGAATCGATGGTGGGGTCGGGGAACGTCGGGTATCCGTGGGTGCGCATGCACCCGGCGAATCTCACCGCGCCGGCCTCTGTCAGGGCGTTGGCTTGTGAAGTCTGGGTCGGAAGGCCGCCGTTCGGGAGCAGGTGCCTACATCCGCTGGAGGCCGCCCGGAACTGGGGGTTGTTCACGAATAGCTGCTTCGTGCCGGGAGGTTCCTGTCCGTTGCTATCGGGGTCGGGGTAGTTCGGCACGCCGTGGGCGCGCACGCAGTGGACGTAGGCGAGTCTGGACGTGGCACTCGCTGACGCGGTGCTCGCTGACGGGGAGCTCACTGCCCCTGGGCTGCCGCCGCATGCCGCCGTCAGCAGCACGAGACCGGCCAGTACGCCCGCCCGCCGCGGCCGCGCTCGGCGCCAGCGCCGGCGACCGCCTGTTGCCTCGTTCATGCTCATGCGATGTTCTCCGTTCCGCCGTCCGCCGCAGCGCCGCGGGTGCGCGGCCCGGGCGGGGCGCTCCTTGGTGAGCGCCGGGGCGGGTGTCGTTACGGGCATCGGTGTTCCTCCTCACGGCCGGGCGCCGTGCCCGGTCACCCACAGACATACGCCGCTAGGCGTCACACCGACATCACGCGCGGCGCCGTTCCCGGGCGAGGTCCGCCGCCCGGCGTCGTGCGAAAGGCCAGGTCGCGTGCTGGCGGCCCGGGGGCGCCTTGGCGGCGTATGTGATGCTGGTGTGATGTCCGGCAGGGCATCATGGCCTCATGCGGGTGCTGGTGGTCGAGGATCAGGCCGAGCTGGCGGACGACATCGCCGACGGCCTTCGTGACCAGGGCATCGGCGCGGACGTGGCCTATGACGGGCCGGCCGGGATCGAGAAGGCCCTGATGAACTCCTACGACGTGGTGATCCTGGACCGGGACCTGCCCCAGGTCCACGGCGACGCGGTCTGCGCCACGCTGGTCGGGTCCCGCTCGGCGGCGCGCGTCCTGATGCTGACCGCGGCCGCCACGGTCGGCGACCGGGTGCAGGGCCTCAACCTCGGCGCCGACGACTACCTCGGCAAGCCGTTCGCGTTCGAGGAGCTCATCGCCAGGGTCCGGTCGCTGGCCCGGCGCGCCCCGGCCGCCGTCCCGGTGATCGTGCGCGGCGACATCGTGCTCGACCGGGCCCGCCGCCGGGCCAGCCGGGCGGGCCGGCCGCTGTCGCTCACCCGCAAGGAGATGGGGATCCTCGAAGAACTCCTCGTCGCCGACGGGGGCGTGGTCGCCGCCGAGGATCTGCTGGAGCGGGTCTGGGATGAGAACGCCGACCCGTTCACCCGCACGGTCACGGTGACGATCGGCCGGCTGCGGCGCAAGCTCGGCGAGCCCGACCCCATCGACACCGTTGTCGGCAGCGGCTACCGGCTCCCATGAACGTGCGCCCACTCCGCAGACTCTGGCCGCAGAAGGTCAGGACCCGGCTCACGATCATCTACGCCACGCTGTTCTTCGCCGCAGGATCGGCGCTGCTCGCGCTCACCTACGGGCTGGTCGCCAGCAGCCTCCCCGCGCAGCCCCCCGCAGCCACGACGGGCCTCAGCAGCCAGGAGCTGAACTTCCTGAACCGTGAGTGCAAGCCGCCGAGCCCCGCCGAGAAAGGCAACCGCCCGTCCCCTATCTCGAAGTCGCTTGTGCACGAGTGCAAGCAGGCGAAGGCGGCCTATGACGCCGGCGCCGTCTCGGGCTCGCAGGCGCAGCGCCAGCGCGCGCTGGCCGACCTGCTGGCGTTCTCCCTCGTCGGCCTCGCCGTCATGACGGTCGCCTCGGGCGGCCTGGGCTGGTTCATGTCCGGCCGCGTGCTCCGCCCGGTGCGGGTGATCACTGAGACTGCCCGCCGGGCCTCCGAGCAGCACCTCGGCGAGCGGCTGGCGCTGACCGGGGCGAGGGACGAGCTCAAGGAACTGGCCGACACCTTCGACGACATGCTCGAACGCCTGGACGCGGCGTTCGCCACCCAGCGCCGGTTCGTCGCCAACGCCTCGCACGAGCTGCGCACGCCGCTGACCGTGATGCGCACGGCGATCGACGTGACCCTGGCCAAGCCGTCCCCGACCGCGCGGCAGCTCACGGATGCGGCCGTGCGCGTGCGGCGCTCCATCGACCGGGCCGAGAGCATGGTCGAGGCGCTGCTCACCCTGGCTGTGAGCGACCAGGGCAAGCTCGCCGCCGAGTTCACCGACCTGGCCACCTGGGCCGAGGACGCCATCGACGTCGCCGCTCCCGAGATCGAACGCCTGGACCTGCGGGTCGACATGAAGCTTGACCCGGCCGAGATAACCGGAGACCCGCAGCTGCTGGAGCGGATGATCTGGAACCTGGTCGACAACGCCGTCCGGCACAACGAGCCCGGCGGCTGGATCAGGCTGCGCACCGGCAGCAGCGACGCGGCCGCGTACCTCGAGATCGCCAACAGCGGGCCGCCCATCCCGGACGACGCCGTGCCCTCGCTGTTCGAGCCGTTCCGGCGCATGCAGGCCCGCACCGGCGGCCGCGGCGGCGCCGGGCTCGGCCTGTCCATCACCCGCTCCGTCGCCACCGCGCACCGCGCGACCGTCACCGCCCGCAGCCAGCCCGCCGGCGGCCTCGACATCACGGTAGTGATCCCCCAGCCCCAGGACCTTGCCGCCGAGTCGCAGTTGTGAGCGCGACGCTGCACGCGCGATGAGTTCCGCGGGCGGGCCGGTTTGTCAGGTGCCGGGCAGGGACCGGACCGACAACCGGGGGGTGACAGCACATGCGTAGCAAAGGCTTGTTCATGGCCGGCATGGAGAACTCCACGATGTGATGCCGTCCATACCAACGTGATCGGCACCCTGGCGGCCGGCGGCACTGAGCCGATAAGGCCCAATGTGATCTTCCGCATAACGTCGATGACCAGGCCAGTCACGGCGGCCCAGTCCCGGACCTCGGTGGAGCGGACACATTCTGCTCCTGCCACGATGAGCGGGCCACCTGCCAGACGAGCCAGAACCGGACATTCTGTGCGTACTGCACGGTCTATCCGACGCGACCGCAAGACGGGCAGAGTCGGCGTTCGGCGCCGAATGTATTGTGCTGACGCACGCCGTCGCGCTTACCCTGCGTGGCTGCCGACGCCCGTTTCCCGCTGGGCTGACAGCTGCCTGCCGCGGCTGGCTTCTTGTGCTTCTGCGCGGCCACGGACACTCGGAATCGCGTTGACTTTCCTGATGGCCGCCTGACCCCGGGGGCCTGCTCTCCGGGTCAGCCGGTGACTGGAGCTGCCGGTCATGTGAGCGCTGGTGTAGCTGGGTGGCCGAGGGGGGTATCTAACATGAGCGCGTTTGATGTCCGGATCCATGCGATCCGCCGCAGGGCGGACCGCCGCCGCCCGTTCGAGGTCCGCTGGCATGCCGCCGGCCGGGCCCGGTCGCGGTCGTTCATCACCCGGGGGCTGGCGGACAGTTACCGGGCCGAGCTCATCCGCGCTGCCCGCAAGGGCCTGGACTTCAGCCCCGGAACCGGGGAACCGGCGTCCTGGGCCACGCCCGAACCAGCCACCATCAGCTGGCTGGAGCACGCCGCCGCCTACGCCGCGATCAAATGGCCCCTGGCAGCAGCCCACACCCGGGCCGGGATCGCCGACGCCCTGGCCACCGTCACCCCAGCCCTCTTCACGCCCGGCCGGGGCGGGCCGCCCGCAGCGGTGCTGCGCGCCGCCCTCTACGGGCACACGTTCAACCCAGCCCGGGCCGACACTGATCCCGGGCCGACGGCCACAGCGGCACTGGCCTGGGCCTCGCATCACTGTCTGCCGCTGACCGCCCTGGCCGACCCGCAGGTGACCCGGCGTGCGCTGGACGCCCTGGCCCTGCGCCTGGATGGGACCCGGGCGGCGGCCACGACCATCACCCGCAAGCGCGCCGTCTTCCACGGCTGCCTCAGCTACGCGGCAGAACTCGGACTCCTGGCAGCCAACCCACTGGACCGCATCACCTGGCGGCCCCCGAGATCCTCCTTCGCAGTGGACCCGCGGTCAGCGGCCACCCCCGCCGAGGTGCAGGCGATCCTGGCCGAGGTCACCCAGATCCGCCCGGAGCTGACCGCGTTCTTCGGCTGCCTGTACTACGCGGCGCTGCGCCCCGCCGAAGCCGTCGCGCTGCGCGCCAGCTCCTGCACCCTCCCCGCATGCGGCTGGGGACAGCTGACCCTCACAGCATCCCTCCCCCGGTCGGCGCGGGCCTGGACCGGCAACGGCACCCCACGCGAACTCCGCAGCCTCAAACACCGGCCGGAAGGCGCCATCAGGACGGTCCCGATCCCCCCGCAGCTTGCCCGCCTCCTGCGCTGGCACTTGCGGGCTTTCGGGTGCGCCGAAGATGGGTGGCTGTTCCGGGGCGCCCGCGGCGGCCCGCTCAGCGAAAACCTCTACGGCCGGATCTGGCACCAGGCCCGCGCCGCAGCCATCCCGGAGGACGGGACAGGCACCCAGCCGGCACGCCGCCCCTACGACCTTCGCCATGCCGCGCTGTCGCTGTGGCTGGCCTCCGGCGCCCCGCCCGCCGAGATCGCTGCCCGCGCCGGGCACAGCGTGCGCGTCCTGCTCACCATCTACGCCCACTGCATACCCGGCTGCGACCAGATCGCCAGCCAGCACATCGAGCAAGCCCTCCGCCCCAGCCACTGGCCCCCCGCTGGCCCACAAAAACCGGCGCAGACGCCAGGAATCCCGTCCGTCATACGTCCGTGCCGCAGCTGGACTCAACGGGACACAGCTGGACCTGAAACCTCCGCCCAGATCCGGTTAGACGTCTGTGAGCTGCGGAAATACCGGCCGAGGAGGCCGGTTCCATGGATCGCGGCCCGGACGGGCGATCCCGGGCAGCCGTTCCCCATAAGCCGCTGACCAGGCCAGATCTGGCCCACAACTGGCCCACAGACATCGTCAGCGGTCTACCGAACCGCTCCCGGACACGCATCAGACCCGGCCTCCGGGAACACCGGCACCGGACCTGACCTGGGGTTCTGTGTGGCAGGTGTTGGGTTCGAACCAACGTAGGCTAAGCCGACGGTTTTACAGAACGGAATCCTTGGAAGTACTGCTACACCGCTGACCTGCCCATATGCCGTCTTCATGCAGCATGCTCATGAGCGGCGTTC
>JAWWPY010000201.1:0-3265 GCA_033854735.1 Streptosporangiaceae bacterium | reverse complement strand
GGATGTAGGCCTCGGAGATGGGCAGGACGTCCCCGCCGTTGGCCCGGCCGACCGGGACGTTAACGGCGAAGGGCTTGCCGGTGAGCGAGGCGGTCTCCTCGATGTGCCCGCGCAGGACCCGCGCTCCCTCGGCCGGATCAGCGGTCATGCCTGGCATGCTCACCGTGCCGAGGCCGCCGGCTTCGCTGACCGCGGCGGCGAGCCGCGCCGTCTTGAACGGGCCCATGCCCTCCTGGACAACCGGGTGCTCGATGCCGACGAGGTCGGTGAACCGGGTCGCGAGGGCGCTCATGCCGCCACCAGGACCAGGGCCGAGCCGTCCACGAGCGCACCCGACGTGACCACGCCAACCTCGTGGCGCGGAACCTGGCGGTCGCCGCAGCGGCCCTGGATCTGCAGTACTGCCTCGGCGACGGTGTTCATCCCGTGCAGATAGCCCTCGGCGAGCAGGCCGCCGTTGGTGTTCACCGGAAGGGTCCCGCCGATAGCCGTTGCCCCCGACTCGACGAACTCGATCGCCTCGCCGCGGCCACAGAAGCCAAGGCCTTCGAGACCGAACACGACCGTGCTCGAGAAACAGTCGTAGATCTCCGCGAACTGGACGTCGGCGGTCCCGATCCCGGCGCGACCGTACAGCTCGTCGCGGAGCAGCGAGGTGAAGTTCCGGGTGTAGTCCTCATAGAGCACGTGGTCTCCGATGTCGAGTCCGGGCCGGGCACCGGCCCGGTAGGCGGCCGAGGCGATGAGCGCTGGCCGGTGGCGCAGGTCGCGCGCCCGGTCCAGGCTGGTGACGACGACGGCGCAGGCGCCGTCCACCTCGCTCGTGCAGTCGGCGACTCGGAACGGGTCGACGATGCGAGGTGAGGCCAGGTAGGAGTCCCGGTCGAGTGGCTTGCGCTGGATGGCCCGCTCGTTGCGCTCGGCGTACCAGCGCTGGGCGACCGGGATGGCACCCAGGTCGTCAGGCTCCTGCCCGGTCTCGATCAGGTAGCGCCGCGCCCACATCGCGATGTACTGCATGTAGGTGTCGTAGCCAATGGGGTAGCGGAACTGGCCCGCACCGCCGAGGAAGGCAGAGCTGCCGACGCGGACACCGCTGCGGCCGTTGAGCGCGCGGAACACGACGATGTTCTCGGCGTAGCCCTGGCTCACCGCCATGGCCGCGTTGGCGACGACCCAGGCCGGCGACTGGCCGCCCTGCTGGAAGTCCATGACGTAGCGGGTCTGCGGGAGGGCCAGGGCAGTGGCGACCGCTTCACTCGGGACCGAGTCCCCGAGCACCATGAAGCTGCCGATCCCATCGATGTCGGCCAGGGCCAGCCCGGCATCCTCGACCGCCGCGCGGCACGCCTCGGCAGCCAGGTCCAGCACGCTGCGGCCCGACTTCTTCGTGAGCCCGGTAAAGCCGATCCCGGCTATCGCTGCGTCGCGGTTCACCACAGCGCAGACGCTACGCACCGGCCCGGCGGAGTGTCAACCATGAAGTCGAGAAACGTCGCTTGCGTCAATAACTGACGCATGATTAGGGTGCTGTCGTGCTGATCGAACGTTCCTGGCGGGTAACCATGGCCGACGTGGACGCAGCCGGGATCATCTATTACGCGAGCCCGCTGCGCTGGGCGGAAGTGCTGCTCGGCGACTGGCTCGAGCACTCGGGGCACAGCATCGCCGCGATGCTGGGCGCGGGCGAGGCGATCCCGGTCGTCGGGGTAGAGGTCCGGTACCGGGCGCCGCTGGGTCTCGACGACCACCTCCGCCTCCGATTGTCGGCGCAGCGGATCGGCACCACGTCGTTCACGACCCGCTGTGACGTCTGGGGCCCGCGCACCGAGCATCCCGCCGTGGAGGTCGCGGTCACCCACGCGTTCGGCGGTTACGCACCTCCGCGCCCTGGTCAGGGCGCGGAGGTCAGCAAGCAGGCGCTCCCGCCGTGGCTGAGGAAGGCCCTCGCGGCAGGCTCGGACTCGGAAGGCTCGGGCTCCGAAGGCTCGGACTCCGAAGGCTCGGAAGACATGGGAGGCGAGAGGTGCGCGCAGAACTGACCTCGGTGGCGGTGGACCGTCTCGACGTCGATGGGGACCCGGCGCTGGGCCTGGTGACGCTCAACCGGCCGGACGAGATGAACCCTCTGGACTGGGAGACCGTGCACGAGCTCGGCCGGGTTCTGGACACCCTCGCTGCGGAGCCCGCGGTGCGGGTGATCGCCATTACCGGTGCGGGCCGCGCCTTCAGCGCTGGCGGCGACATGAAGAAATACCGGGCCCTGCAGCGCGACGCTCAGGACTTCCCGCAGTTCCTGGCGGACATTCACCAGGTCTTCCAGCGGATTCCGCAGTACCCGAAGCCGGTGGTAGCCCTCGTGAACGGGATCGCGGTCGCCGGCGGCATCGAGCTCGTCTTGTTCTGTGATTTTGCCTTCATGGCCGAGTCCGCCCGGATCGGTGATGCACACCTTCCCTTCGGGCAGATGGGCGGCGGGGGTGTGCTCACCATGCTGCCTCGCATGGTCGGGCCCGCTCGCGCCAGGGAGCTGATCGTCACAGGCCGCCTGCTGAGGGCCGAGGAAGCCATGGCATGGGGCCTGGTATCGCGGGTGCTGCCTGACGGCGAACTGGTGGCCGCCGCCGCCGAGCTGACCCGGGACGTCATGAAGAAGTCGCCGCTGGCGCTCGGCAACGCGAAGCGCACGCTCAACGCGGCGTTCTTCAGCGGGACCGACGTCGATGCCGGGCTCCGCCTCGAGCGCGAGGTGACCGCCCGCTACTGCCTGACCAGCGCGGACGCGGCCGAGGGACTCGAAGCATTCGCCGGCAAGCGCACGCCGCAGTGGACCGGCCGGTGACCGCGGCGATGCCGGGCACAGCGGCCGAGCCCGTCCCGCCCAGCCCTGACGTCGACTCCCAGTTTTACTGGGACGACCTGGCCAAGGGCCGCCTGTCCGTGCAGGAATGCGTGAGCTGCGGCAGACGGCGCTTCCCGCCCATGCCCTCCTGCCCGTACTGCGCGGCGGTCGGCGCGGCGATCCGGGAGGCAACGGCCGGTTCCGTATATTCGTGGGTCACCGTGCGGCGGGCCTTCCAGCCCGCGTTCGAGGCTGACGTGCCCTACACGATCGTGACCGTCGACCTCGACGGCGGTGGCCGCATGGTCGGACGGCTGGAGCCGCGAGAAGCGGTAAGCGCGGCGCTGCGCGTCGGCCCGCACTTCGTGCCGCACCAGGGCTGGACCGAAGTCCGCTTTCATCTGGAGTGAATCTGTGACCTCT
>JAWWPY010000200.1:0-2576 GCA_033854735.1 Streptosporangiaceae bacterium | reverse complement strand
ACCGGGTCGCCGCCCAGGGCGAAGACGATCCACTCGGGCACGCTCATCCAGGTGGATGCGCGGCCCGGCTGATATCCGCTGGCGCGCAGCCACATCAGCTTGGCCATGCTGGCCTGGCTCGACCACCGAAGTCCGGTGGTGCGCTCGAACATGGCGGGAAATCCGGGGAACTCCCGGGCGGCCTGCTCCAGCTCGTGGTCGCCGCGGCGATCGAACCAGGCGATCGCCGGCGCGGCCGGCCGCCCCGCCGCATCGAGCAGCACGCCGCTCTCGGCCAGGCCGGCCACGCCGATGCTGCGTACCCGGACCGGTCCCCACGCCGATTCGGCCGCCGTTACCGTCGAGCCGATCAGTTCCACGGCCGTGCCGAGGAGGCGGCGCGGATCGATCTCGGTCTGGCCGCAGCTGCTGGTGTGCCATGGGGTCTGGTGCTCGGCATACGGGGTGCCGGGCTGCTCCACATACGGGCCGCGCTGCGACGCCGGCCGGGCCACAGCCTTGGCTGAGGTGGTGCCGATGTCGATGCCCAGGACGACATCCGTGCTGGAGGTCACGGGCGCAGCTCCCCGGAGCCGCGTTCGATGATCCTGGCCGGTACCTGGATGCGGTCCACCGGCAGGCCGGGCTGGGCCAAGCGCGCCAGGAGCCGCGCCGCGGCGGCGCGCCCGACCTCATGACCGGGATGATCAACGACGGTGACGGCCGGGCGCAGGGCATCGGCCATGGGGAAGTCGCCGAACGAGACGAGGGCGATGTCCGTGCGCCCGGCTGAGTGCAAGGCCGGCACCACGCCCAGCGACGCCCGCGTTGTGGCGCTCAGTATTGCCGTCGGCGGTATGGCCGCCGGCGGTATGGCCGCCGGCGGGCGGGAGCCGCCGATCAGGGCGGACACCGCCTCGGTGGCGGCCTGGCTGGTAGCGCACTCGCAGTGGACCAGCTGCCCGTCCACCTCGATCCCGTGATGAGCCAGGGCATCGCGGTAACCGCGCAGGCGGGCGGCTGACGTCGGGATGGCGGGCGTGTCGCCCACGTAGGCGATGCGCCGGTGCCCGTGGGCGATGAGGTGAGCCACGGCCTCGAAGGCCGCGCGATGGTCATCAATCTCGACCAGGTCGGCGGACAGACCAGGCGCCGGCCGGTCGATGAGCACGATCGGGACCCGCCGCGTGTCGAGCCAGGAATGGTCATCGCTGGTCGGGCAGATCAGCAGGCCGGCGACCCGCCGCTGCATCATGCGCCCGATGACGTCCCGTTCCCATTCAGGATCACGCCGGGTGCTCGTCACGAGCACTGGCCGGCCGTGACGCGACATCTCCTGCTCCACCGCGTCGATGACTTCGGCGAAGAACGGATCAGCGATGGATTCCACGACGAACCCGATCGCGGTGTCCGTGCCCGCCCGCAGCGACCGGGCCATCGCGTCTGGCTCGAAACGAAGCTCGAGCATCGCTTCCTGGACGCGCTGCCGGGTGTCCGGCGCGACCCGCGGATCGTCGTTCAGGACCCGCGACGCGGTGCGCAGGCTCACCCCGGCCGCCTGCGCGACATCGAGCAGCCTGCTCGCGGCCAGTCGTCCGCTCGCCTGTGGTGCGCCTTCAGGCGCCGTCTGTGCCATCGATGGCATACCTCGATTGTGCAGGATCGTGCCATCGATGGCAAGACCGGGGCCGAACCTATCGGGAGAGGTGATCCAGGACGGATCTGACCAGGCTGCCGGTTGGCTCGGAGGCGTCCAGGGCCAGGTGCGGCACCACCGGCGGCTCAAGATCCAGGCCGGCCAGGAAGGAGGCGGGGTCGTGGATCTTGTTCTCGTCACGGGACAGCGCGCGCCGGGTTAGGCGCTGGATCAGTTCCTCCGCTGGCAGGTGCAGCCAGACCACCAGGGGGTCGGCCGCGATCCGCCCCGCCATGGCGGCCCAGGCGGCCGGGTCCGCTCGTTCTCTGCTGAAGGGCGCCACCAGAACCACGGGCAGGCCGGCCCGCAGATTTGCGTCGGCCAGGTCGAGCAGCGTGTCGTAGCGCGCGTCCCGCGTCAGGCCGGCCAGCACCGGATCATCCAGGTCACGGACGCCGATCAGCCCGGACACGACCCGGGTGAGCGGGCCGGTCAGCACGTCCAGGTCCAGCAGGGCGGCACCAAGCTCGGGAGCCAGGGCGCTGGCCAGCGTGCTCTTGCCCGTGGCCGGGGGGCCGCCGATCAGTACGGCCGCGGCTCGTTTCATGATCTCGGCGGATGGCTGATCACGACGCGAGCGCGCCGCCGGGCGCGCGGCCGGGCCCACCGGCGGCCCTTCGCCTGGCCAGCGCGGTGGCCGCGGTCGGGCTCAGCGGGAGCGACGGGAGCAGGAGGGCCTGGTAGGAGTGGTAGAGATCCGGCTTGCCCGACCATGTGGACCCGGCCGGGGTCATGTCCGGGGCCAGTTCCTGCCACCAGCCGCCGTTCTTCCGGTCCAGGAAATGGCGGTCAATCTCAGCCCACCACTGCCGCTCGGCCGTAGCGAAGCGTTTCTCCCCGGTGCGCCGGTGCAGCGCGTCGGCGGCGAGCACCGCCTCGCAGGCCACCCACTGCAGCCGTG
>JAWWPY010000199.1:0-5312 GCA_033854735.1 Streptosporangiaceae bacterium | reverse complement strand
CGGTGGTCGCCGTATCATTAGCCAGCCCCGTCCGGAGAGCCCGCATGAAGGAGCCGACGATGACCACGAGGAGACGAGCTTGAGATTCGCGCTCCGCCGCCTCGGCTTCTTCCTGTTCACGCTGTGGGCGGCGCTGACCATCAATTTCCTGCTCCCGCGGCTGATGCCCGGGAACCCCGCGCTCGCGATGCTGTCCAAGTTCCACGGGCAGATCAGCCCGGGCACCCTGAAGGCCCTGGATGTCCTGTTCGGCGTCAACACCCACACGAGCCTGCCCGCGCAGTACGTCAGCTACCTGCACCAGGTGGTCACGGGTAACTTCGGGACGTCGCTGGACTTCTACCCGAAGTCGGTCAGCTCGGTCATCGGCGGCGCGATCTGGTGGACGCTCGGCCTGGTGGGCTTCACCACGGTCCTGGCCTTCGCGCTCGGCACCGGCATCGGCATAGTCGCCGCCTGGCGCCGTGGCGGGCGGCTGGACAGCATCATGCCGCCGGTGTTCGTGATTACCTCGGCCGTCCCCTACTTCTGGGTGGGCATGGTGCTCGTCCTGATCTTCGGGATCAGCCTGCACTGGCTGCCCTCCCAGGGCGGCTACTACGTCTCGACGGACACCCCGTCCGTGTCGCCCACCTTCATCGGGGATGTGCTTTCGCACGCCGCCCTGCCCGCCTTCGCGCTCCTGATCACCACGATCGGCACCTGGATCCTGACCATGCGCAACACCATGATCACCACCCTGGCCGAGGATTACGTGCGGATGGCACGGGCCAAGGGACTGCCTGGCCGGCGCATCATGATCGACTACGCGGCACGCAACGCGATCCTGCCCAACCTCACCGGCTTCGCCATGTCCCTCGGGTTCGTGGTCAGCGGCGCCATCCTGATCGAGTACGTGTTCAACTACCCCGGCGTCGGCTTCATGCTGCTCCAGGCCGTTCAGGGCGAGGACTACCCGCTGATGCAGGCCCTGTTCCTGCTCATCACGCTCGCGGTGCTGCTGGCCATCCTGCTCGCCGACATCGCCACCGCGCTGCTGGACCCGCGCACCAGGACGGCGGGCTAGAGACATGTCCATGCCCATCTCCGGGGTCTCCACCACGGTCGGCCAGCCGGGCCAGGAGCCCACCACCGGCCAGGCGGCCGGGCCGTCCGTGCCGCCGGCCACGCATGCGCTGGCGCGGATGGCCCGCGCCGTGCGATCCAACCGGAAGGCCACTACGGGCACCGCGCTGCTAGCGGTGTTCATCCTGGTCTCGCTCTTCCCCGGGGTGATCGCCCACGACAGCCCCAGCGCGGACGCCTACGCCCCACGGCTGAGCCTGTCAGCCGCCCACCTGCTCGGCACCACCGCGTACGGGCAGGACATGTTCGCGCAGCTGGTGTGGGGAACCCGGAATGTGCTGATCATCGCGTTCGTGGCCGGGCTGGCCACGACCGGGATCGCGGTCCTGGTCGGCGTCGCCGCCGCGTACCTCGGCGGCCTGTGGGACGGCTCGCTCAGCGTGCTCACCGACGTGCTGCTGGTCATCCCCCTGTTCCCGCTGCTGATCGTGATCGCCGGATACGCGCACGGCGGGAGCACGCTGGTGCTCATCGTGGTGCTCACCACGACCAGCTGGTCCTACACCGCGCGCCAGCTGCGGTCACAGGCCCTCTCGATGCGCGGCCGGGACTTCCTTGAGGCGGCGCGGGTGCGCGGCGAACGCCGGCTGTACATCATCCTGGTGGAGGTCATCCCCACCATGACCTCGCTCATCGTGGCCAGCTTCCTGACCAATGCCCTGTATGCCGTGCTGTTCGCCTCCAGCCTGCAGTACATCGGCCTGGGCGACCCCAACACGGTGAGCTGGGGCACGATGCTCTACTGGGCGCAGAACAACGCGGCGCTGCAGACCGGCCAGCCTTTGTGGGCCATCGCGCCGGGCGCCTGCATCGCCGCACTGGGTGCGGCCTTCGCCCTGCTCAACTACGCCTTCGATGAGATCGGCAATCCCGCATTGCGGCCGATACGGAGGAGGCGGACCAAGCGTGCCAGCTGACCATCCCAGCTCACCGCCGCCGTGGCCGACGGGAGCTCCGGTCCTCCGGGTGAGCGGCCTGTCGGTGGAGTACGCCATGGACCGCGGGGCGGTCCTCGCGGTCGACGACGTGAGCTTCGACCTGGGCCCGGGCGAGTTCATCGGCATCGTCGGGGAATCCGGCTGCGGCAAGTCCACGCTGCTGTTCGCGATCGCCCAGCTGCTGGTCCCGCCCGCCGCTGTCACCGGCGGCAGCGTGACCTTCAAGGGCAGCAACATGGTCGGGCTGACCGACTCCCAGCTCGCCGCGGTGCGATGGAAGGACCTGTCCGTGGTCATGCAGAGCGCGATGAACGCGCTCAACCCGGTCAAGTCGATCGGGGCGCAGTTCCGGGACGCGATGCGGGCGCACGGCACCATGTCAGCGGCTGAGATTGCCGATCGGTCAGCCGAAGTGCTCCGCATGGTGAGCATCGACCCCGTGCACCTGAAGAGCTACCCGCATCAGCTGTCCGGGGGCATGCGGCAGCGATCGATGATCGCGATGGCGATGCTCTTCACCCCGGATCTGGTGATCATGGATGAGCCCACCTCCGCGCTCGACGTCGTGGCCCAGCGCTCGCTCATGGTCCAGATCAAGGAACTGCAGCAGCAGCTCGGCTTCGCGATCATCTTCGTCACCCACGACATGTCGCTGGTCAGCCACTTCTCCGACCGGCTGATGGTGATGTACGCGGGCCAGGTGGCCGAGTTCGGCGCCACCCGGCGGGTCTTCGACTCGCCGCTGCACCCCTACAGCATCGGCCTGCTCGAGGCGTTCCCGTCGATCAGGGGCCCGCGAGTGCCCCTGACCGGCATCCCGGGCCGCCCGCCGGACCTCGCCGAGCCACCGCAAGGCTGCCGGTTCGCACCGCGGTGCCCGAAGGCCATGGCCACCTGCGCGACGACTCAGCCCGGCCTGTACCAGGTGGACGGCGTGGCGGTCCGCTGCCTGCTGCAGGCCAACGGGAAGGACGCGAGTGACTGACTTGACCGGGCCGGCCGGGGGTTCCGGGCCGGCGGGGGGTTCCGGGCCATTGGGGTCCGGGGGCATCCCCCGGGGAGATGCTGTGCCCCCCCGGGCCAGCACCGGGCCGCTGCTGAGGACCGCGGGGCTGACCAAGCATTTCCATATCGGCGGCGGGCTCTCCCGGCGCACCCTGCATGCGGTCGACGACGTCAGCCTGTCCATCGGTGAACGCGAGATCGTGGCCCTGGCCGGCGAGAGCGGGAGCGGCAAGAGCACCATCGCCAGGCTGCTGGCCAAGGTATACAAGCCGACCAGCGGCGAGATCTACTTCGAGGGCAGGCCGCTGTCCGGCATCCGCTCGCGCCAGGACACCCTGCGCTACACCGGGCTGGTTCCGATGGTCTTCCAGGACCCGTTCAGCTCGATCAACCCAGTGTTCCGGATCTCCCACGGCATCCAGCGCGGCCTCAAGCTGCACCGGCCTGAGCTGTCCAAGCAGCAGCGGGACGAGGAATGCCGACGGGTCTTCGACATCGTCGGGCTGACCCCGGCCGCCGACGTGCTCGCGCGCTACCCGCACGAGCTCAGCGGCGGCCAGCGGCAGCGGGTGGGATTTGCCCAGGCTCTGGCGCTGCGGCCGAAACTCATCCTGGCCGACGAGCCGGTCTCGATGCTCGACGTCTCCATCCGTATCGGCCTGCTGAACCTCATGGCGGGGCTGCGCGACGCCGAAGGCGTGTCCATCCTGTACATCACGCACGACATCGCCAGCGCACGCTACGTGGCCGACCGGCTGATCGTGATGTACGCCGGGCAGATCGCCGAGGCCGGGCGGGTCGAGGACGTGCTGGCCCACCCCAAGCACCCTTACACCCAGCTGCTGCTGTCCGCCGTGCCCGACCCACGAGCACCGCTGGACGTCACGGCGGAGAGCGACCGGGGCGAGCCGCCGCGGGTCGTCGATCCTGCCCCGGGCTGCCGGTTCCGCTGGCGCTGCCCGCTCGCCATCGACACGTGTCACCGGCTGACGCCGGAACTCAGCGAACTTCTCCCCGGCCACGATGTGGCCTGCCATGTCGCCCAGGCCGGCGCGGAAGTGAGGGCATTCGGATGAAGCTGGCGGTCATCGGCGGCGGGTCCACCTACACACCGGAACTCGTCGACGGCATCGGCAGGCTGGCCGACGACGTCAAGGTCACCGAGCTGACCCTGGTCGACCCCGACGCCAGCCGGCTAGCGGTGGTCGGCCCGGTGTCGGCGCGGATCATGCGAGCGCTCGGCCACCCGGCCCAGGTGCGCTGGACAACCAGCCTGGACGCCGGGCTTGACGGGGCCGGCGCGGTCCTGCTCCAGCTGCGGGTCGGCGGGCAGGCCGCCCGGCAGCGCGACGAAACGTGGCCGCTGGAATGGGGCTGCATCGGCCAAGAGACCACCGGGGCGGGCGGGCTGGCCAAGGCCCTGCGGACCGTTCCGGTCGTCCTTGACATCGCCGAACGCGCCCGCCAGCGGGCGGACAGTTCCGCGTGGATCATCGACTTTACCAACCCGGTCGGCATCGTCACCCGGGCGCTGCTCGACGCGGGGCACCGCGCGGTCGGCCTCTGCAATGTCGCGATCGGCTTCCAGCGGCACTTCGCCGGCCTGCTCGGCGTGCCGCCTGGGCAAGTCCTCCTCGACCACGTCGGCCTCAACCACCTCACCTGGGAACGAGCCGCCATGGTGGACGGGACCGACCGGCTGCCGGACCTGATCGCCGCCCACGGCCCGGAAATCGCCGGGCTGACCGGGCTGCCGGTGTCCGTTGTGGGGGAGCTTGGTGCTGTTCCTTCCTACTACCTGCGCTATTTCTACGCGCATGACGCGGTGGTCGCGGAGGAGCGCGGCCGCCCGACCCGAGCCGAGAAGGTCGCCGCGCTGGAGCGGGAACTGCTGGAGATGTACGCCGACCCGGCCCTGGACCGCAAACCTGACCTGCTCGGTGAGCGGGGCGGCGCCTACTACTCGGAGGCCGCCGTGGCGCTGCTCGCCTCGCTGGTCACCGACCGGCGGGACACCCAGGTGGTGAACGTGCGCAACGCGGGCACGCTGGCCTTCCTGCCCGACGAGGCGGTGATCGAGGTGCCGGCGGTGATCGGCGCGGCCGGGCCGCGGCCGGTGCCGCTGGCCCCGCTCAGCCCGCTGATGCGCGGCCTGGTCGGGCACGTGTCGGCGTATGAGGAACTCGCGGTGGACGCGGCGTTGCGCGGCGGCCGGGCCCGGGTGGCCGCGGCGCTGCTCGCCCA
>JAWWPY010000198.1:0-4501 GCA_033854735.1 Streptosporangiaceae bacterium | reverse complement strand
ACCCCCGCCTACTTCAAGGCCATCGCCACCGACTACCATCACTTCGTCCAGGCCTGCACCGAGAAACGGCACGTCGAGATCCTCACGCCCCCCAAGGGTGTCCGCCGCGAGGAGTGGGTCGAGCCCTCCTATCAACGGTTGCAGGGCCAAGCCGGCATCGCCGTCATCCTCAAGGCCCGCGAGAACGCCCGCGTGGCCGTCAGCTTCCCCCGCCAGGGCGACCACGTCGAACTGCTCAACCGCTTCGTCCAGCAATACTACTTCTACCTCCAGGACCGGGACTTCGGCCGGATGTTCGTGCGCGTCTGCCCCTACTTCCCCTTCAGCGCCCGCGTCCGCCTCAACGGCCACGAGTGGCTGGCGTGCCGGCTCCGCGAGGAGGGCATCGCCTTCCATCAGTGCGCCAACGCCTTCCGGACCTGCGCCGACCCGGCTCGGCTGCAGGAGCTGTCCGACCGGTTCTCCGCCGCGGACATCGAGGCCTGCGGCCACCGCTGGCTGGCGCAACTGGTCCCCTTCTTCACCGACCGGGAGCGCCGCCATCAAGGGTTCGGCTACCGCCTGTTCGTCAGCCAGGTCGAGTACTGCACCAACCTGATCTTCGAGCGCCGCGCGGCGCTGGACCGTCTGCACGAACGCCTCCTCGACCTCAACCGCTCGATCGGCCACCCGGACAAGATCGCGGTGATCTTCGGCCGGCGGATCACGAAACACACCGACGCGGGCCTGAAGACCCAGATCCTCGACCATGACCTGGGGCAGCCGGTCATCCGCAGCGAGTACAAGAGTAGTTCGATCAAGCAATACGCGCGCGATAACCTGGTGCTGTGCACCGAGACGACGAGCTACCACACGCCCGACCTGGGGGTGAACAAGGGCGTGGAGCACCTGCCGGAGTTGCGGCAGACGATGGCCGCGGCCAACGACCGCTACCTTGACGTGCAGCAGGATGTCGTGGAGACGTTCGTCGATCGCGGCCAGTTGGAGCAGTTGCGACGACCGACCGTGTCGCCGAGCGGGCGGCGGACGCCGGGACTGAAGCTCGATGACCCGCGCCTCCTGGCGGTGCTCCAGGCGCTGACCTGCTTCGCCTTCCTGGCAGGGCGTGGCCGCTTCCGGACGACCGACTTGCACGAGACCGTGGCGGAGGCGCTGGGCAAGACGACGGAGAGCTACACCCTGGGGCAACTGCGTTACGACCTGGCGAAGCTCCGCGGCAAGGGGTTGGTAGAGCGGGTCGCCGGCACACAGTCCTACTGCCTCCCGGCGGCAGGGTACCGGATCGCGGTGCTGTACCTGAAGCTGTTCCACCGGATCTACGCGCCCCTGACGGCCGGGATCCTGGAACCGGTGCCGTGGGATGACCGGTTCCCGCCGGAGCGACGCGTCTCGCTGGATCGGTTGTACGCCGCGGTGGATCGCGACTTGAACCGACTGTTCGAGTCCGTCGGCGTCAGGCTGGCGGGCTGAAGCGGGTCACAGGTCGCGATCGAGAAAGGGGTTAGAGAAACGTGAACAGAATCCGCAGTTCAGCCCTTATAACGGCCTAGTCAGAGATTGTCCCGGACAAGCTCCGAGTGGAAGGCCATCCTACACATCCTTGTAGATGTCCCTCGGAGCGTCCGGATCAGCGTGCGGTACCTGCGTCCAACCGGGTAGGCCGGCGCAGCGCGGGTATTGGATCGCAGAATGGCATGGGTTGCGAGCCCGATTTAGGTTGGCCTTGACCCTGGCGGCGGTCCGGATTATGCTCGGCGCGGCTGGAACTGGCACAAATTGCAGTCGGCTGCGCATCGGCATAAACTGCTGACGGGCAATGACCTGAGGACAGCATCAGGTGGACCTGTCATGCGGATCATCACCTTCACTTCAGACGATCGGCAGGCCTTGGCCTACGAACGGTACCATCACCCCGACCCCCGCGTCCAGCGCAAGTTTGTCAAGGACGGCCACGTCGCTTTCGCGACTTTCTTCGAAGGGGATTCTTCATGCAACAGCGAGGAGTCCCATCCTCACGTTTGCTTCCATTACTCCGTGGAGGAAATGGATGCCTTCGGCAGGCGCGTGGGCTGGAAGCCGACTTACATTGGTGATTGGAACCATCCCAGAAACCAGACGATGATGCGTTTCGAAGCAACATAGGTCCCTAGTTTATGAAGATCGGCGGGTTGACTCGACCGGCCCTTCCCGAGGTCACGGCCAGCCGGCTCGCTTGCTTTCGAGACCACCGTGGATTCTCCACTGAACACTGCCGCGCCAGCGAAATCGGAAGTCATGGTGACCGGGCTATCAAGATCCCATGCAGGAGCCACAGAATCATGGAGGATACCCAACGTACACTCGTCATTCTGCTCTCGATGCATCGTAGTGGTTCGAGTCTGACGGCCAATGCCTTTATGGAGCAAGGCCTTTCCCTCGGACCCTGGGCGTTGCTCCCGGCCAATCGGGGCAACCCGCACGGGCATTTCGAGGCAATTCCGATCCTGGAAGTAAACCTGGCCGTACAGACCCTGATCCACGGTTTCCAGGGCGACTTACCGGAAACCGAGGAGGCGGTGGCCGCTTTCCTGGCAACCGAAGGCCGCTGGGATGACTGGGCGGAGCAGGTGCCCGAGGAGTACGTGCAACGGGGTCGTTCTTTGATCCGGACCCTGCTGGATTCCGGCAAGGTTTCCGGATTCAAGGACCCGCGAACCGCCTTGCTCTGGCCATTCTGGCGGCGCGTGTTGTCGGCGTTTCCCGGTGTGCGCGTGGTTCCGGTCGCTCTCGTACGGTCGCCGCACGAGATCGCCATGAGCCTCTTTACAAGATTAGAAAGCGGTACCAGCTATTGGACCTGCCTGGATGTCGTGGCGGCGCATTTCCAGCAAATCCAGGCGTTTATCGAAAGCTGGAATCATCCCGTGCCGAGAGTCCGGTTCGGGGGCCCCCACTACTTCAGTGACCTGGAACGAGCCGTTCGAAGCTGCGGCCTGGATTGGGACCCTATTAAGGCTGTCCTTGTCTTCGATGAATCCTGCATCCATCACGTTCCGGCCGTGGTTTCCCATCGGGCCCAACGCCTCTACGATTCCCTCAGTGGGGCTGCTCCGGCCGCGCCGGATGCTGGGAAAAACGCGGACCAACTCGAGGCGGACGGACGGGCTCGCGACCGGCTGCAACTCGACCGATTGCGGCAATCCAGGGCCCATGCGTATGAAACCGCCGAAGCGCTGCGCCGGACTCAATTCAGGCTCGATCAGGAAACGGAGTCGCTGAAGCTCCTCGAACAGCAGTTGCGGCTCACCGAAGAGCGTTTGAATCAATCAGTCCGCGAAGCCAACCAGGTTCGGGTGGCCTATCAGGAATTGCGGGCTTACGTGGACAGGCTCAAGGCGCACCCGGTGCTGGGTCTCGCCCTGAAGGGGAGGCGTGAGGTGAGGAATCTGGTCTCCCGGTTGGCGCGACATCCTGCCGAATGACGTTCCAGACCGAAACCTTGCTGTCCTGTTCCGTCCCACCGTCATCCCGCGGCTTTGAGAGGCTTAACACTGACAGTCTGTTCCATAATGCGGATTCGGACGTAGAAAGGGCATGAGAGCCAAACCCTATCCCAGCGACCTGACCGACGCCCAATGGGCGGTCCTCAAGCCCTTGCTTCCCCAGGCCCGGCATCTCGGGCGACCCCGCAAGACCGGCCTACGGGAGATCGTCGACGCGATCCTCTACCGGAACCGGAACGGCTGCACCTGGCGGGCACTGCCGCACGACTTCCCGCCGTGGAGGACCGTGTACAACTACTTCGTCCGGTGGCGGGACGACGGCACCTGGGGGGCGGTCAACGACGCCCTCCGCGGCGAGGTCCGGCGGATGGCGGGCCGCGACCCGACCCCCTCGGCCGGCAGCATCGACAGCCAGACGGTCAAGGCGACCGAGGTCGGCGGCCCGCACGGATACGACGGGAACAAGAAGCTAGGCGGCCGCAAGCGGCACATCGGTGTGCGCTCGGTGAACCCCATCTTGCGGCCCGTGCTACGATCAGGGCACGGCCGAAAGGGGGTGATCCATGGCACAGGCGACGTTGGACCTGGGGCGCGAGTCGTACTGGCGACAGGTCCTGGCACGCTGGCGGCGTAGCGGTCTCTCGGTGCGGGCCTTCTGCCGGGCGGAGGGCGTCAACGAGCCGCAGTTCTACTGGTGGCGGCGGAAGCTCGACCAGGCCGAGCCCAAGGAGCCGGCCTTCGTCCCGGTGCACGTCGTTACTGAGCAGGCCGGTGAGCCAGCAAGTCGAACGATCGATGTCGTGCTGACAAACGGGCGTTGTCTCCGCGTCGGGCCGGGGTTCGATCACCACGCCCTCGTGACACTCGTCGACCTCCTGGAGGCCAGGGGGCCCTCATGCTGAGCCTGCCCCCAACTGTCCGCATTTACCTCGCGGCGCAGCCGACCGATCTTCGGAAGTCGTTCGATTCTTTGGCCGCCCTGATCCGCGAAGGGCTCCGGGGCGACCCCCTCTCGGGAG
>JAWWPY010000197.1:0-3843 GCA_033854735.1 Streptosporangiaceae bacterium | reverse complement strand
TAGCTCAGTGTCGGTGCGCTGCCGGTTCCACACCTGCCGGCCCGTGTACCGGGGATTCTCCAGGATCGTGGTGACCGTGCCGAGTGTCCAGCCCGCGCCGGTCCGGTGCGTGTTGCGGCCGGGGTCGGCCGCGGACGGGCACGGCACCCCAGCCTCGTTCAGCGCCCGCGCGATCCGCGCGACCGAGTGCCCGGCCAGCCGCTGGGCGCGAAGATCCATCGGACGGTCGGCGCGGTCGCCGGATCGGGGTCGAGGCGGTGCGCGCGGCGCCCCCACGCGGCGTGCGCCTTGTTCGGATGCGGCCCGGCATCAGCGAGCCGGTATCCATACGGCGGACGGCCACCCAGATAGCGGCCCTGCTCCCGGGTCTGAGTGGCCATCGCGGTGCGGACCCGGATGCTGGTCCGGGTGATCTCCCGCTTGGATGACAAGCCCAGCACGGTCATCGCCTGCTCGTCATGCTCCGAGGTGTAGTCGACCCGGCCGCCTGCCTCCGGCATCCACAACTGGACCCAGTAATGCTCGAACAGTGGCGCCATCGCCGCGTACTGGCTGCTGCCGTAGAACGCCCGCTCGTACTCGCCGATCACGATCGCGTCCCACCCCCGGCCTGGGTCCGCCAGCTGCGCGACCAGCGCGGCGGCTTCTGGACGGCGGCCCCACGCCACCGTCCGGCTCTGGCCGGCGTCGAAGAACTCCGCCACGACTACCCCATGCCCGCGGACCAGCGCCGCTGCCTGCTCATGCTGCCGGGCCCGCGACGTCACCGGATCCTGCCAGTCCTCCGTTGACACCCGGCCGTAAAACACGAACCGCAACCCGCCGCGCACCGGTCCCCTGCTCTCCGGGCGGCCTGACCGCGCCGCCCACGCCACCAGCCCGTCCCCGCCCCCAGCCGCGGCAGCTTCACGGTTCCCCTCCAGCGCTGCCGTCACGGCGGCCACCTCCCGCCATCAACCCCACTGCATCCACCTGGTATCAGGCACCCCGGATACCCTGAATCTCCTCAGACCCACTCCCGCTCCGCCAGCGAACCGTCACCACCCGGGACAAGAACCAGCACGCCTGCCGCCACCCAGCCAAGCCAGTCCACGTGCCCCCAGGAACGAGGCGACCGAGTTCAGCCAGCCAGCACGACAGGCATCACTCACAGCGACCAGCAGCGGCGGCACCGCCGCTCAGAAACTTACGCATATCGATCTCCTATGCCAGGAGTCCTGAGATAGACCCGTGCACGCTGCCATGCCGCATCAGGCGTCATGCGTCGCGGGATTTCAGGGCGAGTGCGCCGAGGAGGAGGGCGCCGGCGGTCCACAGGGCGACGACGCCGAGGCCTTGCCACGGGGTGAGCGGCAGGCTGTTGAATCCGATCGTGGCCTGGGCGTCCAGGCCGGCGGGCAGGGGGCCGATCTGGTCCAGGTGCCGGGTGAGGGCCGGGTTGGAGATGACGTCCGCGGCGAGCGGGAACAGGTACAGCACGCCGAGCACCAGGCCGATGGCGGCCGCGGAGTCGCGTACCGCGGCGGCGAGCCCGAGGCTGAGCAGGGCGATGAGCGTCAGGTACAAGACCGCACCGGCGGCGGCCCGCAGGTCGGTGGCCGCGGTGAGGGATGCGTATCCGTGCGCAGGGGTGAAGCCGCGGCCGGGCAGGATCAGCCGCCCGGCGAGCGCGGCGCCCGCGACCGCCGGCACGGAGGCGGTGAGCACCGGGGCGGTGAGCACCGTGGCCTTGGCGAACAGCCAGGTCAGCCGCCGGGGCATCGCGGTCAGCGACAGCTTGATCATCCCGGTGCTGTACTCGTTGCCGATGGCCAGCACGCCTGCGACGGCTACTACTGCCTGGGCCGGGTAGATTCCGGTGAAGCTGACCGTGGCGGGGTCGATCCCGCAGGTGGCTGACTTGCACCGGGCCGCGCTGGCTGCTGCCACCGCGACGGCGACGGTCACCGTGACGATCCCTGCCAGCAGCCACGATGGGCCGGCCACGGTGCGGAACTTGGTCCACTCTGCTCGCAGGGCCGCAGCGGCGGCGTGCAGGGCCTGGCCCAGCAGATAACGCGGCGGAGCGATCCAGGCCGTGATGCTCATGCGTCTCTCCGGCGCAGCAGGTAATAGGCCAGCGCCAGCGCGGCGGCGGCCCACGCGCACTCCACCGCCAGCCCGGCCCACGGCGCGAGCGGGTAGTACCCGCTATTCAGGGGGTAGTTGGCGATGAGCTGATGGAACTGGGGGACCGCCTGCTGTACGGACAAGGCGGCGGCCGGGGTGATCTGCAGCTCCCAGCCTCCTCCTCCCGTGCCGTCTTGCCCTGCCAGCGGGCCGAAGGCGAGCAGATACGGGACGAAGATCACCACGATCACGATGGCGACCGCCGGCGCGCTGCGCCGCACGATGGTGCCGATCGCGAGCGCGAGCACCGCGGCCACGGCGAGCAGCGCCCCGGTGCCGGCGACCATCCGTGCCTCGGTGAGCAGCGAAACCGGCCATGCCAGGGGGCCGGCCCGGAGCAGCAGGGGCGTGCCGGCGGCGAGCGCGAGGGTGGCGGCGGCCAGCCCGGCGGCGAAACCGACCGCGCCGATCACAGTGGCCTTGGCGGCCAGCAGCCGGCCGCGGCGGGGGGCGGCGGTCAGCGAGACCCAGATCAGCCCGCGCCGGTACTCGGCGGTTATGAACATCGCGGCCACCACGATCAGCGGGATCAGCCCGAAGAACGTCCCGGCCAGCGCCCGCTGGAGGGATTGACCGCTTCCGGTGGCGGGGCTGATGTCGCCGAAACTGGCTACGGTGATCGTGCCGGCGCTCTGGCGGAGCGTGCCGGGCAGTGGCGTTCCCGCGGCGTTCGCGGAGCCGCCTACGTTGGTGCCCGTCCATCCGGTAGCGGGCCAGGAGAGCCCGATGTGGCGGAAAACGCCCGTGGCCATGGTGCTGAAGCTGTCCGAAGAGCCGGCGGCGAAGAGCCCGGCTTGCACGGTGGAGGTCAGCCCCGGGAGGGTCGCGGTGCCGGCCAGCGTCCAGTGCGTGCCGTCGGCGGAGTCGTACCCGGTGATCGTGCCGCCGGTGCGGACGAGGCGCAGCCAGCGCGGCGAGGACGCGGACACGCTGCCCGTCAGGCCGGGCGTGTCGTTGACGTAGTCCCATTGCATCCGCACGCCGTTGGACCCGGTGACCATCATCGCCGCGTACGCCGAGCCCTGCGACGTGTTCTCCTTGATGATGATCCCGGCCTTGGACCACGGCTGCAGGCCGCCCGGTGCCAGCTGGGACGCGCCGGTGAGGATTTGACCGGTCAGCGACGTCACCTGCACGGTGATCGTGCCGTTCCCCGTCACCGGCTGGTGCGCGAAGTAGAACACGTCCTGGACCGGCACACCGCCAGGCCCGGTCGGCTGTGCCGGACACGCACCGCTGGCTCCATTGCCCCCGGTGCAACTGCTGCTGGCGTCAGCGCCGAGGAACGCAAAGGCGGTGATCGCCACGATCGTGACTCCCGCCGCGATCACCCAGCCGCGCACGGTTCGGAACTTGGTCCACTCGGCGTGCACCAGGTGCCAGAAGCTTTCCCGCTCCGGGGTCAGCGGGGAGCGGTGCGGTGTCACGGTCTCCGTCGTCATGACGTCGCCTCCGCCCGGTACTCGACGCTCTGGCTGGTGAGTTCCATGTAGGCCTGTTCGAGGGTGGCCCGGTGGGCGGTGACCTCACTGAAGGGGATCGCGTGGCTGGTGAGAGCAGCCACCACTCGTTCTGATGAAAGGCTTGAAACTCTGAGCACGCCGGAACCCGTGGCGGTGACCTCAGCCCCGGCGCTGGTGAGTACGGTCATCGCGTCGGCCGGTGCCGTGGTGC
>JAWWPY010000196.1:0-3936 GCA_033854735.1 Streptosporangiaceae bacterium | reverse complement strand
GGGGAGCTGTCCGGCGGCGAGGCGCAGCGGGTGGCGGTGGCCCGGGCGCTCGCGCTGCAGCCGCGCGTGCTGTTCGCCGACGAGCCGACCGGATCGCTGGACTCGCTGACCGGCGAGAAGGTGATGAACCTGCTCACTGGCCTGGCCAAGGAGAACCACATCACCGTCGTGGTGGTCACCCATGACTTCAGGGTCGCCGCCTACGCCGACCGCCAGGTGCTGGTCCGCGACGGCGTGGTAACCGCGGACGTGGGGACGGTGCCGGCATGATCCGGCTGGGCCTCAAGCTCGTCCTCGCCAGCGGGCGGGATGCGCTGACCCGGCTTGCGGTGATCACGGCGGCGGTGGCGGTCGGGGTGGCGCTGCTGCTCGCGGTGCTCGCCGAGTTCCACGCGTTCCAGGCCGAGAGCAACCGGCAGTGCTGGGAATGCACACAGACCGCCGCGCTGTCCAGCTCGCTGCCCGACCGCGGGCTGGCGGCCAGTTACAGCGTGGACTTCTACCAGGGCCAGACGATCGAGCGGCTCGACGTGGCCGCCCTCGGGGCTGGTGCGCCAGTGCCGCCAGGCATCTCCCGGCTTCCCGGGCCCGGCGAGTACTACGCCTCGCCGGCGCTGGCGCACCTGCTCGGCGCCGTGCCGCCCGACCAGCTCGGCGACCGGTTCCCTGGCCGGCTGGCCGGCACCATCGGCGACGCGGCGCTGACCGGTCCGGACGAGCTGGTGGCCTTCGTGGGGTACAGCCCGCAGGCGCTGGTCAAGATACCCGGGACCCGGTGGGTGACCGCGATCGGTACCGCGCCCGGCGCGGAAGTATTCACGCCGTTCTTCCGGTACGCGTTCGCGACCGGGGTGCTCGCCGTGCTGTTCCCGGTGCTGATCCTTATCAGCACCGCTACCCGGCTGGCCGCGGCCCGCCGCGAGGAACGGTTCGCCTCGCTGCGGCTGGTGGGCGCCACCTCCGGCGACATCAGCCTGATCGCAGCTGTCGACTCGGTGGCGAGCGCGCTGCTCGGCGCGGTGGTCGGCACCGGTCTGTTCCTGGCGATCCGCCCCGCGCTGGCCGGAGCCACGCCGACCGGTACCAGGTACTTCGCCGGCACGGTCACCCCGGCCATCTGGGAGTACCTGGCGCTGATCGTCGCGGTACCCCTGGCGGCGGCGTTCGCCTCGCTGCTGGCACTACGCCGGGTGCGGATCTCCCCGCTCGGCGTGACCAGGCGGGCTACCCCGCCGCCGCCGTCTGCCTGGCGGCTGGCGCCGCTGGTCGCCGGCATCGGGCTGTTCATCGCCGGCGCGCTGGCCACCAGCACCAAGGGCATCGGCACCGCGATGTACCCCGGCTTGCTGCTGACGATGATCGGCCTGGTGATCGCCGGACCCTGGCTGACCTCGGTGCTGGCCCGGCTGTGCGCGCGGGTGCTCAACGGCGCATCGCCGCTGCTGGCCACCCGGCGGCTGGCCGACGACCCGAAGGTCGCGTTCCGCGCGGTGCGTGGCCTGGTGCTCGCGGTGTTCCTCGGCACCATCGTCGGCGTGCTGGTGCCAACGATCGAGTCGCTCGTCGCCACGCCGAACGCCAGCTCGCTATCCGACGTGCTGATCGATGACTTTTCCATGATGGGGCCGGGCGGGGCTGCCACCAACGGGATCAACGCCGCAGGCCTCACGGCACAGGCCGGCGCCACGCTGGTCAGCGGCCTGAAGACCATTCCCGGCACCGCCGTGTACCCGCTGTACTCGCTGCCGCAGGCAGCCAACCCGAACTACCAGGGACCGTATTTCGCGGTGGTGAGCTGCTCAGTGATGCGGGACCTTACGGTGCTCGGGCAGTGTGCGCCCGGCGCCCAGGCGGTGCAGGTCAACGACTTCGACCTGTTCAGCGACAACCCGCACAGCAGCACCAAGGCGTTCGTCAGCAACGCCAACCCCGGCTACACCCGCTCGCTGTCCGCCCTGCCGGTACAGGCGGTGCTGATCCGGGCGGACAACGCCGCCACGCTCGAGCGCGCCCGTACCTACCTGGCCAATCACGCGCCGCCGCAGATATCGACGGGTCCCGGCGCGGCTGCCACGCCGCCACGGACGTTCGGCGAGACGGTCCAGATTAGGTCCAAGCGGGCCGAACTGGCGCAGAAGCTGTTCGACTACGCGGTCGCGCTGACAATCCTGGTGGCCGGCTGCAGCCTGGCGGTGTCGATCGGCGGCGGCCTGGTGGACCGCAGGCGGCCGTTCACGCTGCTGCGGGTGAGCGGGACACCGCTGGGCACGCTGTGGCGTGTGGTGCTGCTGGAGGCGGTGGTACCACTGGCCGCTGCCCTGGTGGTCGCGGGCGGCATCGCCTATGGCATGTCAACGGCAGCGGTGGCCCGGCTGGCGCCAGCAGGCATGCCGACACCGGGGCTGAACGGCACCTACTGGGCGACGCTGGGCACCGGCCTGGCGGTCGCGCTGGCGGTCATCGCCGCCACGCTCCCACTGCTCGGCCGCATTACCACCCCCGCCAGCGTCCGCTTCGAGTAACCAGCGGCCTGGCTCGACGGGGCTTCGCCACCCCCTGACCGCGCCGGGAACGCTGGCGCGTGAACCGGGGCGCCGGCTGGCGCGTGTCAGCCAGCCGGGCCAGGGGCGTAGCACCGCGCGTTGTCAGAACAAGGCTGCCTGCCCTTGAGCCTGCGGCCTGCTGTACACGGGCTCACCGGGCAGCTTGTCGTTGATGCCCCATTTCGGGGGGAAGAAGAGCCGGACCGGCTCAGGCGTGGCGGCGAACCGGGCCTTGATGCGCTTGCGGGCGCTGGCCAGTTCCGGGACCGCCTCGCGGCAATACTTGTCGGTCTCGCAGAAAAGCCCCTGGCAGTCGATCGCGCGCAGAGGCCGTCCCCACAGGCCGCCGAAGGGCAGGCCGAGGCGGGCGAACTCGTATTCCTGGCGCTCGGCCATCCACAAGACGATCTCGGCCGGGCTATAGTCACCGGGGCTGTCGAATACCTTTCTGATCCCGCGCAGAGCACCCGGCCCGGCCTGGGTGAAATCGTTCTCGCTGAAACTGATGAGGCTGGAGTAGTTCAGGTCGATGGTGGTCTGGTAGGACATGAAGTCGCCCATCAGCGGGAAGCCGTGCAGCAGGCCGTAGACCTCGCGCAGCGACTTAGCCTCCAGGAGCTTTCCGCCGAGCTGGTTGTGCAGGAACATGTGCCGGAACAGCTCGACATGGTTGCGGTGTTTGGCGGACTGGCCGTAGGCGTCGGTGGCGCACAGGATGAACGCGCCGGTGTACAGGCCGCCGTTCAGGCTCCGCGCGTGATCGAGCGCCCGGGTGAATGAGCTCTCCGCGAGGTCGTCCAGGGTCGGGTAGCGGCCGAGGACGTCGCGGACGGCCTGCCAGGTGGCGGTCTTGCTGAAGGTGCGGAAGGCGACGATCTGGAACAGCCGGTCCTCGGGGGTGCACGGCTCGCCGTGGTAGCAGACGTCGCGGATCATGTACTGCGACACGCGGTCAGCGGCGCGGAACACGTTGCAGAACTTGAACTCTTGCAAGATCGGGTCATCGGTCCACGGCCCCGGCTCGCCGGCCACACGGCGCTCGAAGACCCGCTGGCGTTCGGAGGCGAAGTACCAGTACAGGTCGTAGATCCGCGGTCGGGGCACGGGCGGTCGCTTCATGCGTCCACCGCCCCGTCCGACTGCGCTCGTGGCTGCCGCCAGAAGACCCCTGTGCCGTGCAGGTGAAAGTACCGGGCATCGTCCAGGAGCACCTGCCCAGCCATGCGCTCGCCCAGGGTGTAGCGGAACCGGTCGGTCCCGGTGAAGTGGTCGAATACGATGGCGCCGCCCGGCACCGTACGGTCTGCCGCGATCTCTAACGCCGCCTTGGCGGATGTGTAGTTGTCGGTGTCGATGAAGCTCAGCACCAGGTCTTCCCCCTCCAGCCGCCGGC
>JAWWPY010000195.1:0-5701 GCA_033854735.1 Streptosporangiaceae bacterium | reverse complement strand
AGCCCTTGAGGACAGAGCCCATGACTGAGGATTCCCCGGGCCACGGCCCGCAGCCCCCGCCTGACACCACCGACGTGCCGCACTCGGCCCGGATCTGGAACTACTGGCTGGGCGGTGACGTCAACTTCCCGGTCGACCGGGAAGCAGGCGACCAGTACCGGCAGGTCTACCCGGAGATCGTGGACGCCGCCGTGGCGTCCCGCGCGTTCCAGACCCGCGCGGTCCGGTTCTTAGCGGGCGAGGCCGGCATCCGGCAGTTCCTCGACGTCGGGGCAGGCCTGCCCGCGGCGGGCAACACCCACGAGGTCGCGCAGGGCATCGCAGCAGAGTCGCGCATTGTGTACGTGGATCATGATCCGTTCGTGGTGGGCTACGGGCGCAGTCATCTCGCCAGCAGGCCGGAGGGCGTGACCGACTTCGCCGAGGCCGACCTGCACCGGCCCGAGGACGTGCTCGCCGCCGCGGCCCGCACGCTGGACTTCTCCCAGCCCATCGCTCTGCTGCTCATGGGGGTCATGGGCCACCTCGAGGACGGCAACGCCTACCCGATCGTCGGCCACCTGGTCGGCGCCCTGCCGCCCGGCAGCTACCTGGCTCTTTACGACGGCGGGACCACCAGCGCCAGCGACGCGTTCACCGAGGCGCAGGAGGGCTACGACGATACCGGCGCGATCCCTTATCACCTGCGCACGCCGGAAGAGATAGCCGCCTTCTTCGACCGTCTGGACCTGGTCGAGCCGGGGGTGGTCCCGGTGCCCCGCTGGCGCCCGGCCGACCCCGGTCCTCCGCCGGATCTGCAGAACTTCGGCGGCGTGGCCCGGAAGCCAGTTCCCGCGGCCAGCTAGAGTGCGGCCTCGTGCCTGGTGACCTCATCGTCCCCGAACCAGCGGAACCGCCGCTCACCGGCCCCGAGCGGCCCATGCTGGAGGGGTGGCTGGAGTACCACCGGGCCAGCCTGCTGCGCACGTGCGAGGGCCTGACCGGCGAGCAGCGCCAGCGCCGTCCGGTGGCCACCTCGCTGATGTCCCTGCACGGGATGGTGCGCCACCTGGCCGAGGTGGAGCGCAACTGGTTCCAGCGTGTTCTCGGGCAGGAGCCCGGGCGGCCGGCGATCTTCCTGTCCGATGAGGCCGCCGACGCGGACTGGGGGCCGCTCGACGGCGCCGACTGGGCCGACGACCTGGCCACCTGGCAGGCGGAGTGCGCGCAGAGCAGGCTGACGGCCGCCGGGCACGGCCTCGACGACGCTGGCGCCGGCGTGCGCGGCGGCCTGCGGGTGACCTGCTCGCTGCGCTGGATCTACCACCACATGATCGAGGAGTACGCCCGCCACAACGGTCACGCCGACCTGATCCGGGAACTGGTCGACGGCCCGCCCAGTCACTAGAACAGCGCGTCCGGCTTCTGCTGCGCGGAACCATTTCCGGCGGCTCCTTCGTTCTGTCGCGGGGATGAGATCGCGGGACGGGGGCGTAGATCAGGCTGACCTGCTCGCCAGCCTTCGGCTAAGACATGGCCGTGCGAGTGTCGGTGCCTTCGGCCAGACTGGTGCAACCATGTGGCGCCGCCCGTGCGCGGCGGGTGGGGAGCGAGAGCAGATACGTGGACAACTGGCAGGCTTTCGGGCCGGGTACGCGTCCCTCCGTGGATCAGCCTGAGCCGTCACGAGTCATCCTCACAGGCGCGGAGGAACGCTCCCGGACACTCAGCTTGATCGACTTCCTGGCGGACTACCACGCGCGCCGGAACCCGCCGGTGTACGACATCGGGAAGTACGGCCTTTTCCTGCTGCGCGACTCCGCGCTGCCCGGGGTGCCCGGGGTGAGCCTGACCCCGGCGTCCGAGGCGTGGCTGACGGTGGATTTCCTGGACCTGCCCGCCCGGCCGGAAGTTCCTGCCGAACTGGTCACGCTCCTGGGGGACAGCGACGCCATCAGTCCCCATACCCGGCCCGCCGTTCCCGCCGACCCCCCGGAGCAGGACCCGGGCGAGGCTGGTCCCGGCGTGCCTGCGGTGTCAGCGGCCGAGCAATGGGTCACGGACGTGTGGGAACCGTTCGCCGCGCACTGGGCGGAGGTGAACGAGGCCAAGGTACTCCACCGGAACCTGTTCCAGCAGCGTGAGCTGCTCGCCACTGACCGGGACTCGGTGGAACTCGTCTGGGGGTTCGGGCGCCTGCGGTGGCGGCATGACGGCGAGGTGATCGATCACCCGCTGATCTGCATCCCGGTCGAGGTGGAGCAGGATGAGGCCACCCAGCGGATCACGGTGTGCCCGGCCGGCGCCCCCGAAGTCGAGGCCCGGTGCCTCGCCGGCCTGTCCCTCGCCGATCGCGCGGGTTTCATGAGCATCCGGCAGTCCGTGAACGACGAGGGCACCGACCTGTGGGATGCCCACGTGCTGCAGAGCCTGCTGCGGCCGCTGATCCGGGCCGTCGACCACGAGGGAACGGTCGTCGCCGCTGCCCCGCCGCCCGCTGATGCGGCCGTGGTCGACGGCAGCTGGGTCCTGTTCATGCGCCGGCGGTTGCCGGACTATCTCGGGTTCCTGGACCGGATGCGGGCGCTGTACCGGGACGAGGCCGTCCCCGTCCCCGACACCCTGCAGGCGGTGGTCACCGATGCGCCATCGATCCTGGCGGAGCAGGCTGCCGCGGCCACCGCCGGTGGTGCGTCCGAGCCGCTGCTGCTGCCGTTGCCGACGAATGAGGAGCAGCAGCGCATCCTGGTCCAGGCGCAGCACAGCACCGGGGTAACCGTCCAGGGGCCACCCGGGACAGGCAAGTCACACACGATCGCCAACATCATCAGCCACTACGTCGCCTACGGGAAACGCGTGCTGGTCGTGGCCGAGAAGGAACAGGCGCTGAAGGCCCTGACCGGGAAGATTCCCGCAGGGATCAAGGACCTGACCGTGTCGGTACTGGGCGCGGACGCCAAGAGCCGCCGCGAACTGGAATCGGCCATCGGGCAGATCCAGACCCGGGTCACCGCCATTGACAAGCCGTTCGCCGACGAGCGCATCCGGCAGCTCTCGGCCGACCTCGATGCCGTCGACCGCAGTATCGCCGTCACCACGCAGGCACTGCTGGGCACCCGCGAGGCGGAGGTGCAGCGGCTTCCCGGGCAGTGGAGGGCGGGAGAGACTCCGACCAGGGCCGACGCGGCCCGGTGGGTGGCCGGGCAGGCTGAGCACCTCGGGTATGTCGGTGACCTGGTGACGCCTGCGGTGCCGTGCCCGGTCAGCGGCGGGGAGCTCGCGGAGTTCACCGGGCTGATCCGTCGGGTGGGCGTGAACCGGGCCGAGGCCTGCGCCTATGACCTGCCGGACCTGAACGCCGTCCCGCCCGCCGGCGTCCTGGCCGAGCGGTTCGCGACCCTGGCCGACCTGCAGTCGTCGGTGCGGTCCCTGGGTCCCGTCGTCCGCGACTGGAACCGGGTGGTCATCTGCGGGCAGAACGGCCTGCAGGCGCTCGCGGCGCGCTGCAACGCCGAAAGGGAGTGGGTAGCCAAGATCTCGGGCAGCTGGCTCGGCCATGTCCGGGACCAGGCTGGCGATCCGCTCCTGGAGCAGGACTGGGCGGCCTTTCACGCCCAGCTCTCGCAGGACCGTCAGCAAGCGCTCGGGCTGCGGAGGACCCTCACTGCCCACCAGGTCATGGTGCCTGACGTCACGGAGCCTGCGTTCCTGGATGGGCTGCAGCACGCCCGGGACCGGCTGGCGCAGTCCGGCAAACTGGGCCTGTTCGCCGGGCCGGCCAAGCGTGCGGTCCAGGAATGCCAGGTGGACGGCCGCCAGCCGAGCACCACCGAAGACCTTGATCTGTGCCTCCGGGCGGTGGGTCTGGCCAGCCTGCGCCGCCGGATGCTGACCAGCTGGCATAACCAGCTCGCGCGGGTGGGTGGGGCCGAACTGCGCGCCCCCGTTCCCGAAGACGTCCTCGGACCGCTCCTGGAGGATCTCGCGCGGGTCCTGGCCTGGCCACGGACGTGGGCACAGTTGCGGGCTGACCTCGGCGCAGCCGGAATCGCTGGTCCGGCCGCCGCGGACGCGGAGACGCTGGGTCACCTGTCCGAGGTGTGCGACCGGGCGGTCGACCAGATCCGCCTGCTGGACCTGTCCCGTTCGCTCAGCCAGCTCGACGGCTGGCTCCAGTCGGGTGCCGCCGCACCGGCCGCGTCGCCGTTGTGGAACCGGTTCGCTGACGCGCTTGCGCGTCAGGACACCGCGGAATGGCACCGCCTATGGGGAGAACTGGGCGACCTGCAGGAAATCGCGCCTGCGGCCCATCGCCTGCGTGAGCTGCGGGTGCGCCTGTCATCCAGCGCCCCGATCTGGACTTCCCGCATCCTCAGCGACCCCGCGGCCGCCGGAGAGCCCGCCGAGTGCGAGCTCGCATGGCAGTGGCGTCAGCTCGACTCCTGGGTGCAGGAAGCTCTCACAGGGCGGACGCCCGCCCAGCTCCAGGCCCGGCTGGAAGAGCTGTCCAAAGAGCGCCGGCGTGTGGTCGCCGATCTGGTCAGCGAGAGTGCCTGGCGCCGTCTGGCCGACAATCTCGGTGACCGGCAGCGGCAGGCGCTCAACAGCTACGTGCGCGCCGTCACCAGGTACGGGAGAACCGGCGGCAAGTTTGCCCAGCGCTGGCTGGCCGAAATCCGGGCGGCGCTGGATGAGTCCAAAGACGCGGTCCCGGTCTGGATCATGCCCACCGCGCGGGCCCTGACCAGCTTCCGGCCGGAGGCTGATCCGCCGTTCGACGTGCTGGTCGTCGATGAGGCTTCCCAGATCGGCCTGGAGGCGGTGCCATTGCTGGCCCTGGCCAGGAAGACCATCGTGGTCGGGGATGACAAGCAGACCAGCCCGGAGAACGTCGGCCTGAATCGCCAGCTGGTGTTCGATCTGCTGGACGAGCACCTGGCCATGGTGCCCAAATACCGCACGCTGTTCGATCCGGACAACAGCCTGTACGACATCGCGTTCCAGAAATTCCCCGGCGTCGTCATGCTCACCGAGCACTTTCGGTGCCTGCCGCAGATCATTGCCTTCTCGAACGCGTACGCCTACAACGACCGGATCATCCCGCTGCGCGACCAGCCTCCGCATCCGGGCTGGCCAGCGCTGGGGGCGGTCAGGGTGCTGGACGGCTACCGGAATGGCGACGTCAACGAACCCGAAGCCGACGCCGTCGTGGACCTCGTGGCCGAGCTGTGCGCCCACCCGGAGTACGACGGCATGGATATGGGGGTCATCTCGCTGCTCGGCTCCACCCAGTCGAAGCTGATCTGGACCAAGCTGTATGACCGGCTCGGCCCCGAGGTCATGAACTCCCGGCGTCTGCGGAGCGGCGAGCCAGCCAACTTCCAGGGTGACGAGCGGGACGTCATGATCATCTCCACGGTCGTCGCGGTCGACCCGGAGCTCCCGTCCGCCCGGGTGGCGGCCATGACCGGGAACGCCGCGATGCGGCGCATCAACGTGGCCGCATCCCGGGCCCGCCAGCAAATGTGGGTGGTTCACTCCGTCGATCAGGACCAGTTCCCGGAAGGGGACCTGCGCGGGGCGCTCATCCGGCACTGCCGGGACGGCGGAGCGGCCACCGCGCCGCCCGCCAACCTGGTGGACGCCTGCGAGTCGCAGTTCGAGCGGGATGTGCTGCACACAATCATGGCCCGCGGCTACCGGAAGGTGTCCGTCCAGCACA
>JAWWPY010000194.1:0-5488 GCA_033854735.1 Streptosporangiaceae bacterium | reverse complement strand
CGGACAGCTGCGCCTGCAACTCAGGCAGCTCGGGCGGGGCCGTCGCCGTCGCCGTCCGCTGTGCGAGCGCGAGTGAGACGAGCCGCTGTTGCACTCCATCGTGCAGATCCCGCTCGATCCGGCGCCGCGTCTCGTCTGCGGCCGTGACGATCCGCGCCCGCGAGGCGGCGAGCTCGGCCCGGCTCCCCTCGAGCTTGCGCTCGCTTTCGCGCAGGTTACGAAACATCAACAGGGTGTCCAGCGCGTCGGCCAGCCGCCGTCCGATCTCGTGGAACAGCCGCTCCTCGTGCGGTGTCCAGACCGATGGATGAGAGCACTGGTGCAGCCCGAACATATAGGGCTTGTCTACCTTAGGGTAGACAGCCATGGCGATCATGGACTTGAAGCTGAAACGCCCCGCCACCGGCGGCGGAGGCGCATTGCCTGATTCGGGATCGAATCGCACCGGACCGCTCGAGGCCAGCACTGTCCGGAAGATGCTGGCGACTCCCTCGTCATTCGGGATGTCCACGCCGGGGCCGAAGGCGCCGATGTATTCCGGCCGCGTCCGCTTTCGCACCTGATGGGAGTCACCTTCCGGATCACAGGGATGAACCAGAAATGCTCGATCGCATCCGAAGATCACGAGCACGACATCGAGAACATCGCCTATCATCTGCTCAAGGTCGCTGGTCCCTTGGATGGCGCGGTCGACCCTGTCCAGGCTTTCGAGGAACCACAACTGCGCCTGGTGTTCTTCCTCGGCACGCTTGCGCTCGGTCACATCGACGACGGTGCCCACGAATTCCTCGAGTTCGCCCGACGCGGTTAAGACGGGATGCACGATTGCGCGAAGGTGTTTCAGTGGGCCTTGCGGAGGAACGATTCGGAACTCCCCCTCGACGCGTGCCGCTTGACTGATTCCTCTCTCAAGCGCTTCGGTCCACCTCGCACGATCCTCCGGATGAACGCGCTGGCGAAACTCTTCGAAAGAGGGGACCCCCTGTTGGGGGTCGAAGCCGTACAAGCGGGAGTGTTCATCGGAGGAGTGGTTTACCTCTCCCGTGGTGCCGTTCAGAGCGGCAGTGCCTGTATGGGTCAGCCTCTGCGCCTCGGACAAGTAGGCTTCGCTTCTCCGCAACTCGGCTGTCCGCTCCGCTACCTTGACCTCTAGCTCGTTTCGGGCGTTGCGAAGCTCTTCTTCGGCCCTCGTGCGCTCGTGGACGAGGCATGCGCTGTGAAATGCTGTCGCAGCGTGATTAGCAGCAATGTTAAGCAGAAGCTGGTCAATTTCCGTGGGAAAGTCGGCGCGATCACAGGCCGCAGCAACCACACCGCCCTCGGCATCGACACCGATGGGGATGACAACACCGCGACGTTTCTCGACGCCGCCGCCGACATCGGGGACGATTTCCTTACCCGAGAGCCGGCCGTTCTTGGCGAGATGACTTTCCAGCCATCCCGGAAACGTCGTCCGTGCGTTCCCCCGCGCGACCTCGACTGCGCCCGCGGTACCGGGATCGCACAAGCGAACGGAAACAAAATCAAGCTGCAGCAACCCTATCAGCGCGTCGGCAAGCCCGGCAGCCACGGCAGCCGGTTCTTTACCGGCCCACGCCGCCGGGATAGCGGAAAGCGCCACCAGATCCCTGAGCACGGTTCGCAGCCCGAGGATCTGAGCATCGGTATCGATGGGCATTTAGCGCACCTTGTCTGCGCTCTTACGTACCGACTGCCGCTCCCGGATCTCGAGCAGCAACTGATCAGGAGAAACGAAGAACGGGTTCTCTTGAAGCAGCCCGCCGATAATCACGACTGGATGCGTCCGCAAGGCGTCAATCACCACGCTCGCGCCAAATTTGGTCAGATCATACGCGCAGATAACCGCATTCTCGTATTTGGGAATCACGTAGTTGACCCGTGCCTCGAACTCGATCAGGTCGTCGACGCCTAGCAGGTCGGCGAGCGCCCATTCCATGTGAGCCAGGAATCTTGTCTGCGCGTACCCTGCTGCCGGACCGGACTGGAGCACTTGCTCGAATGACGCCAGCCAGATGTCCTGGTCGAAGCGGCCCCCGCGGAGCGGACCGTCTTGCCACGGCCGCACCTCCAACTGGCCGGTACCCATCACCTCTTGCACATTGATACCTGCTTCGGCAAGTCGCCTGAGATGTTCTTCCCGTAGCCCGGGATCAACGAGGTGGAAGGCCTTATCCCCCCGGTCGAAACCATCCTTGATGAACGGCCGAAGCACGCGGTGCTGCTCGTCGATGCTGTTGAAGAACGCGCAAATATGATGATGCAGGCCGAAAGTACTCTCGGTAAACGGCGGGGAATGCCCCGTGCTCGCCATATTCTCACCTTCACATGGAGAGTCCAGCGAAGAGAGAGCCACGTTCTGCCCGGCGAAACCGCTTTGGCGCCGCCCGGTTCGATCTAGCACGCAGCTCAGGCGCAACCGGGCTCAACTTTGACGAATAGCACGGAGCATACGTCCTCGTTCCTCCGCTGTCGACAGTGACGGCGCTCTCGGGCCTCCTACCAGCGCGGGGTCACCGGCAGCCGGAGGCCCAGCGATGCGCCGTAGCGGAATGGCCAGCCCCCAGCGGTGCGCGCATCTGCCTCAGGATGCGCCGCTCCTCCTCAGTGGTGCCGCCCCAGACGCCGGCATCCTCGCCGCGCTCCAATGCCCAGCGCAGACACGGTCTGCGCACCATGCACGTTCGGCATATCTGCTTGGCTTCATCGATCTGAAGCAAGGCCTGACCCGATGTCCCAATCGGGAAGAACAGGTCGGGATCCACGTCGCGGCAAGCGGCGCGGCTACGCCAGTCCGTGCCGTTGACACCCTCGGCGTCCGGCGGGCGCTGGAGAAGGAGTTGTCTTGTATCGCTCACCAGCCACGCCACCTTTCCTCTTCGTGCGCGTGCCGTCGCTGTTAAGGCCCGGCGATCCAACTATTTCGCGCGGCCGGTCGCCTGCCATCCTGGCCAGCGGCCATCTGGCCCCCCCGGCTAGCCCGACTGGCTGAATTCCTGCTAGCTGCTACACAACACGCGGTGCAACCGCCGTTCGCGGCCTCACGCGCGAGGCTGACTGTGGCCCAGGCGATTCCACAGTAAGAAGCCACGCCCGCGGCTTCAGGTGAAGGTGCCGACGGCGCCGTGTCACGACGCATCGCCGTTACGTAATTCCTCTACTGAACGGCTGCGCGCGAGGACGTTGCCTGCTGGCCCGCCGGTCACGGCGCGTGGCCGAGGAGCCGACCGATCCCCTGCACCGACAGCTCCGACTTGGCCAGGAATCCGGTGGCCGGGCTTTCGGCGATCAGCTCCGTATAGTCCGTTTCGGGGCGCGCCGAGATCATGATCACTTCGGCGCTGCCGCCCTGACCGTCCCGGGCCAGAAGCCGGGCAAGGTCAAAGCCGCTCTCGTCCCCGAGCCCGATGTCGACGAGGATGACGTCCGGCCGAAGCGCGCGGGCCTGGCGGAGCGCCTCGGCGGTGTTCGAGGCCACGCCCACGACCGTCACGCCCTCTCGCTGCAGAAGACCGCTCGCCGCCTCGAGGAAGGCATCGCTGTCATCAACGAGCAGGCACCGCAGCGGCATTCGATCATGGTGGCACGGATGCGGCGCCGCCGCATTGCAGCTAGCGGGAATTCGGCCGCGGCTCGCGAACCCCCGGTCAGTCGGCGAGTGGAAGCTCGACGTCCAGGGATGTGCCTGCGCGGGCCGGGGATCGGTGATCCGGTCCGACGTGTGGTCGAGCAGCGCAGCGCCGCCGTTCTGGAGCAGCGTATGAGCCAGCCGACGGCCGAGCGCGTCGCCGTCGCCGACCACGCCGGTGGTCTGAGCCCGGATCACCGAGGAGCCGTCCGCGGCGGCGATGAGGCCCGACAGACGCACCGCCGGTTCGGCTCCGGCCTCCGCGGCCAGCTCCGCCAGGGCGCCGACCGGTGCGCTGCAGCCAGTGTCGAGCGCGGCCAGGAAGCCGCGTTCGGTGATCGCCGCTGCCCGGGTCGGTGCGTGGTCGAGGGTCCTGATCTGGGCCGCCGCAACCGGGTCGTCGGTGCGGCACTCGACGGCCAGCACGCCCTGCGCTGGGGCGGGCATCAGCAGCGATGGGTGGAGGGGCGTGGCGACTGCGTCGAGCAGGCCGAGCCTCGACAGTCCCGCCATCGCCAGTACGAGAGCGTCGACCTCGCCGTCGGCGAGCTTGCGCAGGCGCGTGCCGACGTTGCCGCGTATCGGCACGATCTGTAGCTGGCGGCCGGTGGCGCGCAGCAGGGCGGCCCGCCGGGGTGACCCGGTGCCGATCCGCACTCCGTGCGGCAGTGCGTCAAGACTGGTCCCGCCCGGCCAGATCAGCGCGTCGCGCGGGTCCTCGCGGGCTGGGAACGCCGCCACCGACAGCCCCGGTACCGGCGCTGTCGGTAGGTCCTTGCAGGAGTGGACCACCAGGTCGACGTCGCCGCGCAGCAGCGCCTCGCGCAAGGTGGTGGTGAACACCCCGGTCGTGCCGAGCCGTTCGATCGGCGCGGTCGATTCGTCCCCCGGCGTGACCACCGGGACCAGGACGGCCGACCGGCCGCACCGCTCATGCAACTGCCGGGCGATCCGGCCGGCCTGGGCCAGCGCTAGCGGACTGCCGCGGGTGCCCAGCCGCAGTGGACGGTGGTGCGAGAAGCTCATGTCTGGCCTCACCCGTACTGGTGGTCGTTGCTAACCCGTGACTCCAGCTTCGCGGCCAGGCCCGCTTCCGTCGTCGCGGCCAGCACCCAACTCGGCTACCGGCCAGCAGGAAACAGATGACTCCCGTCAGCACTAGAGGATGGCCGGCCGCTGGCGGTCATGGCGGGCCAGCGCCAGGTTCCAGCTAGCCGGTAGTGGGGTTGGCCGTTTGCCGGGCAGACCGGGACACGCCGATGCGCGATCGTGGGCGATAGGCGGCACAGCGCGCCGGGTTTTCTCACACGACATGAGGAGGCAGTGATGTTTACCAGCGGACAGACCGCGGCCGGGGTAACGGTCCCCGACACGAAGCTGGCCCGTGATGCCACCGAGCTGGTGCGCGAGTCCACCACCGGCCTGGTCTACCACCATTCCCGGCGGGTCTTTTGGTTCGGCAGTTTGCAGGGCCGGAACCGAGGGCTCAGTTTCGACCCTGAACTGCTGTACATCGGAGCGATGTTCCACGACCTCGGCCTGAACGAGCAATTCCGCAGCAGCGGCCGCCGCTTCGAGGTGGACAGCGCCGACGAAGCCCGCCGCTTCCTGCAGGGCCACGGCGTGCCCGAGGACAGCATCCGCAGGGTCTGGACAGCCATCGCCCTGCACACCACGCCAGCTATCCCGGAGTTCATGGAACCCGAGGTCGCGCTGGTCACCGCCGGGGTCGAATACGACGTGCTCGGCATCGGATACCACGACATCAGCGAGGCCAGCCGCGCCGAGATTACCGCCCTGCACCCGCGCCCGGATTTCAAGCGCCGCATCTTGCAGGCGTTC
>JAWWPY010000193.1:0-10592 GCA_033854735.1 Streptosporangiaceae bacterium | reverse complement strand
AGAACCAAGGGCCCCAGAAGCCTGACATCGATCACGGCGCCTGCCTCCCGCACCAGCATGGCTGCTTCATGCACGACTAGCGACCGCGCCGTCACTGAAGTCCATATCGCTCACACACTCTTACGCTCTCGCCGTCGACTTGTCCATAGCTGGATTAATCCCTCGAAAAGGTGTATAACCCACCAGCCCATAATGGCCCGCCGCCGGGCCGTGCCCGCTCCGCAAGTCGTACGACGTGGACAGGCTGACCGAGCTGGAAGACCTGCTGGATGGGTGGCCGGGGTCACTGGTCGTGGTCAGCCGCGACCGCTAATTCCTGGAACGCGTCACCGATCACGCCATCGCCCTGCTCGGCGAGGGGAAGCTGTCATTTCTCGGCGGCGGTATGGAGGAGCACCGTCGCCGAGGACCTCTCTGGTTGACGCCACCAGCGCCGTATATCCAGCTGGGCGACCACGGGATATACTGGTTGAGGGAGGAGGTGGATATGGCCAAGACACTCATTGATGTCGACGAGCAGTATCTCGCCGCAGCTCAGCAAGCGTTGCATACCGAGACGAAGAAGGACACCGTCAACGAGGCCCTGCGTGAGGTCGCCGCGCTGGCGGCCCGGCGGCGGGATCTGCGCAGGCTGACCTCGGGCGGCCTGCCTGACCTGGAGGACGACGACGTGATGCGCGCCGCATGGCGGCAGTAGCCAGCCATCTGGCCGACACGAGCGCCCTGGCGCGCCTCCGCCATCCTGCGGTGGCCGCGGCGCTCGGCCCGCTGATCGAGGCCGGGCTGGTAGCCACTTGCGGCGTCATCGAATTTGAACTCGGGTGGGCGGCCAAGAGCAGCGCGGAGTTCGATGAGCTGCGCGCCGACCGCGACGCCGGTTACGAGTGGCTCGCGATCCGTGACGAAGACTGGCGGCGAGCGCTGGACATCCAGGCAGCCCTGTGGCGCAGCGGGCTCGTGCGGGCGGTGGGCTTCCCAGACCTGCTCATCGCGGCGGCGGCCGAGCGGGAACGCGTCATCCTGCTGCACTACGACCGTGACTACGAGCACATCGCGGCGGTCACCGGCCAGCCAATGCAGTGGGTGGTTCCTCGCGGCAGCGTCCCGTAGCGGATAGCCGTGGTGTGTTCAGGGGCGGGTGAAGAACTGGTGAGGTCCGATGCGGCGCCAGACGATGTGTGCCTCGCCCGCCCGGACTGGTTGGCGAAGCCCCTGCTCATTGCGATGTCAGCCCCACCGAATGGGGCGTGACAATAACAACCCAGCCCGGCCGCCCTTCACCATGTTCGCCCATGACTCCTCAAAGCCTTTCCGCCCGCTTCGAGGCACAGTATGCCAAGGATTGCCGCGTTGCGGGCCTTATAAATTGGGAGGGCCTCGTTTGGGCTTGTTCAGTTGGGTGGCGCTGGCCCGGTTCCCGTGAGGGCAAGAGCGCGCTCAGCCTCGGCGTGCTGGAACGCCGGCTCCATTTCGTTTAGGTCCCGTTGCCGGAGTCCGTGCGACGTGGCCACGGTGCGCCAGCGCGCGACCGCGCGGGTGACCTCGGCGACGACGGCGAGTGCGTCGCTGGTCCCCAGGCGGAAGTGGTCAGCGACACGCATGAGGGTATCCACGCTCGCGCGCGTGTCCGTGAAGTCGATGGCGGTGCTGAGGTCCTTCGGGCCGGGGCCGGGGCCGGGGCGGGGGTCAGGGTTGAGGTCGAATGCAGGCGAGAGGGCCCAGGAATCGCCGCGCTCGTGCAGGAACCCGTGGTTGCGCAGGTGGTCATCGGTGTTGGAGATCAGGATCGAGAAAGCTATCCGCCGCCACAGCTGACGCAGATCCGCTGTCGCGGCTGCGGACCGTTCCTCGATCACTTCGGCGATCTCGAGGTAGCTCCGCTGGTCCCGGTCACTTGCCTCGAGCATCGTCATCGCGCTGGCATAACCAATGCGGGTTCCGCCGTCGCGATCGAAGCGGTCGACCACGAGCACGTGCCGGTCACCTATCCGGAGCAGTTGAGAATCCGGGACGGTAACCCCCGCGTCGCGCGCCAGGTCAAGCGCGACCTTTTCCCATGCCATCACGTTCCAGGTATCCGAGCCTGCGCTGGGGAACTTGGCTATCGCGACCCGGCCTGCTGCGTCCACGACGTGGGCCTTCGGGCGTGCGCCGCCGAGAGAACTGCCGGCCCACAGCAGCCGCTGGAGGTCTTCGTAGTCGGCTCCGTCCCGCTCAACGCGGGCCGCAATGTCAAGCAGCGCCGGAAGATCGGTCAGGACAGGGACTCCCCAGTCCCCGGTCGCGAGGAAGGGTCCATCCTCGTCAAGGCGGAAGCGCAATGCTCCCTCCCGCAGGTCGTCTCGCACGCCGAGCAGCACATCGAACTCGCTCATCGACCGCGGAGCCGTTCCCGCTGCCTGGGCCCGGGCGCGCTCGGCCCGGTGGATCAGCGTCCGCCCCCAGCGGTCTGGCGAACCGTCGGCGAACGCCCCGAACATCGCACGACGTGCGGGCGTCTGCAGGGTGCCGCTGGCCAGCGGCAGCGCCGGGTCCAAGGCGTAGGCGTCCGGGTCGGCCAGGTACCGGTCGTCGTAGACGAAGCTGGCCGACTCGACTCCCCTGCGACGGTGCGCGTACAGGCGGCCCGCCCGCAGGTTCTTGTCACCGGCGGCGACGTAAACGATCGCGTCGCCGCTCACGGCCTTCGCCCCGGTCCCGGCGTGCGCACCCGCTCGGGCAACGTCTCCTCCGACCGCAGGCGGCCCACATCGGTCGCATACGGGTCGAGCGCCGCCACCAGAGAGTCGAGCACGCCCAGGGCCCTGGCGACCCGCAGCACATTCTCCAGACTGGCACCCTCACCGTTCTCCAGCCGCATGACGGTATGCCGTGATATCCCAGCCCGGTCGGCGACCTGAGCAGCCGTCAACCGGCGCAGCCGCCGCCATGTCCCCAGTTCCTCGCCGATGCGCCGCTGGCCGTTGGCCACCGCGACCGGCGTCCTCGACCCAGCCATGCGGTACTCCTAAAGTTACTATTCTGCGACTCTAACAGTATTAGAGTTGCAGAATTAAGACTCTATGAGTCCAGGAGTCTATGAGGCTGAACTGCCAGCTGGCGATGGTCGCCAACCGGTCAGTACCCGAATGCAACCTCCAGCGTGATAGCAACGAGTGCCCACCACCGGCCAGGTCAGGTGCTCCCAAACTGCCGCTACGGCGTGCAAATATGGTCAGCGCACGCACAGGCACGGGCCAGACGGGCAGAACCAGGGAAATGTGATGGCCGGAGATACAGGCTGGGGCGAGCCGGAGGAATCGCCGCAGGGCCCGGCCGTGACGCCTGCTGTGCCTACGCCGGGGATCATCCCGCTGCGCCCGATCGGCGCCGGCGAGATCATCGGTGGCGCCTTCACCGCAGTCCGGCGGAACCCGAAAGCCACGCTCGGGATCAGCGCCGCCGCCATGGTCACCTACGGCGTGTTCCTGCTGGCGCCGCGCATGATGATCATCTCCCTGGGCTTCCGTGTCGACTACGGCGCGGGCATCGCCCATCGACCGCAGGTCAGTATGACCGGGCACGATGTGCCGGCGGAGGTGGTAGTAGCCCTGCTGCTCGGTGGGATCTACCTTCTGCTGAGCGGCATGCTGACCGCTGTCATCGGGAGCCTGGTTCTCGGAGAACGCATCTCTGCGGGCCAGGCTTGGCGTATCGCGTTCCCGAGGCTGCCCGCCCTGATCGGCGCGGTCCTACTGCCGGGGGTGTCCCTGGCGGGAATGTGGGGCATCTACGCCCTCACCGGCATCGGCATCCGGCTGGTTTCGTCCGAGGGTCCTATGGTGATCTTCTTCGTGATCGCGGGAGTCCCGCTCTTCGCGGTCACCGTCTGGCTCTTGTTGTCCTTGACCCTGGCTCTGCAGGCGGTGGTGCTTGAACACGCGGATCCGCGGACCGCATTGCGCCGCTCCTTCCGGCTGATACGCGGAAGCGGGTGGCGCGTTTTCGGCATCCTTCTGCTCGTGGGGTTCATCCTCGGCATCGTGTCGGACATCATCAACCTGCCACTGCAGCTCCTCGCCGACGTGCTGACCAGGAACGCGCTCCATCCACCCACCAGCGCCATCATCGTCGGCGCCGCGAGCAATGTGCTGGCCGCCGCGATTACGGTGCCGGTGACCGCTGGCGTGCTGGTCCTGCTCTACGTCGACCTGCGCATACGCAAAGAAGGCCTGGACCTGGCGCTGCAGGCCGCCGCGCAGAACGAGAGCACGCCGGGCAGCGAATCCACCACTCTCTGGCGCCCGCCAGCTAGCCCCGGCTAACGCGCGATGTGCTCCTGAGTGCCCGCTCGGCTGAGGATAATACTCACTGTAATCACAGAACTCACCGCGCTGGACAGGGAAAGGAAAAGCCACAACCACAGAATCTGGTCAGTACCTCCATCGCCGCCGGTGGCGTCGGCTCTCGCGCCTATTGCCCACATCTTCTCCAGTGTCCAGAAGAGCACACCACCGCTACCGGCAGCTAGCAGAACAAGCAATCCGGCAACAATCCTGAGCTTGCGATTCATATGTCTCAGCATTCACGATCTCGGGGTTGCATTCACGGCAGCCGTCTCCGGCTCGGTGCAGCTGGCCCGGCCCAGCTCTCAGTCATTGATGGTGGGAGCGATGTCACTATCCCGCGACAGTCGCGCTAGGCGTGCCTCCAGATCAGGGTCAGCCGGGGGTGGTTGCACCCTACGCGGTGGGAGCGGTGGACGGGGGAATGTGATCGACTCGGGTGCGGGTCCGCCCGGCTCGATACCTGGCCATTGTCCTTCCAGCAGACTGGGATCGGGGATCCTGCGCCAATTCGTGCGCACGAGCGTGGTCAGTTGGATGGCGCGTTCCGACCCCGGGGGAGAGTGCTTGGCCAGGTAGCCGATCGCCCTTCCTGCTGTGAACCAGCGCATCCCATGGAGGTTCATCGGCCGCCGGAGCAGGTCCGCGAGCCGGGTAATGACCTTTTCCCAAGCGGTATCGTCACCCGCTGACTCTAGTAGTCCCATGCCATACTCGCTAAGGCTAGCATTAGGGTACTCAAACACCGCCATAAATACATCCATAGCCTTGTCACCTTCACGAGCCATGAGGGCCCCGGCGCAAGCGCCAATGAGATCGTATTCTATCGCGCGATTCCTTTTATTAGTCGTAGAGGCACTCCTCTCCAGGGTCGCTGAGAATTCTCTTCTGAGCGCACTGGTTCCCGCTGGACCGCGCGTGCGGAAGAGCGAATGGGCGACCTCAACCCGCTGATAGTGCTCGATCGCGGAGTCCGCTAGCATCTGCGCCAGTGCCTCGTCAGCGTCACTTCTGGAGCGCGCTTCGGCCAGTGATTGCTGGAATTCATTGTGGCGCTGCTCGAACGACAGCCTGCGGGGTGCCATTGTCCATCTCATCCATTTCTGCGGATCCGATCAGGCCAGGTGCCGTCGGTCCGCGCCGCGGAGGCTATTCGGCGTCGAGGGGCGCCAGCAGCACCCGGAGCAGGTCGGCGAGCGTGTGCCGGTCAGCGGCACCCAGCCCATTCAGCAGGTCGTACTCGCTGAGCACCAGGTCGGCGAGGGCCTCGTCGGCCCGCTGCTGCCCTTCGGCGGTGAGGGTGACGAGCACTCCCCGGCGATCCTGCGGATCCGGCCGCCGGCGGACCAGCCCGGCATCCGCCAGCCGGTCGATCCGGTTGGTCATCGTCCCTGAGGTCACGAGCGTGGCCCGGAGCAGCGCTCCCGGGGTCAGCTGGTAGGGGGGGCCCTGCCTGCGCAGGGCGGAGAGCATGTCGAACTCCCAGGGTTCCAGGTCGTGGCTGGCAAAGGCGGTCCGGCGGGCGCGGTCCAGGTGCCGGGCGAGCCGGGAAATGCGGCTGAGTACCTGTAGCGGCTCGACGTCCAGATCGGGCCGCTCCGCGTGCCAGGCAGCGACGATGTCGTCCACCTCGTCGCGGAGTCCGGCCTGCTCCTCCATGCGCGCAGCATATCTCTTGACATCAAGAGTGTGATCCCGGTAGACAAGAACCCGGTCATCTATCTCGATATCAAGAGAGTATGGAGGGGGCATGTGGGATCCCGGCCAGTACCTGCGGTTCGGTGATGAGCGCAGCCGGCCGTTCGCCGATCTGCTGGCCCGCGTCGGCGCGGTGTCCCCTGGTCATGTCGTCGACCTGGGCTGCGGTCCCGGCCATCTGACGGCAGTCCTGGCCGAACGCTGGCCCGAGGCGCAAGTCCTCGGTGTGGACAACTCGCCGGAAATGATCACCGCGGCCAATGCCGGGATCAGTGCGGCCGGCCAGGGCCGGCTCTCCTTCGCCCTCGCCGACATCCGCGACTGGCGGCCCGGCCACCCGGTCGACGTTGTCGTGTCCAACGCGGTGCTGCAGTGGGTGCCGGGCCACATGGACCTGCTCACCCGCTGGGCCGGCGCCCTCGCTCCCGGCGGCTGGCTGGCCGTGCAGCTACCCGGCAACTTCGATCAGCCGAGCCACGCGATCCTGCGCGACCTGGTGACGTCGAGCCGGTGGCGCCCGCTGCTCGGCGAGGCCAGCCTGAACCGCCAGGCCGGGGACCCGGCCACCTACCTCGACCTGCTCGCCCGGGCCGGCTGCCGGGTTGACGCGTGGGAGACCACCTACCTGCATGTACTGCCGGGTGACGATCCCGTGCTCGAGTGGTACAAAGGCACAGGCCTGCGCCCGGTACTCGCCGCATTGCCTCCCCAACGAACAGCTGACTTCCTCGCCGAGTACGCCGCCCGGGCCCGCGACGCGTACCCGCCCGCGCCCTACGGCACCGTGCTCCCGTTCCGGCGTGTCTTCGTCGTGGCCACCCGCCCCTAGCTCAGTCCGCGTCCCCCTGGCGCGCCCGCTTGGCCGCCTCCGGCGAGATGCGGGGCTTGACCTCCAGCTGGGACAGGCCGTTCCAGGCCAGGTTGATCAGGTGGGCGGCGACTTCCTCGAGCTTCGGCTTGCGGGCGTCGAGCCACCACTGGCCGGTCATGGCCACCATGCCCACGAACATCTGGGCGTACATGGGGGCCAGTTTCGGGTCGTAGCCCCGTGACCGGAAGAAGTCGCCGAGGATGTACTCGACCTGGCTGGCGATGTTGCTGATCAGGCTCCCGAAGGTGCCGGAGCCCGAGGCGGGGTGGGAGTCGCGGACCAGGATGCGGAACCCGTCCGAATCATCCTCGATGTACTTGAGCAGGGCGATCGCCGCCGCCTCGAACTTCTCCCTGGTGTGCGCGCCGCCGAGGATGCGGGTGGCGGTGCCGAGCAGGCGCTCCACCTCCCGGTCCACCACGACCGCGTAGAGGCCCTCCTTGCCGCCGAAGTGCTCGTACACGACCGGCTTCGACACGCCCGCCTGGGCGGCGATCTCCTCGATGGACGTGCCCTCGAAGCCGCGTTCCGCGAACAGCCGCCGCCCAATGCCGAGCAACTGCTCCCGGCGTTCTATACCTGTCATTCTTTTGCGGTTGGGGCCCGAAGTCGGATTGGTCACTAGCCCATCATGGCCATTAAGCAGCCTTCCGGTCACCTGACTTCGCCGCCTGACGGTCGGTCATGGAGCCCAGCGACTTGCCCCGCAGGCCGGTGAGCTTGGCCGTAAGCCGTTCCCGGTCCGGCCACCGGACGTCATAGGCCCAGCCGAGCTTCTCGGCCCACGCGATGGCCCGCGCGCTGATGTCGATCTGCCCCTTGAGCGCTCCGTGGCGGGCGCAGGTCGGGTCGGAGTGGTGCAGGTTGTGCCATGACTCGCCGAAGGAGGGGATGGCCAGCCAGGCGACGTTCCGCGACTTGTCCCGGACATCGAAGTCTTCGTTGCCGAAGGTGTGGCAGACCGAGTTGATAGACCAGGTGGTGTGGTGCAGCAGGCAGATCCGGACCAGGCTGGCCCAGAAGAACGCGGTGAGCGCACCCTGCCAGGACATCGACCACAGGCCGCCGATCAGGGCCGGCGCGAGCAGCGTCACCGCCACCAGCCCGGGGAACCACCGCGAGATAGCGCGAATATCGGCGTCGGCCAGCAGGTCCGGGCAGAACCGCTCCTGTGACGTGTGATCCGAGCTGAACAGCCAGCCCACGTGCGCGAAGGCGAGTCCCTTGGTCAGCGCCTTCCAGTCGTTGCCGAACCGCCACGGCGAGTGCGGGTCGCCTTCTTTGTCGCTGTACTTGTGGTGCCGCCGGTGATCGGCTACCCAGACCAGGACCTCACCCTCGATGGCCAGGCTGCCCGCGATGGCCATCGCGATCTTCAGGCCCCGGACCGCCTTGAACGAGCTGTGCGTGAAGTAGCGGTGGAAGCCCATGCTGATCCCCATGCCGGAGACCACGTAGAACACGAGCGCGATGACGATGTCATGCCAGCCGAGGCCCCATCCCCAGGCCAGCGGCACCGCGGCGGCGACGGCCAGCAGCGGGACAACGACGAACACGCCGACCAGGAACCGGTCCAGGCGGCTGGTCGGCTCGGCGTCGAGCTCGGGGATCGGCACCCGCCTGGTAACCGTGGGTGCCTCGGCCGCGGAGGCCCCGGGGGAAGCGGTCGTCCCGGGCAGGGCGGTCGTCTCGGGGGGAGCGGTCATCGTGAACCTCGCTCTACTGTCGGCCGGTGCGGCGAAGCACAGGCTGTGCGGTTGGGTCACGCCCCGCGCTCTGTGCGAGACCACCGCACGCTGGGGAGCGTTGTGACGCTTACGTCACCGTAACCTACGAGACCGTAGGTTGTACAACCCCAGCGAGAAAGCTTTACCAAGAAGCCGAGTGGGCGACCCCGTCCGGCCCCAAAGCTGTCTCATTATCCGAGACATGAACAGCGAGTAGCCCGCGCCTAACTCCGCGCACCGGTCCGGGCCGGTGGACTGCGGAAGGGCGGGCGGCGGAGCGGGGCCGGAACCGCGGACTGGAAAGTGCGAGCGGCGGACCGCAGCGGGGCGGGGACCGAGGTGAGTGCGGGAGTCGGAGCCAGGGCTCGGGGACTGGGCGGGCGCGGGGCCGAGGCGGGCGCGGTAGCCGTTGGTCCGCGCACCAGCACGCCCCGCACTTTGCGGCAGGCTCGCAGAACTCCTGCCCCAAAGCCGTCGCGCCAGCAAGGGCCACCCAGGACCGCAAGGGGCGTGCGCATCGAGGCCGCGGCGCGCGTAAGACATCACGGGCGGAGGCGCGGATCCCGGTAAACTCGGCTGCGGACGTCATTCCCGGGTCGTCTAGCCTGGCAGGACGAGGCACTTTGGATGCCTTAACGAAGGTTCAAATCCTTCCCCGGGAGCCGAAAAAGGGGGTTCAGTACCTCACCGAGGCGCCGCGACTGTGGCCGTTCCCCTCATCGCTGCCCGGGCCCAGCCTTCGATCCTCCGGTACAGGTCAGCGCTCTGCAGGACGTCGATGCGCAGGCAGCCGTGGTAGTCGTCCCCGACGTTCTTGCGAACGGTCTTCGGGTTGTGCGTCTTGAGGATCGCCTTGTGGAACTGCGAAGGCTGCGAGCCGGTTACGGTCAGCCAGAAGTTTTCGGCCGCCGCCACATCGGCGGTTTCGTGGATGTACACGCGGAATACCAGTCGTTCGGTGCCGATACCCGCCACTCCGAGGAACCGAAGGAACAGCAGGATCACGCCGGGATCGCTGTTGATGAATTCCACCACCTCACTACGCCGGTGCAGTTTGCTCTTGGTGCCCTCGCACCAGTAGGCGATGGCGCCGGTGATGAGAATCTCCCGGTCGGTCAGCGGGCCGATCTCGGCGGCGGCCGCGGCGCGGACCGCCTCGCGGCGGGCCTCACGGACGGGGCGTTCGGCTTCCCAGTAGCGGCGGGAGCCTTCGGCTGAGCGCTTGCGGCACTCCTCATAGCTCAGCCGTTCCGGGCGGGGGATGTCACGGACCCAGTGTGAGACGGAGCTCTTGGCGACGCCTAGTGTGACCGCGATCCGGTCGTAGTCGAATCCCTGCTCGCGCAGTTCCCGTGCTCTGGCCCGTAACTCGTCCTTGGCGCGGGGGCGCAGGGTCCAGGCGGGTGGCGGCTCGCCTTTGAGGGCCTTATCCAGCGTCTCGTTGCTGCTGATGCCGAGGATCTCCTTGATCTCCCGGCGTGACCGGCCGGCCCGGCGGAGGGCGATGGCCTGCTCTCGTCGCTGTTCAGCGATCGTTATAGATGTCATATTCGAATGGTATCGAGAGCCTCGGACAGAATGGCGCCCATGGATTGCGGGCGGATTGAGGGCCGTCCTGCGGGGCGCGCCGAGTCCGGTGGCGAGCGCAGCGAGCGGCACCGGACATGGCCGCTGTGAGCCGTGGAGCGTCCGGGTATGTTCGGCCAGCAGGTAGCTGGGCAGGTGAAGCGCTCGTTGGGAAGGCCCAACCCGCGACCTGGGGGACGGCCCGGCAGGTATCCTGCGAGGGTCGGACACGCGGCGTGAATGACATCTGATCAGCACGTGTTTCTGGCGGCCGGGGAGCGGGAGCCCGGTGACTGGGGAACCAAATCGAGAACACCGCGGTGTGAGCGTGAGCCGTCCGGCTGCAGTGATCGTCCTGGCCGCAGGCGAAGGCACGCGGATGAAGTCCGGCACGCCGAAAGTGCT
>JAWWPY010000192.1:0-3501 GCA_033854735.1 Streptosporangiaceae bacterium | reverse complement strand
GCCCGACCCGCTCCCTCAAAGCCAAGATCGGAATCTCCCAGGGCACCGCGGGCAGCGTCTACACCGTGATCGACTTCACCAACATCGGCACCGTCACCTGCACCCTCTACGGTTACCCCGGCGTCTCACTAGCCGGCGGGACGCCCGTCAAGCAGATCGGCCTCGCCGCCACCGAGAGCAAGTTCACCCCGCGGACGCTCGTCACGCTCGCGCCGGGGGCGGTCGCCAATGCACTGCTGCAAATTGTGGACGCAGGCAACTTCCCGTCGGCCAAGTGCGGCATGGTCACCGCGCATTACCTGCAGATCTTCCCGCCGAACCAGAGGACGCCGATCTACCTCAGCTTCACCTCGGCGGCCTGCTCGAAGCCGGTCCAGATCCTGAACGTCGGCGTCGTGATGACCGGGGCGGGCAGTTCCGCGTAACCGGCCGGATCTCCTCCCGGTGCTTGGCCGGCGGCCAGATACAGTGTCCCGGCGTGAGCAACGACCGTGCTAAAGACCGCCGTGCCGCGCGGGTGCTCGTCGTCGACCAGGACGGCCGGGTCCTGCTCCTGCACGGGTTCGATCCAGCCGATCCCGCGCATCCGTTCTGGATCACGGTGGGCGGCGGCATCGACGCTGGCGAAGACGCAGCCCAAGCCGCCAGCCGCGAGTTGCGGGAAGAGACCGGGATAGCAGCCCAGCCGGAAAGCCTGGGCGATCCGGTGTGGCACCGGGAGATCGAGTTCAGTTTCGATGGGACTCACTACCGGCAGGCCGAGACCTATTTCCTGCTCCGGGTCGGCCAGGGCCCAGTGTCGCTGGACGATATGGATGACCTCGAGAAAGAGACGGTCGACGGCTACGGCTGGTGGAGCGCGGAAGAACTCGAATCCGCCGGCGAGCCGTTCTTCCCGCCGCAACTGCCCCAGCTACTGCGCGAGTTCGGCCGATGAGTACCGGGGTTGTCGGGCCCGGTGAGGGACGCCGCGGGCGGTTTACCGCCCGCGGCAGCGTCATGCTCTTCAAGGCCCTGGCCAAGCACGACGGCGGTGACTTCTCGCTGATGGAGCGCACGCTGCCGCGCGGTGGGCGCCGTCCTCCGCCGCATCGTCATACCAATTGTTCAGCGGCGTTCGTCGCCCGTGGGCCGGTGTCACGGGCGTGGCCTAGGCTTCGTTGCATGAGTCCGGGTTCGTCATCCGATCAGCCGTTCCCTGGTGGCGGCCTGGCCGGGGGCGGTGATGGGGGTGGATTCTTCGGCGGCGATGACCGGGGTGCGCTCGCGGCTATCCGGGATCTGATGGGCGATGAGGCGTTTGAGCGCATGCGGCGCTCCGGGGAGTTGTCCGGGTGCCCGCGGCCGCTAACGGATGCCGAGCGCGGGACGCTGCGGGAGACTCTGGCTCCGCTGCTGCGGGATCTGGCTGCCAGCGGTATGCCTCGGCCGGATATCCGGGAAGAGGCCCATGAAGACCGTGGTGACGAAGCGGTATGCGCCTGGATCCAGGGGCCAGGCATCACCGGCGAAGGTATCTGGGTCGGGCTGGAAAGCTCACCAGCCGAGCAGGTGGCAGGGCTTGCTGAGCAACTGCAGAACTGGGTGGCTGACCTGCTCCACGATGTCGGCCAGCCACCCGGATGGCCCACATGCCCCGGGCACCCCACCGCGCACCGACTTTCGCCCGAGGTCCAGGAGGGGTCTGCGGTCTGGGCTTGCCCGCAAAGCGGGCAGGTGATCTGGCCTATCGGGGCGTGGCGTGGTCGATGAGCCTGAGGAACCGCAGGAATTCCTGATGGCGGTGCCGCCGCTAATCCTGGGCGATCGCTGACGCTGGAGTACCAGCTCAGGGCGCCTAGCACACGGGGATGCATGCCGGGCCATGCCAAGCCCCCTCAAAAGGGCCAGAATCGGCACAGACCGCCCCTAGCCGGCATGGAAGGAGGATGATCCGTCCATGGAACTGCTTGACGCAGGGCTACGACCGGTCTCAGATCCGAGGCCCGCGGGTAGCACTGTCGGCCGGCAGCTGGGCCGGGTGTCCCGCCGGGGAGTTCCATGAGGTGGCGCAAGGTCTTTCCCGGGAAGGAAGATCAGGTCCGCGAGGTCCGCAGGTTCGTCGCCGAACTGCTGGCTGACCATCCCGACTGCGATGACATCGTGCTCTGCGCCGCGGAACTCGCGACGAACGCGATCCGGCACACCGCAAGCGGCCGCGGCGGTTTCTTCACCACCGAGGTGAGCTGGGAGGGACGCACCGCGCGCGTCGCGGTGGGCGACGGCGGTGCCCCAACGGCCCCGTTCCGCCGTGAGCCGGGCTCGAACCTGATGGGAGAGGCCGACCGCGGGCTCGACATCCTGTCGCGGCTGTCGGCTAGCTGCGGTGCCGATGGCGATCACCGCGGTCGGGTCGTCTGGGCTGAGTTCCACCCCACCGAGGCCACCGTCGATGCCGATGCCCGCCTGCCGCTGTCCCCTCAGCCCGCCACCAGCGCGGACGCGGCCACGCTGGCCGGGCAATACGCCGCATGGCACACCTGGTTCGGACCCTGGACCGGCCAGTGGTGGGCACTGCCCAAACAGCCATCCAGGTCCCTCACCCTGATCGGCGAATCCACCGCCGGAGCCCTCGCCCGCCGGCTGGACGCCCTGCAAGGCGATCCTCGCTACGCGGGACGGCAGCCAGGGGCCCCGGCGCCGTGACACGCGCCTTGGCCTGACCACGAGCCCGCCACGGGCGACGATCCATTCACGGGCTCGCGCTGGCCGAGACCAGCCCACCTACCCCGAAAGAGATCGAGGAAGGAAGCTTGTCCTGGCAGGCGTTCAGCGCGGCCTCCGCCCTGGGGTCGCCTGGGTTGAGCCCGAAGAGGCCATCCGCACCGGACGTGGGCGGAGCCGTCGGCAGAGCGGACGTGATCGTCTCACCGTGCGAGGACATGCACCTGCGGAATGCCTGGAACGTGACGGCTCCGCCGTGCGGGAGCAGCGACACACACACCTTCAGGGCCTTAGTGAACGCCGTGGCGTTTCCGCCGAGGTACCCGCCCCCCGCGGTCAAGCCAGATCCGCTGGTCGGGCCAGGGGTCGGGAAGTTGATGCCGTGCTGGCGCAGGCAGCTGTTAAATGCGCCTAGCCCAGGGCTCGGCGAACTCCCGCCCAACGAGCCGATCAGCCCGCACCCGGCCGTGAGCAGCAACGCCGCGCAACCCAGCGCGACCGGCTGCAGCGGGGCGAGAGAATGGCTGGCGCACGCGCGTAGCGCTCTCAAGCGATGCATCGTCCCTGCCTTAACCGAACGCTGGATAGCTGGCGGCCAGTGGACCGAGCCTGGAGCGATCGTCGTCGTCGAGCGGCGCCCGGCAGGTCGATCTCCGCGCCCAGGAGAGCCCGCACCCCCTCGGGTGACCTCATCCGATCGCCGGGCTTCGTCGCTCGATGAGCAGGACGTCACGCCAGTGCCCGTGATGCTGGCCGACGCGCTCCCGGGTTCCGACGACGCGGAAGCCGGCCGCCATG
>JAWWPY010000191.1:0-5182 GCA_033854735.1 Streptosporangiaceae bacterium | reverse complement strand
GTGAACACCTCGATGGAGCTGGGCGGCAACGCGCCGTTCATCATCTTCGAGGACGCGGACATCGACGCCGCCGTCGAGGGCGCCCTGATCGCCAAGATGCGCAACGGCGGCGAGGCGTGCACCGCCGCCAACCGTTTCTACGTGCACGAGGCTGTCGCGGACGAGTTCAGCCGCAAGTTCGCGGCCCGGCTGGACGTCATGAAGGTCGGCCCGGGCCTGGACGAGGGCACCGACGTGGGCCCCCTGGTCAACGAGTCGACCCGGTCCAAGGTGGCCGAACTCGTCGAGTCCGCGACCGCGGACGGCGGCAAGGTCATCCCCGGCGGGCAGGCGCCCGACCGCCGCGGCTACTTCTACCAGCCGACCGTCATCGACCAAGTGCCGTCGGGCGCCGGCATCCTCGGCACCGAGATCTTCGGCCCGGTGGCGCCCGTAGTCCGCTTCACCGCCGAGGACGACGCCGTGACCTGGGCCAACGACACCGAGTTCGGCCTGGTCTCCTACGTCTACACCCGTGACCTGAGCCGCGGCCTGCGGGTCAGCGAGGCCCTCGAGGCCGGCATGGTCGGTCTCAACCGCGGCATCGTGTCGGACCCGGCGGCGCCGTTCGGCGGGGTGAAGCAGTCCGGCATCGGCCGCGAGGGCGCGCACGACGGGCTGCTGGAATTCACGGAGACGAAGTACATAGCAACCGATTGGTGAACCTGGCATCACCAGGCTCAGAGGTTAGCCCTCCTCGAGCAGGTTCTTCTGATAGATCAAGATCTCCCAGTGCGCCACGTGGGCGATCCGCGCTGGCTTGCCGAAGGCCTGCTCGGCGTACGGGCTCAGGCCGTTGCCGGCCAGGTCGACGATCAAGAAAGTCGCGTCGTGCCGGGACGCGTCGAACCACAAGGTATTCGTTTCCCAGAGATACGGGATGACCTGGCGACCGTCTATCAGGACGGCGCGGACCTGCACCCGGTTGCCAGACTCCAGCGTAATAGCCGAACTGTTCCAGTAGCCGGCGAGGCCGTACGTGAGTCCGTGCGCCTCGAGCCACGCGCTGAGGGGCGCCGTCGGCACCGCGTCGGCGGGCCGGGCGGCCGCGGTGGCCAACGGCAGCAGTGCGGCGATGGCGGCCAGGCCGGCCGCCAGGCCGGCCCGCACCGTGCCGGCGATGTGTCCGGGCACGCAGGCGCGAGCCGCGAGTATCGCCCCGCAGGGCAGTACGGCGACCACCTCGTAGGGATTGCTGGGTATCGGGATGGTAGAGACCACGTACGCCGCGAGGTTGATGACGATCGCGGCGCACAGCAGCTGCTCGACCCGGCTCGCGGTACGCCAGGTCCATACGACTCGCGCGAAGCCAGCCCCCGCTGCCAGCAAGCAGGCGATCCCGAGGATGTATCCCGCGTTGCGCGCCAGCGGGGAAGAGGCCGAGCCGGCCTCCGCCCCGAACAGGACACGTAGGGCGTGCCAGGCGAGGGCTGCGTTATGCGGCCATTGCCCGGGCGGCGAGGTCGCGGTCGTCGGGGCGACCATCTGGTACGCGCCGAAATGCAGCATCACCGCGCGGACCGCGGAGGTCAGCGGTATGGACGCGAGGGCGGCCAAGGCGTTCGCGGCATCGCCCGTGCGGACCTTCCGTGCGGCCGCCACACGATAACCGCACACCACGACGACCGCCGGCACGACGACGTAGCGGACAGTGGCGTCGCCGACCTGGCCGGCGCACAGGATCGCGAGCAGCAGCGGCGACGTGTACCACCGGGCGGGCACCCGATCGATCAGCAGGAAGGAGGCCAGCAGGAACACCGAGGTCCCGGTGTGGTCGGGCGCCCCCAGCAGGTAATGCGTGTTCGGCTCGACGAGAAACGTGGCGCTCATCACGACCACCACGACACCGCAGCGCGCCACCCTGGCGAGTCCGCGACTGCCGGCGAGGGCGATGGCCAAGGCGCCGACCGTAACGATCAGGTACGTGAGCGCGGAGGCAACGTGGCTGGTCAGGTTGCTCAACCCGGTAAAGAGCTCTGTAAGCGCGAGTACCGGCAGGTCAAAGGTGTAATACGTCGCGTCGCCAATGATCCATCCGTGCAGCAGGAGGTGCCCGTGCAGCATGTCCCATGCTTGCAGCGCATTGTTCGCCGCGTCAGAAGTCACGTGCCCGGTGAACGAGATCCGCAGGTAGAAGACGAACAGCGCCATGCCGCCGGCGATCCACGCCGTCGCGCCCAGCAGGCGCCGTAGCCAACGGCGTTTGCGGTCGGCCGGGAGCTGCAACCGGGCCGACGGCAACCCATCTCGCCGGTCATCGAGCGGATCCGCATCCGCTGCAATCCGTCTGCTTCGGACCATGGTTCGAACCATACTGAGAACTTCTCGCCGGTGACCACTCGCCCGGCGCGCCGGGACCGCGGACTGGCTTGAGCGGACTTCCGGGCAGGTCTCATCTCCCATTTCACAGCGTTTTTCTCCGGTAAGGTAATCAGCCCCGAGCGTCCCATTCACGAGAGCCCGAGGTTAGATGTCACACTCTGGCGCGCCTTCCGGGACCGATGACGTCGCGGCACCGGTCCGGCCAGACCCTGTCACCGCGGGCAGACGTCGGTCTTTCCCAGAACTTCCGCGCCTGCCGCTGCCACTGACCGGGACGATCATCTTCGGGGGCATCCGCGTGCTCAGCCTGGCGATCGGCGCGTTCGCGTTGCGGCATGGGAAGTTCAGTGACCGGCACTGGTCTGTGGTGCGGTGGATGAGGGCGGCTGACGGCGGCCACTATCTGACCATCGCGGCTCATGGCTATGCCTACCCGCCCGGCCAGCTCGCCCACGCTTCCGGCTTCTCCTTTTTTCCCGCGTACCCGGCGGCGATGAACTGTCTAGCCTGGCTTCCCGGGGTCACCCTGGTCGGGGCGGGCCTGGCCGTGACGGCCATCGCCGGGCTTGCCGCCGCGTGGGGCATCACCACTCTGGGCATGAAGCTCACCGCTGACCCGCGGATCAGCCTGCTCATGGTGGCGGTCTGGGCGGTGGCGCCCGCGTCGACCGTGCTGGACATGCTTTACGCCGAGGCGCTGTTCTGCGCCATGGCCGTCTGGGCCCTGGTCGCCCTGGTCGACCGGCGGTGGCTGACCGCGGCCGGGCTTACCATCGCGGCCGGGACCATACGCAGCACCGCCGTGGCTCTCGTCGTGGCAGTTGTGGTCGCGGCGGCGGTCGCCCTGGTTGAGGCGGCGCGGGCCCGCCAGCCCATCGCGGGGTGGTGGCGTCCCCTGGTCGCGGCCGTGCTGGCTCCGCTCGGCCTGCTCGCCTTCCTGGCCTACGTGGCCGTGCGGACCGGTCGGCTAGACGGGTGGTTCTGGATCGAGAATCACACATTCCACATGGTCTTCGACTGGGGAACAAGCACGCTGCGGTTCATGAAGGGCACCTTCCTGGGCACGCCCTCCGTGTCGGAAGTCCTGGTCGCGCTGGCCGTTATCGCGGGCGCCTCGCTCATGGTGTGGAGCCTGACCGAGCGCATCCCGCTCGGCCTGCACGTCTACACGGTCGTGGTCGTGACCATGGCCCTGGTGACCAGCGCCAACTGGATCGGCTCCAAGCCGCGCTTCCTGCTCCCCGCCATCTTGCTGGCCCTTCCGGTCGCCCGTCTGCTGGCCCCGCTGCGCACTTCGGTGCTGGTCCCGCTCATCGTCGTGCTCACCGCCCTGTCAACCTGGTTCGGCCTGTACCTGATCGCCATCGTCCGATGGGCGCCGTAAGCGAGGCCGAAATCACGCCAGGTCACTGCGAGCACGGCCGGCCAGCGCCTGATTCGCTTCCTCAGCCGAGCTCGGTCAGCAGATTATGGTTCCAGACCAGGATCGTGTAGGAACCGACGTGATAGGTCCGCGCAGGCTTGCCGAAGGTCGCCAGCACAGCCTGCTCCGGGCTAAAGCCGGGATACTCCGGCAACCCGGGGGAGAGCACGACGAAGTTCGCCGTATTCCGGTCTGGGTCATACCAGTCCGATTTCGACTCATAGGTACTGGGGATCAGCCGTCCGCCTTGCGGTTTCACTTGCCGGATCTGGATCCGGTCGCCGCTGGTCAGCGTGACGATGTTCGACTCCCAGTAGCCGGACAGGCCGGTATGCAGATGCTGGGCCGCCAGCCAGGAGGTGAGCTGCTGGTTCTGCGCGGTCACCGGCGGCTGGCTGATCTCGCGTACCAGGCCGGCCAGGTAGCCGACCAGCACGACGAGCAGGAGCGGCATCAGCTTGGCCGCTGTGAGCCGCGCCGCCAGTAGCCGTCCGGCCAGGGCGGCGCTAAAAGGCAGCACGGCTGCGATCTCGCGGGTCTGCGAGACCACATTGGCCCTAGTGCTGAGCACATAGACGGCCAAGTTGATGACCACGCCCGTAACGAGCAGCTGAGCGACCAGATCGCGGTCACGCAGGAAACGCCGCGCCGCCAGCCACGCTCCCCCTGCCGCCAGGAATACGCCGACTACGTGCAGCATCGTGAAGACATTACTGGCCGTCGGGCGGAGCCCGAGGAAGTCGCCACCGCCCAGGAGCAGCAGTCCTTCGATGGTGATGCCCAGGTTGTGGACCAGGCCCGTGCCGCCCTGGACGAACTGTGCGTCGGGAGCCGGCATGTAGAACCCGCCCTGGGCGTGGATGACGCGCAGCGCCAGCACGGCTGCCGCCGCTCCCGCGAGGGCGGCAGCGGCGAGAGCCATGTCATACCACTGCGACGCCAGTGGCTCACGCTCGACGGCCACGGCCCGGTAGATGCGGATCGCGCATACCAGCGTGAGCGGCAGCACTCCGATGTAGAGCACCAGCATGTCCGCGACCACTGCCCAGCCAAGGAGCACCCCTGCGATGACCGGGACGTACCAGCGGGGGCGAGCATGGTCCAGGATCAGCCAGACCACCATCACCGGCACTGACGTGCCGATGTGGTCCGGTGAGGAGATGAGGATGTTCACCCCGGAAGCCAGCTGCGGCGCGAGCATGATGCCGACTGCGATGAGTACTCGCACGAGGGCCTGACGCCCGGTGGAATCGCCCTTGGCCAGCAACGCGGCCAGCAGCATCGTGAGCGTGTACGTCATGGCCGCGGCCACATGCACTACGTCCTCATTCAGCCCGCGCAGGAGCTCCACCAGCATGTACTGCGGCAGTTCGGTGGTGTAGTACGAAACATCCCCGA
>JAWWPY010000190.1:0-7990 GCA_033854735.1 Streptosporangiaceae bacterium | reverse complement strand
CGGCACCCCAGACGGTGACGATGTAGCGGGGATCGGCCGGGTCGTCCCCGATCTTCTCGCGCACCCGGCTGATGTAGACCGAGACGGCGCTGCGGTCGCCGTAGCTTCCCCACACGAGCTCGAACAGATGCTCGCGGCTGAACACCTGCCGCGGATGCTGGACGAAGACCCGGAGCAATTCGAACTCGCGGGCGGTCATCCGCACCAGCCTGCCGGCGACGTGCACCTCGTGCGCGGCGAGATCAACCTCCAGGCTGCCGAAGCGAAGCCGTCCCGGGCCGCGGCCCGCGCTCGAGCGGCGCAAGACCGCCTTGACGCGGGCGACGACCTCCGCTGGGGTCACCGACTTGACGATGTAGTCGTCGGCCCCGAGCCCCAGGCCGCGCAGCTTGTCGGCGTCGCCGCCGCGGGCGCTTAGGAACAGGACCGGGACGTCGGAGGCGGAGCGGATGTCCCGGCACAGGTCGAAGCCCGACGCCCCCGGGAGCATCACGTCCAGCAGCACGCAGTCCGGCGCCGTCCGCAGCGCCTCGACCGCCTCCTCGGCATCGACAGCGAGCAGGACGCGGAAGCCGTCCGCCTCCAGGAAGTCCCGCATCAGCGCGGCGATCTCGGGCTCGTCCTCCACGACGAGCACCCGCGGCCTGGCTGAGTCGGATACGGCGCGCACCAGCACAGTCTCGCCCATCGACGCCGCCGGAACGCCGATTTTCGCAGCTCGTTCGCAGCCCGTTCGCACTAGGTCGAACTGCCCGCCCAACCATGAATACGGCATGCAGACACGACCGACAGCGAAGGAGAACGCGATGGTACCGACCGCAAACACCCGACTTGAAGGCGGCAGCCAGCCATGAGTGAACACCACTCGCTACCACGGACCGGCCATCAGATCTCCCGCCGGAGCCTGCTCCGTGGCGGAGTGGCCGCAACGGCTCTGGCGGCGCTCCCCTCCTGCGACAGCGCAGGATCACCGCACAACGCAGGGTCACCACACAGTGCAGGGTCACCACACACCGCGGGACCACCACACACCGCGGGACCACCGGCGAGGGTCGGTGCGAACGTCCGCGTCAGTCACGACCGGTACCGGGAGCATGTCGGGCCGTCGGTCGCGGTCAATCCCCGCCGTCCTCGCCAGCTTCTCGCCGCCTGCCAGGCCTCGCCCGCGATCCCCGAGTTGATCGTGACCTACCTCTCGTTTGACGGAGGCACGAGCTGGCAGAACGGTGGTCTGCCGCCGCAGCCGGCGGCCGGGCCGGCTGGCGACGACGTGACCGTCGCCTTCGATGCATACGGCCGCGGCTATATCTGCGCCGCGCGTTCTGGTCACGGCTCCAACCTCAAGCCCGCGAACCCCGACGTCAACCGCGCCGTGTACGTCTGGCGGACCGACGACGGCGGGCGCAGCTTCGCGGCACCGGTGACCGTCGTGGAGGGACAGTATTCCGATCACCCCTGGCTGGCCACCGGCCAGGGCCAGACCCCGGCCGGGCACGATGTCTACGTCGCCTGGGGCACCGGCAACTCGCACACGGCTCTCGACCTCGCGCGCTCCAGCGATGGCGGACAGAGCTTCGCGCCGCCGCGCAGGATCCTGGCGGAGGCCAGAGTCCCCTCGCTGGTGAGCGCGGGCCCCCAGCTCGCCGCCGGACCGCATGGCCTGGTGTGCGCCGTCTGCGACTGGACAACCCAGCAGGACTCGTCCGGAGACATGATCGGCCAGGTCGTTGCCGTCTGCTCGACCGATGCGGGACACAGCTTTGCCGCACCGGTCCATCTCGGGTCCGAATCGGCGGCCATCGCACTGCCCGGCGGCGTCAGGCCCAACAGCGGCCCAACGGTCGTCGTCTCGCCCCAGGGCGATGCCCTCTATGTCGCGTTCCCTACCCACAAGCCGGGAGCCAAGCACTCGGACATCGTAGTGACCGCATCCCACGACGGCGGCCGGACCTGGTCCAAGGCGGTGACCGCGACACCCGACGACGGCGTGATCTACTTCCAGCCGAACCTGGCGCTCGACGAGGCGGGCCGGGTCGCGATCTCCGCGTTCGCCCTGGCGAACGGCCGCATGGACGAAGTCCTGCTCATCTCCCGGCCGGGGGAGCTCCGCTTTCGCCCACCACTGCGGGTGACCACCGCTCCCTTCGACCCCCTCGACGCGACGACGGCCTCCCGCGGGAAGTACGGCGCCTGGTGGATCGGCGACTGGCAGGGCATCGCCAGCAGCGCTGGGGCCTTCCATCTCGTGTGGAACGACACCCGCACGGGGAAGCTGGATCTCTTCGCGGCCACGGTGCGGCCCTGACACCCGAACCTGAAACCTGAGTTGGCTCACGATTCTGGGTTCTGTCATGCAGATCTCCGCATTCTGTTGACAGGCCAGCTAGGTGGCTAGCTATAGTGCTAGTTACCTAGATGAATCGAGGACATGGTGATCGAGTTCCACCTGGACGGCCGCTCCGGTGTCGCGCCGTACCTGCAGCTCATCCACCAGGTGCGCCAGGCGCTGCGGCTGGGCCTGCTGCGCGAGGGTGACCAGCTGCCGACGGTCAAGGACGTGGTGGCCGGGCTGGCGATCAACCCCAACACGGTGCTCAAGGCTTACCGGGAGCTGGAATACGAGGGCCTGGCGGCGGCCCGGCCGGGGGTCGGGACGTTCGTGACCGGCACGCTGGCCGGCGCTTCGCTGGCCGCGCACGGCCCGCTGCGCCGCGACCTGCAGCGGTGGCTGGCCAAGGCGCGCCGCGCCGGACTGGACGACGAGTCCATCGAGGCCCTGTTCGCCAGCACCTTTCGGTCCGCCGTTGAGGAGGACATAGCGTGAGCGGGGGATCTAGTGTGAGCGCGGTCATTGAAACCCAGGGGCTCGGCAAGCGGTACCGGCGGCTGTGGGCGCTGGCCGACTGCACGCTGAGCATTCCGGCCGGCCGTGTCGTGGGCCTGGTCGGCCCGAACGGGGCCGGGAAGTCGACCCTGCTGAACCTGGCCGCCGGGCTGCTCGCGCCGACCGCCGGCGCGATCGAGGTGCTCGGCAGCCCGCCCCCGGCGAGCCCTGCGCAACTGGCCAGGGTGGGGTTCCTCGCTCAGGACGCACCGGTCTACGCCGGGCTGTCAGTGGCCGAGCACCTGAAGCTCGGCGCGCGCCTCAATCCGGGCTGGGACGCGGAGTTCGCGCGCGGCCGGATCGAATGGCTGGGCCTGGACCCCAGTCAGAAGGCCGGCAAGCTGTCCGGCGGGCAGCGCGCCCAGCTCGCGCTGACCTTGGCCATCGCCAAGCGGCCTGAGCTGCTGATCCTGGACGAGCCGGTGGCCAGCCTGGACCCGCTGGCCCGGCGGGAGTTCCTCGAGGACCTGATGGAGGCCACCGCCGAGCGGGAGTTCTCGATGGTGCTGTCCTCGCACCTGATGGCGGACCTGGAACGGGTCTGCGACTACCTGGTCGTGCTGGTCGGCTCGCGGGTGCAGGTCGCCGGGCCGGTCGACGAACTGCTCGCCACGCACCACCTGCTGTCCGGCCCGCGCCGGGACCCGGCCACGCTGCCGGCCGGGCAGCAGGTCATCTCGGCCAGCCACACCGACCGGCAGACCACGCTGCTGGTGCGGACCAGCGACCCGATCCTTGACCCGGCCTGGACGGTCTCCGAGGTCGGCCTGGAGGACATGGTCCTGGCCTACATGAGGCAGGCCGCCGGTGGCGGCAGGCGCCGCACTCCCGGGAACCACCTGGAGGTACAGAAATGATCTGGCTCACCTGGCGGCAACTCCGCCCCCAGGCCGTCACCGCGCTCGCGGCGCTGGCGGCGTTCGCGATCCTGTTCGGGGCGACCGAGCCGCATCTGGCCAGTATGTACGCGGCCAGCGGGGTCATCGGCTGCGCAAGCCACGGCTGCGATCATGCGGCCAGCTTCCTGGGCCTGATGAGGGGCCTTTACTCGGTCGTGTTCATGCTGGGCGCCGCCGGCGTCATCCTCGCGCCCGCCGTTATAGGCCTCTTCTGGGGCGCCCCGGTGATCGCCCGCGAGTTCGAGACCGGGACGTTCCGGCTGGCCTGGACCCAGAGCATCACCCGCGCCCGGTGGCTGGCCAGCAAGCTCGCGCTGCCCGGCCTGGCCGCCATGGCCTTTACCGAGGGGCTCAGCCTCATGTACGGCTGGTGGGCTGCGCCCATCGGCCAGGCCGCCCGCGTCACCGCCAGCAGCAGCTTCCCGCTCGGCATGGGCCCGTTCAGCCTGCTGGCCTTCGACGCGCACGGCGTAGCGCCGCTCGGCTACGCGGCGTTCGCCTTCGCCCTCGGCGTCACCGCCGGGGTCCTGATCCGGCACGTCCTCCCGGCCATGGCCGTCACGCTGGCCATTTTCGCCATTGTCCAGGTGGCCATGCCGCTGGCGATCCGCCCGAACCTGTTCCCGCCCGCGCACACGACGCAGTCGCTTGCTGCTAACTTCAGCGGGCAGCAGAGCATGGCCCCCGGCGGGAAATTCACGTTTTCCCTCGACCACATCGACAGCGCGCCCGGCGCCTGGATCTTCTCCAGCGGAGCCGTCAACGCCGCCGGGCAGCCGATCAGCGTCATGCCGGCCGACTGCGTGAACGCCGCCAGGACCATTGGTGATCCGAACCAATGCCTGGCCAGCCACGGCATCCGGATCGCCGTCACCTACCAGGCCACCCGCCGCTACTGGCCCATCCAGTGGACCGAGACCGGGATCTACCTCGCGCTCGCCCTCGCCTTGGCCGGGTTCTGCTACTGGCGACTCGGCCGCCGCCTGCCCTGACCGGCGGCACGAGCACGCACATCTCACCCTTGCGCGACACGGAGACTGGCTCTGCTGCCGCTTGGGCCTGGCATTATAGGAAGCGATGAAGAAATCGGCGGCCACCCGCTTCCCCGTCACCGTCACCCATCTGCCCGTCATGCGGTGCGAGATCTGCCGGCGTACCGTGGCCTACCGGCCGGGCCAGGCGAGCGCCGTGCTCACCGGGCACTACCTCCGGGCCCATCCCGAGGCGCTGGCCGTCGGCGGGCAGCCGTCGGCTGAGCCAACCGGCGCGCAGCTACCCGGCTGATGTCATGTCGGCCGAGCCCCCGCGGGTCATCGCGAGCGGGTCGACCACCCGGTCGAACAGTTCTTCGCTGACGCCGTTGGCCAGCGCCGCCTGCCTGAGGGTCAGGTCGTGGTCGATGGCGTAGTGGGAGATGACCGAGGCCTGGTCGTAACCGATGATCGGCGAGAGCGCCGTCACCATCATCACCGACCGCTCGATGTCCTCGGTCAGCTTGGCCTCGTTGAGTTCGGCGCCTTCGACCATGAACTCGCGGAAGCGGTCGCACGCGTCAGCCATGATGAGCGCCGAATGGAGATAGTTGCTGATCACGACCGGGCGGAAGGCGTTGAGCTCGAAGTTACCCTCGGCGCCGGCCATGGCCACCGCCACGTCCGACGATATGACCTGGATGCAGACCATCATCAGGGCCTCGGCCTGGGTCGGGTTGACCTTGCCCGGCATGATCGACGAGCCGGGTTCGTTGGCGGGCAGGACCAGCTCACCGATTCCCGCGCGAGGGCCGGAGCCCAGCCAGCGGAGGTCGTTGGCGATCTTGAACAGGGTAACGGCCGCTGCCTTCAGCCCGCTGTGCGCACGCACCATGCGGTCGAGAGTGGCCTGCGCGGTGAACTTGTTGGGCGCGGTCTCGAAGGCGGCGCCGGTCATCGCCGAGATCTCGGCCGCCACCTGCTCGCCGAAGCCTGGCGGAGCGTTCAGCCCGGTACCGACGGCTGTCCCTCCCATGGCCAGGGCCAGCAGGCCGTGGGTCGTGTGCGCGACCTCGGCGATGACATCATCGAGGGCGCCGACATAGCCGGACCACTCCTGGCCGACGGTCAGCGGGGTGGCATCCTGCAGGTGCGTCCGGCCGATCTTGACGACGTCGGCCCACCGTAGCGACTTGCGCTCGCATGCGTCGCGGAGCGCATCGAGGGCCGGGATGGTCCTGTCCGCTGCCATCGTGTAGCCGGCGATGTGCATAGCCGTCGGGAACGTGTCGTTGCTCGACTGCCCCATGTTCACGTGGTCATTCGGATGGATCGGCTGCTGCGAGCCGAGTGTCCCGCCGACCAGCTGGGTGCACCGGTTGGAGATGACCTCGTTCACATTCATGTTGGACTGGGTTCCGGAGCCGGTCTGCCATACCGAGAGCGGGAATTCATCGTCCAGTGCCCCGCTGATGACCTCGTCGCAGACCCGCTGAATCAGCTGGCCCTGCCACTCGGGCATGTATCCAGCCGTGGTGTTCACCACGGCCGCCGCCTTCTTCACGTAGCCGTAGGCGTGGTAGACCTCCTTCGGCATCCGGTCGTTGCCGATGTTGAAGTGCTCGAGGCTGCGCTGGGTCTGAGCGCCCCAGTACCGGTTGGCGGGCACGTCAACGGGGCCGAGACTGTCGGACTCCCGCCGTGTGCCGGTGACATCGAGCCCGATGGGGATGTCCAGGATCTTCGGTGCTTCGCCGGTGACGTCCGTCATGATGTGCGGTCTCCTATCGGCCTGGCTGTCGGACCTGGCACGCCCATCCCAGGCAGGTTAGCAACCCGGGCGGCAACGTCATCGCGGCCGACCCCCGGCGGGCGCGTGGGACGCAATACTGGGGGAAGACAGACGGCATTTCCGGCTAAGGGCAGGTGTCATGCGATTGCGGGCGGGCGTGGCGATCGATCTCGGCACGGTCAATACGCTCGTCTGTGTCGCTGGCCGTGGGCTCGTCGTCGAGGAGCCCTCCGCCATCGCCCTGGACCGGGAAACAGGCCGGGTGGCCGCCGTGGGCCTGGAAGCGGACGCCCTGGCGGGCAAGGACCCTCAGGATGTCGAGGTTATCCACCCGCTGCGCGACGGGGTCGTCGCCGACCTGGACGCGGCGTCGGCCATGCTGCAGGCCTTCGTGCGCCGGGCCCGCCTGCATCGCCGCGCCCTGCTGCGGCCCTCGGCGGTGGTCTGCGTGCCGGGCGGCGCCACCTGGGTGGAGCGGCGATCCCTGGCCGCCGCGGTCGAGGCCGTGCGGCCGCGCTGCGTCGTCCGGCTCGTGGACGAGCCGGTCGCCGCCGCCGCCGGCGCGGGCTTCGACCTCGCGGCCGGGTCCGGCGCGTTCATCGTTGATGTCGGAGGCGGGACCACCGAAGCCGCGGTGGTCGCGGGCGGACATGTGGTGCGCGCCCAGTCGTTGCGCACCGGCGGCAACACCATGGACGAGGCGATCGTGCGGGCCGTCAAGGCCGAACTCGGCCTGCTCCTCGGCCGCAACGCCGCGCGAAACCTGAAGATGACGCTCGGGCTCGCCGAAAGCGCGGCCGGCTGGGTGGAGACGGTCGGCGTCGACGCCGGACGCCGGACACCCCGGGTGGAGCACGTCCACGGGCGGCTCGTCGCTGAGGCGCTCGAGCCCACGGTCGCGGCGATCGTCGAGTCGGTGCAGGAGATGCTGTCCGATATCCCGCCGAACCTCGCCGAAGACGTGGTCCGCGGAAAAATCCGGCTCGCCGGGGGCGGAGCCCTGCTGCCCGGCCTGGCCAGCAGGATCGAGGCGGCAACGGGCATCCCCGCCCTCGTCGTGGACGACCCGCTCCGGTGCGTCGTTCGGGGGGCGGCCGAGATCCTCGAGCATGGCGACTGGCTGGCGGGCACCAAGGCCGCCTGAGCACCGCTCCGTCCTGGATGAGCCTGGTGGACTCCTGTTACATGCCGAACCGCGCGCGCCGCACGGCTTCGATCGCCGCGTCAGGCCCGCTCACCTCGACATGTGCCGCGCCCTGCCGGCCGAAGAGGTAGAGCAGCAGTTCGCCTGGAGGTCCGGCGATGCGGGCCGTGGGGTCCCCCCGCCGGGCCCGGACGGTCTGAGCGGTCCCCGCCCACTGAAGCTCAAGACCTGCGCCGCGCAGCCGCCGCGCGAGGAGCCAGCGCCCGCGGCGCACGTTGCGCCACAGGGCCTCCTCCATGG
>JAWWPY010000189.1:0-5743 GCA_033854735.1 Streptosporangiaceae bacterium | reverse complement strand
GCTCCGTGACATCGAATACTTGCCTCTCTCGGGGTGACGCCTGAGGACACTCGAGGCCAAATGGACGCGACGAGGTGAACTGACATTAAGCTTCTGTGACTTTCCTCACAAGGCTTTAGCCGAGTGTTTCTGATTAATCGTTAATTAGCTGCTGCCTTACATCAGATTCTTACGACCTTAGAGCAAGAATTTGCGCAACTCTTGCGGTGCCTGACTGCTTCGAGCGCGCAGGCCGGTGTGCGCAACGGTACTGTCCGGGGACGCAGCCCACTCGGGAGGAGCCATGACCGACAACAGTGCGGCCACCGCCGACCTGGTCGATACCTACGGGCCGGAACTGCGCGTCTGTGACGTCCAGTTCCGCCAGTTCGGTGGCCGGCGGATTTTCTCTGGACCGGTACGCACAGTTTCCTGCTACGAGGACAACGGCCTGCTCCGCGATCTGCTGCGGACACCCGGCTCAGGCGGCGTACTGGTCGTGGACGGTGGCGGTTCCCTCCGCACAGCGCTCGTAGGCGACCTGATCGCGGGAGCGGCGCAAGCCAGCGGCTGGGCCGGCCTGGTCGTGCACGGGGCGGTCCGCGACAGCGCGGCGCTGTCCTGCCTCGATCTCGGCATCAAGGCACTGGGCACCAACCCGCGTAAGAGCGCGAAGGCCGGCGCCGGTGCTATTGACCTTCCCGTGACGTTTGGCAATATCACGTTCCAGCCGGGGGACATGCTGCACGCCGACGACGACGGGGTTGTCCTGCTGCCATCCGCCCCCGGGTAGTGGTTCCGCGAGGATGAACCCGGAGCGTTCGTTGCCGCGGAAATGAGCGACTCCGATGATCGCGAACGCCTGTCGCCGACAGAGTCGATTCCGGTGTGCGTCAGCTGATCCGTATCAGCGGGCTGTTAGTGGCGGTGTGGCTACCTTCCCTTCGCGACGATCAGCCGGACATAGGCGCCGTAGGCGGCCAGGAACAGCAGGACCGCCACCATGGCCGACACCAGAACCGTGAACCACGCGCCGTAGTCCTTCACGCGCACGCGGCATTCTGTCATCCACGCATAGCGCTCGCGCACGACCGGCGGCAGCGGCCAGCGCGGCCGGTGCTGGCCGGCAATGGCCTGCTCGACAAAGAACAACTGAACGGTGTTGCCGACCGGCGCGTAGATCCGGTGAACGACCTGGCCCGCGACGAAGCCGATCAGGATCGCCTGGTAGGTGACCAGCCAGCGCGGCGGGCCGAGGTGCAGGATGTCCACCAGCCAGATGCCGAGGGTAATGATCGGGAATGCCGCCACGAAGATCACCAGGGGAGCCGTGACCAGCCGCAGCCAGCTGACGCGGCGACCCCAGTACTTCTTCTTGGCGATGATCGACCTGATGAACAGCGTGGCGAACACGGCCTCGTAGCAGTCGCGGTAGTCGTGCCGCCCGGCCTTCCACCACTTGTATGAGATCAGGTGGTCCCACGCCGGCTTGAGATAGAGAACGGTGTGGCCGCCGGTCCCCGGCCACTTCACTTGGGTGACCAGGTAGTACACCGCCGACACCATGTAGGCGCCGATTGCCGCGCCGACTACCGACCAGGCGACCTGTTGCATCCACCGGAGGTGAATGCGCTTGCCATCGACCTTGATGTGCTTGGGCGGGTGCAGCTCGGTAGCAGCCCCGACGGTCGTCACAGGATCGCTCTCTTCTTCCCGTTCCCTCGGGGGGCCGCGGCCACGGAGTGCCCGGCACCGCCGCGATGATGCGATCGGGCCGAGGGCTTAGCCGCACATTAAAGGGACCGTGGCGGCCGGGTCAATGAGACAATTTCGCCCCAAATGACGGCTCCGGCCGCCGTCCTCTACAAGCCGGATCCAGGTGCGGCAATGCGCTGAGGCCATATGGCCTCACGCGCCCGCCGCATCTGGCCATCCGGGAACAGCCGGCGCCGCCGCGGCTTACTTGCCGGCTCGCGGCTTCTTCTTCCGCTGCTTGTTCTTGTGCTGCTTGTGGTGGACTGGGGGCGCGGGCTCGTCTGATGGCCAGTCGGCCAGGGTGACCTGGCCGCGCGGGATCCGGGCCGGGAAGTAGCGGAACCCGGAGCCCGTGGTGATGAGCTGCTGATCGTCAATGTCCGTCACCGACCACACGTCCACGGGACCGCCGGTGTTGTTTATCCGCACGAAGAAGCCGGCCTCGAACTCGTCCCGGCACAAGAACACGCCCGCTTCCTCAGGCGCCCCGCTGCCCGCGATACCCGGGGCCGCCCCCATGCGAGTCCAGTCCAGGCCGTGAGCCAGGATCGACTCCCGGTTGAGGGCGGAGGTGACGTGGAACAGGTGCGTCATCCGCCGAGCCTAGCCAGGCTGTGCTGGGCTCTCCCACCGATTTTCCGGTGGCCTCTGCGCCACGCGGCCGGGCCCGACCGGCGCGGGCTGATCGGCCGTCCGGTAGCAGTGTCGGTGCCCCGGCCTACCCTAGGCAGGCAGAGCCTGGAGCAGATGGAGGTAGCCATGACATCCCTGGAGAACCGGCCTCGCACCGCCCTGCTCGTCATCGACGTGCAGAACGGCATCGTCGGGAACGCCTACGAGCGTGACCGCGTGATCGCCAACATCCAGACCCTCGTGGACAAGGCCCGGGCCGAGGACGTCCCGGTGCTGTGGGTGCAGCACTCCAGCGACGAGGTGCCGAAGGGCTCCGAGGGCTGGGAGTACGTCCCCGAGCTCGAGCGCCTGGACACTGAGCCCCTGGTCCACAAAACGTACGGGGACTCGTTCGAGGCCACGGACCTGGAGGATCTGCTCGCCGAGCGGGGGGTCGGACGGCTGGTGGTCACCGGCGCGCAGACGGAGGAGTGCATCCGCTCGACCCTGCACGGTGCGCTGGTGCGCGGCTACGACGCGACGCTCGTCTCCGACGCACACACCACCGAGGACCTGCGCGAGTGGGGCTTCCCGGTCACCCCGGAGCAGTCGATCGCGTACACCAACGCCTACTGGAGCTGGGCGGCGGCGCCCGGCCGCCAGGGCAGTGTGGCATCCACCGCGGAGGTCGGCTTCCCGGCGGTCTGACTGCGGCGCCGGCCGGAGTGCCGAGGCCTGCTGACACGGCGCCGGGGCGAGCTAGGGTCGATCACCCAGTGAACTTGTGCGCGGCCCGAGCCGCCGCGCACGGAGCGCACAACGGCACATCAATATCGCCCAGCAAGTCCGAGCTGTACTGGCCCGTAATCACCGCGCCGAATGGCTCGCAGACGCTCTGGTCAGCCGGATGAGCCCTCGAGCAGAAGCAAAGGCAGGGCCTGCGCCGCATGGCCTTCTCCGCGCGCTCGATCACCGCCCGGACCTCAGGACGGTTCGCTACCTCCGCGAGCGCGTCGAAGGCCGGCCGTATGCGCTCAAGCGCATCAGTCATGGCCTGCCCGACTTTCCGGCCGACCTCGGCCAGGGTGTCGGCAAGCTCGGTGTCCCTGTCATCGCCCACGGTCCCATCCTCCCACTGGCATAGACCCAGAGCCAGGGCACCTTGATGGCCGACCGCCGCAGCTTCGGCGTCCGCGGCCAACGGCAGCGGTGTGGGCATTGGTTGCGTCCTGGCGGCAGCGGTGTGGGCATTGGTGTCGTTGGGCATGGGGGGTGGCGCGACGGGCGTCCCCATTACTGGAGCGAAAGTCTGCTGTCCTGGGCCTTCGACGTACTCTCCCCAGTGCACACCTGAAGGTAATCGCCCTCCACCCCGATCCACACGACCCAGTTCCTGGGCGAGCCATCGGCGCGGAGGGTAGACAGGTGCACGTAGTTCGGCGCGTCGAGAAGAGCCCGGACGTCATCCGGAATAGGAATGGCCATACCCGCATCGTAGGTGCGGCGATGCGCGCAGGGGTGGTCAGCTATTCACTGCTCCGCCATACCCAGCCGGTCTCTTCGTTCAGGTGCATCTCGGTCTCCGGGTGACACGGCTTGGTGCAGATTACCGCGCCCGGGGAAGCCTTGAGCGGCGGGTATTCGTCACCGCAGAATGGCAGGCGCACGTCGCCGTGGGCCCGGGGGACTGGCCCACCCCAGCCCTCCGCCTCAGTAGACACCGCACATCCCGTCGATCGAGACCTCGTCGATCAGCGACTCCCGGGCCGGCTCGCCTTCAGTCAGCGTCGGCTGGGCCGGTGCCCCCTCGAATACCGCCTGCTCCCTCACGCCTGCCTCCGTGGTCGTGTCCGTGGCCAGCTGAACGACCGTGTTCAAGGCACAGACAGCCACAACGCGAACGGCCAGCGCTACTGACCTCTCCTGGCCCCGGGCACCTCGGACGTGCTCACGGGGCTGGCGCTCAGCGAGCGGGCCAGCGTCGCCGCTGTCACCCGTAGCGTAAACGGCCTGTGTTCCGGTGCCATTACCACCGATGACAAGTGTGTTTCAGCTGCGGCCCAGGCCGGTGTGACGTCCGTGCCCCGCATCCGCTGGGTGCCGCTGCTGGCCTATCACCGGCCCGCAGCCTGATCCAGGCCAGAGCCGCACTGGCGCGGCAGGGTCACCGGCACGCGTCCCGATGGTTCCGGCCGTGCCGCGCCAGTCAGCCGGGGTTCGGGAATATGGTGACCTCACCGGCTGAAGGCCCGTGCCCGGAGGAGGCCCAGTGAACGCATCGGAGACCAGCCCAGTGAGCCCGATCCCCGACCACCTGCATACCGTGACTCCCCGTCTGGTGGTCGGGGATGGTGCGGCCGCGATCGCCTTCTACGGCCGGGCGTTCGGGGCGGAGGAATTGGGTGACCGGTTCACCGGGCCGGACGGTGAGCTGATCCATGCCGAGATCCAGATTGGGGACTCGGTAGTGATGATCACCGGGGATGCTGCCGACGGACCCGTCAGGTCACCCGAGCACCTGGGCGGGAGGGTCACCTGTGTCATGTCGCTGTACTGGGAAAATGTCGACGCGGCGTGGGAACGGGCGGTCAGTGCGGGAGCCGAAGTGATCTATCCGCTTGAGGACCAGTTCTATGGAGAGCGGGGCGGCCGGCTTCGCGATCCGTTCGGCCAGCAGTGGATGATGAGCCAGCACATCGAGGACGTTTCCGCTGAGGAGATGTCGCGCCGGGCAGCGGCACTATTCGGCACGTAGCGCGGGAACCGGGAGGCCCGGGGGTGCGTCACATCAGCACGTAACCCCACCATCCGGGAGCCGCGCCATGCCGGTCACGCTGACACCCGCCTACCGCGCGCTGGCCATGGGCGGCGCTGCCGCCGCCGTCCTGATCGGCGTGTTCGCGCTCGGCATCGGAACGGGCAACAGCGCGGCTCCGGCGTCCGCCGGGCCGCACTCGCCCGGCACGAACGCCGACGCCCTGCTCACCTCGTCGACCGGATCAGCCAGGATCACCGTCACCGGGACCGGCACCGTCAACGGCACGCCCAGTCAGCTGGTCCTGTCCATAGGTGTCCAGGTCAATGCCACCTCGGTCGGGTCCGCGCTGACGGAAGCCAACCAGGCCGTGAGCCAGGTCACCGCGGCACTGAAGGCACGCGGCGTCGCCGCGCCTGACATCCAGACCTCTGACCTGTACATCCAGCCCAACTTCCGGGGCGGTTCACCGACTCCCGATAGCTACGGGGTCAGCGAGTCGCTCAACGCCACCCTGCGCCGTCTCAGCGTGGCGGGCGCCGAGATCGACGACGCCGTGCGGGCGGGCGGCAATGCCGCCACCGTCAACGGCATCTCGCTGAATCTCACCGACACCAGCAGCCTGCTGGCCCGGGCCCGGGC
>JAWWPY010000188.1:0-3989 GCA_033854735.1 Streptosporangiaceae bacterium | reverse complement strand
GAGCGTCTGCGCGAGGCGTTCGCCACGCACATGAGCGACGACGGTGTCTGGTTCAACTCCCGCGCCTGGATCGTCACGGCCCGTCCCCACTGACAGGGAACACAACCGCGTCCGCTCGATGCCCGCTTGTGGGCGCTGCTGGCACCGCCGGCGCACGCTCAGCAGTCAAACACCGACCAGCAGATGTCGTTCCGCAACCGCTGGTCGTCAAGTACGAGCTCGCGAATCGCCTCCGGGAGCTGGTCACGCTGCCACCGGCACTCGAGTCGCCCTGCGCCCTCCCCTTCCGGCGCGCCAGCACGTGCGGCCTTGATCGCATAGGCGGCCGCACCGAGCTCGTGCGCGGCGACGTGCGCGACGGCCCCGGCCTGGCCAGCAGCGTACGCGGCATGCCGTGCTGCCCCACGCAGGTCTCTGGCCGCGGCCATCGCATGGCCGGCCGCCGTGCGAGCCTGGGTCATCTTGACCTCGCCGCGCACCCAGGCGCGGGCATCCTCGATCGCCTGACGCGGTCGTGGGTCCTCAGGCTGAGCCGACTCGAAGAAGTCAAGGACGTGCTCCGCGCACGATGCCGCCCAGAGAGCGAGGAGCTGGTGATCCGAATCGGTGAGGGTCCCACCGCGGCGGATCGTCACGAAGCGAGGGTCTCGGACCTTCGGGAGGATCATGGTTGGCACTCCTTCTCGCATCCGCCCAACACCTTAGGGCGGCGCACGCGCGACCAGGCACGCCCCCAGGCAAAGCCTGCAAACCCCGGTGGTCGATCCGCAAGCTCGTCGACTACACAGAGTGACCGGACGCTAATAGCGCGAATCCTGTTGCAGCGGAAGTGGCCTACTCCCGGCTCATGAACTCCCGTTCCTGCCAGTTAAGGAACGGGGGTGGAGGCCTGTGCATTGCTGCGATCGCCGGACGGCTCAGCGGACCTCGTTGATGCGGATCAAGTTGCCCGCGGGATCGCGGAAGGCGCAGTCGCGGACCCCGTAGGGCTGATCGGTCGGCTCCTGGACGACCTCGGCGTCGCCCGCCTGCAGCCGCGCGAAGACGCTGTCGAGGTCCTTGGTGGCCAGGGTGATGATGGCGTAGGTTCCTTTGGCCATCATTTCGGCGATGGTGCGGCGCTCGTCGTCGGTGATGCCGGGGTCGGCGCCCGGCGGGTACAGGACGATGGATGTGCCCGGCTGGCCGGCGGGCCCGACCGTGATCCAGTGCATCCCGCCGTACCCGACGTCGTTACGGACCTCGAAGCCGAGGGTGTCGCGGTAGAAGGCCAGGGATGCGTCCGGGTCGTTGTGCGGGAGGAAGGCCGTGTGGATGGTGATGTCCATGGCGGTCACTCTAGGTGACCTCAGTGACCGGCGCTTCTGGACTCCTGACCGGTGTGATCGCCTGTAACCACCTGCGCGGGTGCCCGGTCCGCCAGGGCAAGGCCCTTTCCAGGCGACAGCACTCACACGCCGAGGAAGGAGCTGATCATCTCAGTGACGAAGGCATGGTCGTCCGCCTGCGGCAGGCCGGACACGGTGACCGTGCCGACCACGCCGACATCCCTGATGCGGATCGGGAAGGCGCCGCCGTGCGCCGCGAACAGCCGTGGCTCGACCCCCAGTGCCTCGTCCAGCGCGGTCCCGCTCGACGCGAGCCGTTGGCCTACGAGGTAGGACGCGGCGGCGAAACGGTTGACCACGTTGACCTTGCGCTCGATCCACGAGTCGTTCTCGGCTGTGGTGCCCGGCAGGGCGACGTGAAACAGCTGATGGCCGTGGCGCCGGATGTCGATCGTGACCGGCAGCGCCCGCTCGATCGCGGCCGCCACCATCGCACTGCCAAGCCGCCACGCGTCCGCGTTGTCGAACCGGGTGAAGACGAGCCGCTTTTCCTGGGCCTCGAGCGAGGCGATCAACGAATGCTGGTCGTCGTTCATGCGTTCTGCCGGGCCTGCGCCAGCACCGTGTCCATCGTCTCCATGATTGAGATGGTCTCGTCGAGTGGCATCAGCGGGCTCTCCACGTCACCGGCGGCCAGCCGGCGCGCGACCTCGTCGGCCTGGTGACGCAGGCCCCGGCCCTCGTGCACGGACTCGACGCGGGTCGGGGCGCCGTTCCTCGGCACGAGCGTCACGGCCGCCGGAGCGTAAAAGTCGCCCTCGACCTCGATCCTCGCGTCGCTGCCGACGATGGCTGCCCTGGTCGGGCTCTTCCCCCGCAAGGTGCACGTCAGCACGGCCTGGGCGCCGCTGTCGTAGCCGAACAACATGGACGTCTGCGCGTCCACGCCGGTGAACGCCGGGTCGCTCATGGATACGATCCGGCTCGGTGTGCCGAGGACCATCGACGCGAACGACACCGGGTACACGCCGAGGTCCAGCAGCGCGCCGCCGCCCAGTTCCGGTGCGAACAGCCGGAACCCGGCATCCTCAGCGAACCACTGCCCGTGGTCCGCGGTCACGGTGACGACGTCGCCGAGCACGCCCCGCGCGAGCCAGTCCCGGATGATGGCCACGTGCGGCAGGAAGCGGGTCCACATCGCCTCCATGGCGAACAGCCCGTGCTCTCTCGACACCCGGACGATGTCGCGGGCCTCGGTGGCGCTCATCGTGAACGGCTTCTCGACCAGCACGTGCTTGCCGGCCCGCAGCGCGAGGATCGCGTTGTCGTGGTGCATCGGGTGGGGCGTCGCCACGTAGATCACGTCGACGTCCGGATCGGCCGCGAGCGACTCGTAGCTTGCGTGCCTGTTCGCGATGCCGAAGTCGTCCGCGAAACGGTCCGCGGATCCCTGGCTGCGCGACCCGACCGCGACGGCAACGCCGGAATCGGTCAGCCGGAGGTCGGTCACGAACGTGCTCGCGATCCCGCCCGTTCCGAGGATTCCCCACCGCACGGGGGTGCCTGCCACGTCTTTTCCCTCCGCCGGCCGGTATCGGTGATCAGTGTAAAGGCCGTGGCCTGCGGCTCGCCTACCATGCGGTGATGACGACGCGACTGGCATCGGATGAACCGCACATCCTCCGCTCGGAGACCATTGGCGACGCGTGGTTCGCTGTGGCGGGCCGGATTGTGGCCAGTGGCGTGCCCAGCCGGTACGACGAGCAACCGATCCTAGAGATCTCGCTGGTCACCCTCGCGGTCGCGCGGCCGGATCCGGACGACGAGATCATTGCCAGGCACGCAGAACCGGAACGGCTGGCCTGGATGCATGCCAACTTCACCGACCACTCGCGGGTGGCGGCCCTCGGCGATGCGGACAGCTACGCCACACGGTTGTTCGACTACGAGCACTCCGGCCGGGACCAGGTCACATGGGCGATCGACCGGCTCCGCGCGGACCCGGCATCGCGTTCGGCGACGATCACGACGCTTCAGCCGCATAGTGATACGACGTACATCCCGTGCGTCAGCACGCTCGACTTCTGGCTTCCCGGCGGCGCCGTGGAACTGGTCGTGTATGCGCACAGCATCGACTTCGGTGCCAAGGGCTATGGCAACCTGGTCGAACTGGCTTCATTGCAGCGGCATGTCGCGGACGCACTCGGGCTGCCCGTCGGCCGGTTGCTGATGATCGTCAAGTCGGCTCACGTGTACGAGACCGACCTGGCGTACATCAAGCGCGTACTGGCCGGTGCCAGCCGGCCAAATGGTTGACGGCGCCGCTGATGACCATGCGATACGAAGGCAAACGCCAAGCCTCTGAATATGGCCGGGCTGCCTTCCCTGGGTGCACTCCCCCGTGGCGGCGGGGTTTGTGGTCCGGGGCGAATCGGTTGGGTCCGCTGCGAACCGGATCGGTTCGTCCCGGACTTTTTAGCCCTCCCCCAGCCAGGGCCGTCTCCCCGACTCGCGCGCCTCTTGCTGTTATCAGGCAAGACGGCAGGAGAGCCCGCTGCGCCACGCAATCACTGTTACCCGGCGTCCCGCGGGCCTGTTCCAGCGGGGTGGGCGCTCTGAGGCGGCGGCACCTGGTCAGCCGGCAGCGGTGCGCAGGTCGAT
>JAWWPY010000187.1:0-7099 GCA_033854735.1 Streptosporangiaceae bacterium | reverse complement strand
ACCCTGAGCCACCGGTGACCAGTATCCGCTTGCCCTGCAGGCATCCCGCAAGGACGGGCCCCGGCAGGTCGATGTCTTTCCGGACTGCGGCCAGGAACCTGCTGTACTCTTCTTGCGCCTCCGGCTTGCTGGCGAGCAGCGCTTGCGTAAGCCTGGCCAGGCGCTTCAACTCGGCACCCGTCAGGCATTGCCTGCCACGCGGCACCGTCTCATGCATCCCTGCGATGATCTCTGCAGCTGTCTGCACCATGCTCTCCATTGGTTCAGCATCTAGAGGTCCTGGCCCTGGGCCCTGGGCAGCGATGGCACCTTCGCGCCCCGCGGCGGCACCACAACGAAGCTGCGACTGGCGCAGGCCGGCCGGCGCACGGCTCCCTCTACCCGGGCACCCGTCACCCCGGCTCAAAATCACGATCCGCTGCACAATCTGGCGCCTGTTCCTAGGCCAACGAGCGGTCATCGTGAGCCATTCAGGGTCGGACCCGGTCATTGGGGAGATGAACTTATTTGCCTAAGTGTCCTATTTATTCAAGGCCCTGAGCGGAGTCCGTACATATACCTCATAGGGGCGCTCAGCACAGTCCCCCCTATCACCCAAACCGCATCCGGGCGTCTAGCATACCGAGCGCTCAGGCCACATGAATGCGCGCCATCTCGGAGGTGGTCGCCAAACCCCCGGCCGGTTCATGACAAAACTAGCCGCAACTTCATCATTAACGCGAAGACTACGCTGGAAGCTTTAATCCCGCAATTCAGGCTTCAAGGCCCTGACACAACCGGTCCCGGCCAGGTCCCCCGTGGTCCAGGGCAGCATGGGAGTTCCGACGGTCTACGGCGAAAGTCTATGTAATCACCCAAATGAGAGGGGCGCAAATTGCTGTATCCGGCGCATTCCGGACTGCGTTTTAGCTTGCCATGTTTGGTGAGACTGCGCGACGCGCAATGTTTTCGGGGGAAGCATAAGTGTCACTGGGATCAATGCGGTTACGGTGGTGACCTAAACGCGCAGGAAGGAAGTTGACATCATGTACCGTCCCATCGGCCGGTCAGCAAGAAAACTGCTCAGCGTGATGACAGCCGCAGCCACCTGCGTGACCCTCGCCGGGGTCGCAGGCGCCACCGCGTCGTCCGCGGCGGTGGTCTGCCAGGCCTGGCAGGCCTTGCGGGTCAGCGGAGCAGACGGCCAGCAGTACATCATCAGGAATAAGCCCAGTATCAACCACAACGACCAGGGGATGTGCCTCTCGAACCCGGGAGGGCGCGCGGCCTTCACCGTCACCCGCTCCCCAGGATGGGCACCGTCAGCGAAAGTGCGGGCCTATCCCTACATTGGGACCGGCTGCTTCGAGGGAGCGTGCCCCGCGGGCGGCGCGGGCGTGATGCAACGGGCAGGATCACTCGGGAACTACACCGTGCACTGGGCGACCGTGACACCGCGGCGGAGCGGCGTGTGGAACGCGTCCCTAGACCTGTGGCTCGGTCCCCACGTCGGGGCCGGTAACTCGGAGGTGATGATCTGGCTCCGGTACAGCAAGCCGCCGTGGTGGGAGGGGCTGTACCCGACCGTGAAGATCGACGGCGCGAAATGGTACGTGGTGCCACACACCACTTCTCCCGGCTACTATTACATCTCGTTCCGGCGGGCCACTCCGGTGGCCGCAGCAAAGCTGCGGATATCGCCGTTCATGGCGGCGGCCGAGCGATTCGGCGCGGTCCGCAAGTCCTGGCTGCTCTGGTCCGTCCAGGCCGGCTTCGAAATCTGGTCAGGCGGGAAAGGCCTGGCGATCACCAACTTCTCAGTCACACGGTAAATCCTGGCCACAGGCACCGAACTTCCCGGTGAGCCCCTCGACCAATTGCGGACCGGGATTATTGACCCGACGCGCCCGCGAGCCGCGCCGCGAAGGCCGCTGCCTGCGACCGCCGGTGCATTCCCAGCTTGGTCAGCACCGAGGACACGTAATTCTTGGCTGTCTTCTCCGACAGGAACATGTGCTCAGCAATCTGGCGGTTGGTCAGGCCATCACCGATCAAGTCCAGGACCCGCTTCTCCTGCGCGGAAAGGGCCGACACCGGAGCTTCGCCCGAGGCTCCTTCGCGCACGCGCCGCATCACCCGTTGCGCGGCATCAGCATCGAGAGTCGACTGGCCGGCTGCGACCGCGCGTACCGCGCCTATCAACTCGCTGCCAGACGCCTGCTTAGTCACGTAGCCAGCCGCCCCCGCCATGATGGCGCCCAGCAACGCCCGGTCGTCCCCGTACGCCGTGAGCATCAGGCATGCGATCCCGGGGAGCGCGGAACGTATCTCACGGCACACCCGCACGCCATCCCCGTCCGGAAGCCGGACATCGAGCAGGCCCACATCGGGCCGCAGCACCAGCATGCGGTTCATCCCCGATTCGGCGGTCCCCGCCTCACCAACTACCTCGATGTCAGTTTCTGCCTCAAGCAGATCCCTGAGCCCGCGGCGCACCACTTCGTGATCATCAAGCAAGAACACGCGGATCGCCGGACGACCGCCCTCAGCCTCCACGCCGGATGATTCACTCATCGGACCTCCTATTCCAACCGTCATCAATCGGTGCGGCAGTGAGAGCAATCACCTCCCGATGCGGATGTTACTACGATTTGCACTTAATACGCTACTCACCGTAAGCTAGCCATCTCGGGGATCAGGCGCCTCGACCGGGAGGCACGGTGGCGGGGGATTCGGCCAGTCCGCGAGTGCTCGTGGTAGACGACACGGAGGCGATCCGCACCATCGTCCGCCGGGTGCTGACCGGAGCCGGTTACCACGTTGATGTGGCGGCCTCGGCGCCGGAGGCCCGGTCGATGGCCCCCGCCGGGTATGACGCGCTACTGGTTGACGCCCACCTGGGCCGGGAACGAGGAACCGCGCTGATCCAGGCGCTGGTGGCCGAGGACCCGGCGGTGGCCGGCCGGTGTCTCCTGATCAGCGGCGGGAAGCCGGACGTGGTCCCCGTGGGTGTCGTCTGCCTCACCAAGCCGTTCCGCCCCGATGAGCTGATCACCGCGGTGGGCGCGCTGCATCCGGCAGATTCCGCCGGCCGCCCAGATGCCGTCACTGCTGGCCTGAGTGCGCCGGCTGTGACCGCGGCAAGCGGGACACCGCAGCGCGGTGCACCGGAGGGGGCGCTGCCCGGCCTGCCTGCCGTATGGCAGCTTCTCGGCATGATGCAGAGGCTCCGGGCCGCCGAGCGCGCGGCGATCGCGGACTTCATCCATGACGGCCCGATCCAGGATCTCGCCGCCGTCTTGCTGAGCGTTCAGGCGATTACCAGGCTGCCGCCGAGCGACCTGGCGCCGCATGTGGCCGAGCTCGGGCACCATCTCGATGCCGCGGCCGGGTCCGTGCGCCAGATTGTTGACGATGGCGCTCTTCCCATCCAGGTGGAGGCCGAGCTGTGCGGTCTTGTCCAGCGGCGCACCGCCTGGCTGCCTTTCTCGCCGGTCACAGCAGAGTTCCAGCGCACTTCCGCGGCACCCGGCACGGCACCCGGCACCGAGGCACCCGTCATCGCGGAGATCCTCGAGCTGGCCCTGTTCGCCCTGGCCGACCTCGCCCCGCCTGGCCGGGCTGACATCCTGGTCCAGGCCGGGGAGACGGTGCTGGAAATCCTGCTGACCCTCACTCCGGTGGATGCAATCGCCGAGGGAGCAGGCGACGCGGCAGCAGCTCAGGCGTCACTGGCAGGGCTGGCTGAGGCTCTGGGCGGCACCGCGCGGGCCAGCTTCGGGGCTTTCCCCTGGCGGGCCTGGATCCGGTTGCCGGGCCGTTCCGCAGCATGAGGGTTAACCAGGCGGGCGTTCGACCGCGCCCAGACTGGTGCGGGCGGTGAACGATCTGCCGGTCGCCATGGAGCGTACCGGCGTGATCGTGGCCCAGACCCGCACCAGCCTGGCCGGGCGGCCAGCCGAAAACTCGGCCAGCTAGGTCAGCCGGTCAAGGACGGGGTGCGAAGTCTCGGAGCACGCCATCCAGGCCCGCTATGTAGAAGCCGCCCTGCGAGACGGCCGGAGAGCCCCAGAAGCCGCTGTTGTCGGGCTTCTGCGTCCACAGGGTCGCGCCGGTCGCCAGGCTGAGTGTGTAAAGACTGCCCTCGGTGCTCGCGGCCACCAGCACCTGCCGCCCGACCGGCCCGGTGACCGCGGGAGAATCGAAGAAGGTGGCCTGGGAAAGGGCGTGCCAGACCTGCGCCCCTGTGGTGGCGTTGAGCGCGTAGACACCAGTGTCTGAATCGACGTAGATCCGGTCGCCTACCAGGGCGGCCCCCGCCACGTCGCCGTTGGTGCCCTTAGCGAGGGCGTGCTTCCAGATCAGCGCGCCAGTGGCGAGGTTAAGGGCATAGACGATCTTGTCTTTGCCGGTCACGTAGACGACGCCGTTGGCGAAGCCGTTCCGCCCGCGCGGGGAGATGGTCGGGGGGGCGCCCACGTCAGAATATGCCGCGGTGCTCGTCTGATAGCGCCAGACCAGCGCGCCAGTGTTGGCGTTGAGCGCGTACACGGAGTCGTCGCGGTCTTTGCTGCCGAACACGAGCAGCGGGACGCGGTTCGCGCCCATGCCGTACGCGGGAGACGACCAGGTACCGCCCGGGGTGACCGCCCACGAGGTGAACTCCCAGTCCTTGGTGCAGGCGCCGTGCGTGTTGCCGGGGCCGTAGATAGCGTATTCCGCTCCCGATACGCTGCTCGGGACGGTGCCGTCGTAGACCACCGGCCCTGACCCATCGGAGGCGTCGACCCCGACCGGGGAGGCGAGGACGGCCTGCCCGGTGCTGAACGAGCACATCGGCGCGCCGGTCGAGGCGTTCAGAGCGTAGATGGTGCCGGCGGTGGAACCGAAGTACACGACGCCGCCGGCCACTGCGGGCGAGTTCTCGGCCACCCCGGCAGGGAGCTGGTAGCTCCAGACCGCGGCGCCACCTCCCGCCGGGTAAGCGTAGAAGTGGCTGCCGGCGCCGGCGTAGACGAGCGCCTGGCCGCCGCTGGTGGCCACGGCAGGCGAGGTGTAGCTGGGGGTGCCGAGCCGCGCGGTCCACCGGGTAGTCAGCGAGGGGGCGGTCATGGTGCTGATCGCAGTCTCCGGGGAGATACCGGAGTGGCCGGGATCAGCGCGGAACATCGGCCAGTCGGAGAACGCGGTACCGGCGCGCGGGTAGCGCCTGCTGTCCGGGCCCGCGTGGGTAGGTCCGGCTGTCCCAAGCGGCTTCGCCATCCCGGCATCACGCGCACCGCCAGAACGCGAGGCCGCACTGGCGGTGCCCGCAACGGCCAGTGCCCCGGCCAGGGCGACGCCTGCCGTCGCGACGGCTAGCGCGGGCCTGGATTGTTGTATGAGTTTCGACATCAGCATGCTCCTAGCTTTGGTTGTCTACTGCCGACTGCCGCGTACAGAGCTGGCCCCTGGCACCGCCCTCCCGACCCTGGGCCTTGGGGTGCTACCGGGGGAATGGCAGACGTCCTCGGGGTTGGTGGACGGCCCGGCAAGGATTCTCATACGCGGATAGGCCGCCCAGGCCCGGGCCATTACGAGGAGTAAGTTGCAGATTCCGCCAGAATTGGACAATGTTCACGCTCCGGTTATGACGCGGTGGGCCGCCTGGAAGCGTACCCCTGCTCCCCGACCCAGGAATGGATATTTTAAAGCTTCGGTCCGCATGCGCGCTGATGTCATTTCATTGACAGGCGGTTAAGGTCGCTTGCTGCCACCATCCACTGATTTCTCCGAAACGGGCATTGGCGCCGGCGCGGCCGCACTAGTGGTCATGGCACGACGGTTCCCATGGTCGCATGTACTGGTATGACGCAGTTGAGAGGACTTTCCGGCGCAGTGCGGGTAGAGTCAGCCTTTTCGTCCGGCCCTGAACGCCAGGGTCGAATAGGGGCACAGCGGAACGCCAATTCTGCTGCTACAGTCAGGCCGTGACTTCCAGTCGATCGGGAGTAATCCCAGCCGATGTTTATGCGGCCTCGCTGGCCCGGAAGTGGATGGCCGCAGGCGCCTTGTGCCGTGACCAAGCTGGCCAGATCCTGCTCGTTGACCCCGTCTACCGGGACACCTGGGACGTGCCCGGGGGCGTGGTCGAGGCCGAGGAGTCGCCCCACGCGGCCTGCCGACGCGAGGTGGCCGAGGAAATCGGGCTGAACCGCCCATTGGGACGGGTTCTCGCGGTGGACTGGGCGCCTTCTCAGCCTGACTACCCGGAGGGCCTAGTCGTGATCTACGACGGTGGCGTGCTCAGACCCAGCGACATCGCCGCCATCACTGTCCCGGCGGACGAACTGGACGGCTTCGCGTTCGTCCGGCCCGACCAAGTAGCGGCGCGGGTCAGGCCGATCGTGGCGCGCAGGATCCAGGCCTGCCTGAGCGCCCTGGACACCGGGGCCGTCGCCGCGCTCGACGACGGTAGCCCGATCACCTGACCTCAGCTCGGGGCGCCGGGCCCGCGGGGCGGGCAGGCGGCGCCAGTCCAGGGACAGATCGCCGGGTCGTAGTCGCGGTCCGCGAGCCCCCGGATGAACGCCGCGTTCCCCCCGAAGTCCGCGTTGATCCAGCGGGCGGCTACCAGCACCGAGACCCGGGCCGCCCCGGCCGCCCGTAACGCCAGGACCGCGGACTGCGCGTGCCCGCCGCGCGCCCACGTGTCGTCCACGAGCAGCACATGCGCGCCTGCGGGCAGCGGCGCGGTCGCCCGGAAGTGCCGGGGGTCGAGGTCCCGCGCGTAGTCCACCTCGTCCGCGGCGGCCAGGACGGCCTCACCCCCCGGCGCTAACCGGCCGGCGATCGCGTGCAGTGGATGCTCCCCCGGCTGGGCCGGCAGCGAGGGCACCGTGGCCCAGTGCGTCACCGGCACGCTGGTCCCCTCGGCAATCCTGGCGTGCGCCGCGCATCCGGCGTGCCGGGCCAGCCCTAACAGCACGAGTAACGTGACGATCGTCCGGTGCTCGGGCACCGGCGGCCGGGCCTTGTAGCCCTGCATCACGTAACCGGACTGCTGCCCGGCCACCGCGTAGGCCAGGAACCCCGTGGCGTCCGCGAGCCCGGCCCGGCCACGCCGCCGCTGGCACTGATA
>JAWWPY010000186.1:0-29309 GCA_033854735.1 Streptosporangiaceae bacterium | reverse complement strand
GGGACGCTCTCGAATGCTACCAGAAGTCACTGGGAATATTCAGTGAGATAGGTGGGGCCAAGAACGAGGCGATTCTCTATCATAATATAGGAAGCGTCTACGATTACAAGGGCAGTTATGAGGAAGGACTCACCGCTTACCGGCGGGCCCTCGCCATATACCGTGACATCGGCGATCTCCCAGATGAAGCCGACGTGCTCAATGACATCGGCGCCATTTACCAAAGCGCAGAGTGCTACGACGAGGCGCTGATTTATCACCAGAAGGCGCGGGTGATCGCGGAGGAGATCGGAAACCTGTCCCAGCAGGTGATCGCGCTTCGCCGGATAGCCGACGTGCGTCGCGGATCTGGCCGGTACGACGAGGCGTTTGATCATTACCACACCGCTCTCAGGCTGGCCAGGGAGATCAGTGACCCTTACGAGGAAGCCAAAATCCTCGAAGGAATCGCGGAAACGACGCTCAGCACACAGCGGCCCCACCCGGCGCGGATCCTATTTAGGCAGGCGCTGGACATCTTCGAACGGCTCGGCGTGCCCGAGGCGGAGTCGGCGCGGATACGCATCGAGACCATCGACCCCGCCTTCGGCCGCCGCACTTCGTAGGCCGGGCGACGCGGTGGGCCGGGGCCCAGTGGTCCCGAGCCCGCCGGCGATTATCGCCTGAAGCCCGGCTGGGCGCGCCCTGAGCGCACCTGGCTTGCGTATGTGACCTGGGGTGCAAGGTAGGCGTCAAGGCGCGTGCAAACACGGCCGTCCACGCTGGTAACTGCAGGCAAGTACCGCAGTTCCCGGCGGCGGAAGCCGCTGGGGGCCAGCTACCGAAGGGCGCCTTTCATGCGGAAGTGGATGCACTGCCGATGAGGCACCTCATGTCGCTGGCGGCGTGGGGCCTGATGTCGCCTGAGGCGTGGGGCCTGCTGGCTGGGCTGACCGGCCTCGCGGGCTATGTCCCGTACCTCCGGGACGCCTGGCGGCGCACGAGCGACCCCGATCCGGCGGCCTGGCTGATCTGGACGGTTGAGTACAGCATCCTGCTCGCCGCCCAGGCCGCCCAGGATCCTCCCTGGGCGGCGCTGTGGCTCGCTGCCCTGCAGTTAGCCGGCACTGTCGCGGTGTTCGCGGTACTGGCGGCCCGAGGCGGATGGCGTTTCGGCGCCGGCCGCTGGGTCCTGCTGGGCTGCGGCGCGGCGGTGATGGCCGTATGGCCGTTTGCCCACGCACCGCGGCTGGCGATGTGCCTCGCCCTGGCCGTGGAGGGCGCGGGCATGATCCTGGTTATGATCAACGCCTACCGCCGCCCAGCCAGCGAGACCCTCGTGACGTGGGAGGCGTTCGTCGCGGCCGGCCTGCTGGATCTGCCCGCGCTTGGCACACACGCACCGCCGCTGCTGTACGCCTACCCGGCGTTTTTCGTTGTCATGGGGGCCGGGGTACTGCTGGCCGCCGCGTGTGGCGCGGTGCATGCGGCCAGGATGCGGGCGGTAAGGATGTCAGAGCTGCCGGTACCGCGACCTTACCCGCGGTACCGGCACCATTCGCTGCTGGCCGCGCAGGCTGCTGTCCACCAGCCGGGCGGCCGGGAGCATCCCGGAGAATCCCGCGAGCGCGCTCGCTGACCATCCCGCGTCAGCTGGGCGGAACCGGTCCCACCAGTCTGGGCACGTCGGCCATCAGCCGTGCGGTGTGGCTGCTGCTCGGGTGGGCCAGGACCTGCTCAACGGGCCCCGCCTCGACCACCTGACCCTGCCGCATGACGACAGCGAACTGGGCGACGCTACGGACCAGGGCCAGGTTGTGCGTAATAAAGATCATGGCCAGGTTGCGCTGAGCTTGGATGGCGCGGAGCAGTTCCACGACGACCGCCTGCACCGAGACGTCCAGCGCCGAGGTGACCTCGTCGCACACGAGCAGGTCCGGCTCGACCACGAGACCACGGGCGATCGCGACCCGCTGCCGCTCCCCGCCCGACAGCTGATCGGGGTACCGGGACAGGAAGCCGCCGCCGAGCGAGACGTCGTCGAGCACGCCGACCACGCGCTCGGTTTGCTCGCGGCGGGAGAGACCCAGGAAGCGCTGCAGCGGCTCGGCCACGATCTGGCCGACCGTCTTTCTGGGGTTGAGGGACGTGTAGGGGTTCTGGAAAACGCATTGGATCCGCTTCAGCGCCTGCCTCGGGCGATGACGGGCGCTGTGCGGCAGCGGGACGCCCTGGAGGGTAATTTCGCCAGTCCAGTTCCGGTGCAGCCCGACGATGCAGCGGGCCAGCGTGGTCTTGCCGGAGCCGGACTCGCCGACGATGGCGACGCACGCCCGCGATGGCACGTCCAGGTCAATGCCGGAGAGCACCGGCACGGAACCGTAGCTGGCCGAAACCCCCCGGACGGACAGCACCGTCGCGCCGTGCGGGGCCATGGCCGAGGGCAGCGGGCGCGGCGCGCTCCCGGCCGAAATCTGCGCCACCCGGACGCAGCGCACCGTGCGGCCCGCCGCCGCGACCGGCTCCGGCTCGCGGGCCCGGCACTGATCGAGCGCGAAATCGCAGCGCGGGGCGAACGTGCAGCCGGGGCCGCGCTGCCCGGGCGGCGGCTGATGCCCGGGGATCCCGGTCAGCGGCCAGACGCTGTCCGGCGTGGGCACCGAAGCGATCAGCCCTCGGGTATACGGGTGCAGCGGCTTGGTGAACAGGACGGGCGTGGGGCCGGACTCGACGATGCGGCCGGCGTACATGACGGCCACCTCAGCCGCCAGCTCGCTGACCACGGCCAGGTCGTGGCTGACGTAGACGGCAGCAACCCCGTAGCCCCGGCACAGACTCCGAACAGTGTCCAGGATGTGTCGTTGGGTAGATACGTCAAGGCCGGTGGTGGGCTCGTCCAGCACGATGAGCGAGGGCCTACAGGCAAAGGCCATGGCCAGCCCGACGCGCTGCTGCTGGCCACCGGATAGCTGATGCGGGTACCGCCGCAGCATGTCGGGAGTCGCGTCCAGGTATGCCTCACGCATGACCTCGAGGATCCGGGCCACGGGGTCACCGGCGATCCTGGCGTGCACCCGCAGCGCTTCCCGCAGCTGGTAGCCGATCCGCAGGGCCGGGTTCAGGGCCGCCGCCGGGTCCTGCGGCACGTAGCTGACCTTGGCCCCGCGCATCTGCCGCAGCTCGCCAGGGCCCAGGCGCAGCAGGTCCATCCCGTCCAGGCGGATCTCGCCGCCACTGACGGACAGGCCACGCCGGGTGTATCCCAGCAGGGCGAGGGCGACCGTGGTCTTCCCCGACCCTGACTCCCCGACCAGGCCGAGCACCTCACCGGCCCGCACCGCAAAACTGACCTCGCTCACCACCGGTGGCCCGTCGCGGCCACTCCGGATCTCCAGCTCGCGGACATCCAGCCGGAAATCCCCAGAGCGCCCAGCCGGGCCATTCCCGGTGGCGGTGGCGGGCCTGCCGCCGGCGGTCACGGCACCCTGCTCTCGGCCGGGGCCAGATCGCTGGTGAGCGCCGCCTCCGCGGGCCTGCGGTCCACGCCGAGCGCCACCCGGCCGATCGCGTCGGTCAGGATGTTCGTGCCGATGGTGAACAGGGCGATGACCACGGCGGGGATGATTACCGCCCAGGGGTTCAGAGCCAGGCCCGCCCGATTCTCATTGATCATGGTCCCCCAGTTGGGGGCCGGCGGCGGCTGGCCGAACCCCAGAAACGCCAGCCCGGCCATGATGATGATCGAGTAGGTCAGGCGCAGTCCCGCCTCCACCATGAGCGGGGTGCTCAGGCTGGGCAGGATTTCCTTGGCCATCACCGCGGCCGGGCGCATCCCCTGGAGCTCGGCTACCTTGACGTAGTCCCGCTCGGAGATGTCGAGGGTCGCCGACCGCAGCACCCGGGCGACGGCGGGCGCGTGGGTCAACCCGACGGCGAGCACGATCAGCCACAGCTTGGGGCCCAGAATGCTCAGCAGCAGCAGGGCGAAGACCAGCTGGGGAAAGGCCAAGATCACATCAACGGTCCGCATGATCATCCCGTCGGCGCGTCCCCGGAGATAGGCGGCGCTGACCCCGGCCGCCGCACCGGCGCCGATCCCGATCACTGTCGCGGTGATCGCCATCAGCAGCAGCAGCCACCCACCGTCCAGGACCCGGGACAGGACATCGCGGCCGAGGAAGTCGCCGCCGAGCAGAAACCGCCCGGACGGTTTCCCGAAGGGGAAGGTGAGCAGTGCGTCTGGCGAATCCGGCGCCACGAACGGGCCGATGGCCGCGATCGCCACCACGAAGGAGACGAGCCCCAGCCCGGCGGCGCCACGCGGGGTACGCACGGCCTGGCCCGCCGTGGCCAGCCATTGGTGCCGGCGGATCCTCGAGGTGAACGCGGTCGGCGCCGCCGCGGCGGCGCCCGGATCAGCAACGGTCATGCATACACCCCACCCCTCCGTCGCCCTACCTGGGAATCCTGTGCCGTGGCGTGGCCAGCAGCGCGATCACATCGGTGACGATATTCATGAACACGTAGAACGCGGCGAGCAGCACGACGATGAACTGGATGACCGGGATATCCCGGTTGTCGACCGCGGAGACCAGCCCCTGGCCGATACCGGGGAAGGCGAAGACATACTCCACGATGACCACCCCGCCCGCCAGGTACAGGAAGTTCAGCCCAATGACCTGAATCGTCGGCGCGGTAGCGTTGGGCAGCGCGTGCACGAGCACGATCCGCCACATCGGCACGCCCTTGAGCCGTGCCATTTCCACGTAGTCGGACTCGAGGGCCTCGATTATCGCCGCCCGCGCCATTCGCTGTATGTACGGCACGATCACGATGACCAGGGTGGCCACGGGCAAGATCAGTAACTGCGGGGCATTCCAGGCATAGGTGCCCGGGGGCAGCAGGGACACCGCGGGCAGCAGGTGCGTGACCACGGTCGAGAACAGGATGACCAGGCCGATCGCGACCACGAACTCCGGCAGCGCGGTCACGGCCAGCGCGGTCACCGACGTGATGTGGTCGAACCAGCCGTCCTTACGGAGCGCGGCGAGCGCGCCGAGCGCGACGCCGGCCAGCGCGCCGATAACCCCGCTGACCCCCATCAGCACGGCGGAGTTGATGAGCCTCGGTTCGACGTAACCCCATACCGGCTGGCCATTGACCAGTGAGTGGCCGAGGTGGCCGGTAAACAAGCCGGAAAGCCAGAGCCAGTACTGGTCCGCCAGCCCGCGGTTGAGGTGCAGGGCCGCCTCCAATCGGTGCAGCGCGGCCGGGCTGGCGGCGGCGGTGCGCCCGAGAACCGCGTTGGCCGCGTTGCCCGGGAGGACCTCAGTGGCCAGGAACACCAGCACGGACACCACGAACAAGGTGAACACGCCGACAGCGGCCCGCTGGCCGAGGAGGTCGAGGACCGGATGCGCCGCACGACCCGACCGCGGCCCAGCCGCGGGCCGGGGGCCTGCTGCCCCACTAGGCTCCGGCCGCCGAGCGGCCCGGGCGCTTGCCACGTCGTCGATCCCTCCCGCCAGCTCGAGCGGTGGAGTCCGCCAGCACCGGCCCAGCCTTCCGCCGCCCCATCATCCGGCCAACCCGTCATTCAGCCGGAAGGGCCTGGGCCGGGAAGCCGCCGCCGGAGATGACTAGGCCTTCATGCCTACCGTAATCAGGCCGCTACGGCTACGGCTAGGGCTGCCCCAGTTGTGGCTTATTGACCGATTATATGGGCCTAAAGGATGATATTGGCGAGTTGGGCGAGTGAGCTATTTGCCGCAATCACCCGTATCCTGCCCTTCGCGGGGATATTCTCCTCGAAGCACAAACTTGAGCGCTGAGCAGCCGCCGGGGATCAACGCCAACTCAGTCTCGGAGGTCACGGCAGGTGAAGGCGGCAGCGTTTTACGAATACGGCCCCGCGGAGGCGATGCAGTACGCGGACATCCCTGACCCCATGATCGGGCCAGGGGACGTTCTGGTCCAGGTGCAGGCATGCGGGGTCAACCACTCGGACCTTGACTCACGCGCCGGGACATCCCGGTGGCCGTTCGAGCTACCCATGGTCCTCGGGGCCGAGTTCACCGGAACGGTCGTCGGCGTTGGCGGCGAGGCCGGGCCCATCCGTACCGGAGATCTGGTCACCGCTCTCCAGCAGTACAGCTGCGGCCGCTGCGCTCAGTGTGCCAAGTGGAGACCGGACCTTTGTGAGGCCTTCGAAATCTTCGGCACCACCCGCTGGGGCGGGTACGGCGAGCTTGTCTGCGTGCCGGCCGAGGTGGTAGTCCCCCTCGATCCTGCGGACGACCCACTGGCCGTGGCCGCCGGGCAGTGTGCCGTCAGTACCGCATGGCACATGGTGAACCGGCTGGCCCTCGTCCGGCCCGGCGACCTCGTCCTCGTTCCCTCGGCTTCGGGTGGCGTGGCAGGCGCTCTTGTCCAATGCGCGAAGCTGGCCGGGGCAACTGTGATCGCGACGGTCGGCGCGGCGGCCAAGGCCCACCAGGTCTCCTTACTCGGCGCGGACATGGTCATTGTCCGGGACGACGGCGACATCGCCACGAACCTGATGGTCGCCACGAGCGGCCGCCGCTTCGACGCGGTCCTCGACACCGTGGGCGGCGACCTCTTCCGGGCCCATCTGTCCGTGCTGCGCGAGGAAGGCACGCTCGTGACCTGCGGTGCGCATGCCGGCGAGGTCGTTCCGCTTGACCTGGTTCCCCTGTTCAGGAACGGCTGGCGCATCGTTGGCTTCCGGCTGGCGCCCCCCGGCGAGCTGACGAGGTCGCTGGACCTCATCCGGCGCGGGTCCGTCACCGTGCCCATCGCCGCCACCTTCCCCATCAGTGACGCCGCCGCGGCGCATCGTTTCCTCGAACGGCGCCAGCACGTGGGGAAAGTGCTCCTGGTTGCCGAGTAAGCACTTACCGGAGGCGTATTCCCACCGGGCAGTTCCCGTTCCGGCCTGGCCGAGACCACCAGGGCGGCCTTCCCGGCATAACAGGCATAAGCCGCCCAGCCACGCGCCGGGGTCACCGGACGCCGGGCCCGTGGCTTTTCCGTCGGCTACTTTGCTGATGAGTAAGGAATAACTTGCCAGCTAAAGCTGCACCAACCGGCTGGCGTGACCATCCGCCTTGTGAGATTATGGCCACGTTAGTCCGCACACGCCGTTTTCAGGGGGATTAGCGCTCTGATGCCGTGCCTGGGCAGCCGTGCGCTTATTTGATCATGCCCTGGATACGGTGTCATCAATAGGTTGGACTCTGTGGAGGTAAGTGCCGTGGATCGATCGGATCAAAGCAGCACGCCGCGGTCGGCAGGAGGATTGGGACGACGCCAATTCCTCCGTGGGATTGCCGCCACCGGCGCTATGGCGGGCGCCGGGAGCTTACTGGCCGCCTGCGGCGGGTCCAGTCCCGGCAACAGCAAGCAGCTGGCCAGCCATACCCTGCGGCGTGGCGGCAACCTGAAATTAGGCCTCACCGGCGGCTCCAGCTCGGATACCGTGGACCCGCACAAGAGCCTGACCTACGTTGACACTTCCCGCCTGCAGTCGCTCTACCAGCCCCTAGTCCAGCTCAACGCCCAGGCGCAGATCGAGTACGTGCTGGCAGAATCGATCGCTGCGAATCAGGGCTCGCTTTCAGAGTGGATCATCCATCTCCGGCCGGGCGTCACGTTCCACGACGGAAAGGACTTCACCGCAGACGACGTCATCTTCACGTTCCAGCGTGTCTTCTCCAACGATTTCACGGGGAAGTTCGGCCTCGGCCCGATCAACATGACGGGCACGAAGGCACTCGACAAGCACACCGTCCTGGTCCAGCTGACCAAGCCCTTCGCCAGCTTCGCTGAGCAGCTAGCGGCATTCTGGTATAACTTGTACATCGCTCCCGCCGGTTTCAATCCGGCCAAGCCGGTCGGCACCGGAGCGTTCGTCTATCAGAGCTTCACGCCAGGCCAGCGCAGTGTATTCACACGTAACCCGCATTACTGGAAGTCAGGGCTCCCCTACGTAGATACCCTGACCATCATCGATTTCAGCGACAGCACCAGCCTTCAGGATGCACTGGTCACCGGCGTTATCCAGGGTGCCGGCGCGCTTGACGGGCCGCAGATCGCCGCGCTGGCCACCACCAGCGGCATCAAGACCGTCGCGTCGCATTCCGGGGAGATCATCCCATTTACGATGCGTGTCGATCAGCCGCCGTTTAACGACGTCAACGTCCGTCAGGCCATGCGACTGCTCGTCGACCGCCCGCAGCTAATCGACTCGGCGCTCGACGGTTACGGGGTGGTCGCGAACGACCTCTTCTCCCCCTATGACCCCGACTTCGACCACTCGCTGGTGCGACCCGCGCAAGGCGACATCCAGCAGGCCAAATTCTTGCTGAGGAAGGCCGGCCAAGAGAACCTGACGGTGAGCCTCACCACCTCCGCGGTGGCCACGGGTACGGTCGCGATGGCGACCGTGCTGGCCGCTCAGGCCAAGGTGGCCGGGGTCACGATCAATCTCAGCAATGTCCCTTCCGGCGTATTCTTCGGCCCCAAATACCTTCAATGGACATTCGCCCAGGATTATTACAACTATTACCCCTACTTCGCTCAGGTCGCGGAGTCGATGCTGAATGGCTCGCCGTTCAACGAGACGCACACCAACAATGCCCACTACACCAGCCTCTACAACCAGGCGAACGCGGCCAGCGACCCGGGGCTGCGGAAAGAGATCCTGCACGAGATGCAGACCTTCGACTTCAACGAGGGCGGTTACATCATCCCGGCTTTCATCGATGTGCTCGACGCCTACAGCGACAAGATAACCGGATACTCGGCCGGAAAGGTTGGCCAGCCGCTGTCCAACTTCAACTTCGAGCACTTCGGCTTCATAGCCTGAGAGCGTTAAGCCGCGCCGGGCCAGGACCCGGAGAGGGCGTGGTCCGCACTCATCTGGATGCGGCCACCCGGCTGGGCGGGGACGCTAGTGGACGCCCAGCTGAGTGGCCATCGCGTGCTGGACGAGGGTGATCAAGGTCGTCTTGGCCGAGTCCCGCTCTCGCGCGTCGCACTCGATGACCGGCACGCCCTCGCTCACCGACAATGCCTCCTGGACATTGATGACGGTGTGCGAGAACTCGCCGTGGAACCCGTTGATGCCCACAATGAACGGCAGGCCAGCAGCCTCGAAGTAGTCGACCGCCGGAAAGGACTCGGCCAGCCGGCGCGTGTCCACGAGCACCACAGCACCGATGGCACCCTGGATGAGGTCATCCCACATGAACCAGAAACGGTGCTGCCCGGGCGTGCCGAACAGATACAGGATGAGCCCGGCGTCCAGGGTTATCCGGCCGAAGTCCATGGCCACCGTGGTGGTTGTCTTGTCCGGGACGCCGGCCAGATCATCAACGCCGCCGCTGGCGGCGGTCAGTAACGCCTCGGTGGTTAGCGGCTTGATCTCCGATACCGACCCGACGAAAGTGGTTTTGCCCACGCCGAAGCCGCCCGCCACCACGATCTTGACCGGCGTCATCACGGGATCCGCCGGATTACTCCGCAGGGACTGCGATCTTGCGAAATCCACTGAGTACCCTTTCGAACAGGTTACGATCCGGGCATCCCCCTGGCCAGAACCTAACTGCCACCGTCCGGCCGGAGGCCGCCGCGCGTATCAGGCGTGAGGGCTTGGCCTACGCTCTCCACGAGCAGCGCCATCTCGTACGCCACCAGGCCCATCTCACAATCAGCCGATGCGAGCACGGCCAGGCTGGAGCCATCGCTGATAGCCATCACCAGTAACAGCCCCCGCTGCATCTCGACGACCGTCTGCGTTACGGTTCCGCCCTCAAACACCCGGGCCGCACCCTGCGTCAGGCTGGTCAGCCCCGAGGTCACCGCGGCCAGCTGGTCCGCCCGGTCCTGCGGGAACCTATCCGAGAAGGCCAGCGGCAGGCCATCGGCAGAAACAACGATCGCATGGGCTACGGACGGCACCCGCCCGGCAAAATTCGTGATGAGCCAATTCAGATCCTGCATCGAAGAAGTAAGCGGGCTCACAAATTCTCCTCTCTGCGTGGCCTCAGCGTGACCACTTGGGTGATTGCGGGAGGTGATCGCCTGGTCGCGCGCTATGTGGCGCCGTCTGCCTCAACGCTTTTGTGCGGCTCATCCCCGGGTGGGGCGGCGCGCGCTTTCCTGATCCCCTGCTGGAAGCTCGCCAGACGTTCTCTCGCCTGCGCGGCGGACCGGGCCTGCCCGAACGATGGTGGCACCGCGACCGACGCAGCAGCGCCAGGCACCAGGTTCGCTTTCGGCACCCGCTTAGGCAGCCCGGCCTCCGTGTAACCCGCGGACACCGGCGCCTGCGCCACTTCCGCCGCCTGCCATCCCGCGTCCCCGGGCGATGACCAGGCCGCCGAAGCCGAAGCCGGTACCGGCGCCGATCTGTCAACAACCTGCTTGCCACGCCGGAACCAATCGGACTCCACCGCTTCGAAAATGGGCAGCCGGTTCTCCTGCCCATTGCTCTCCGGAGGTGGCACTGTCACACCATGAGCCGCCAGGGCGGCCCCAGGTTCCTGCTCGCCAGCCCGTGCCGCGGCCCCGTTCGCCGACGGTGCTCCGAGTACCGCACTCCCGTCCGGACCGGCCCCGGCCTTCGCAGCCGTATCGCCGGTCTCAGGCGGAGAAGGCTCAAACCGCGGTGCGCGGGCCGCCGACATCGCCCGCGCGGCCGCCGCATGCTCATCCGACTCGCCGGCGGCCAGCCCCGTCTCCATCCACCCGGCCGCCCCACCAGTCATGGGTGGCTCGAACCGGCGCAACTCCAGGGTGGAAGGGAGGGTCTCACGCGTGATCACTTCTTCAGGAAGCCAGACCAGTGCGGTCAGGCCCCCTCGGGGGGCGGGCCGGAGCCGGACGCGGATTCCGTGCCTCGCGGCCAGCCGGGCGACCACGAACAGGCCCATCCGGCGGGATACCGCGACATCCACGACCGGGGGATTGTCCAGCCGCCAGTTGGCGTGAGCCATCTTGTCGGCATCCATCCCAACGCCCTGGTCGATGATGTCCAGCAGCGTGCCACCGCTGTTCAGCAGGTGACCCGACACCTTCACCGGGGATTCCGCCGGGGAGAATGCCGTCGCGTTCTCGACCAGTTCGGACAGCAGGTGAACAACGTCGCTGACCGCCTGCCCGCGAACCGAGATTTCCGGCTGGATGTTCAGTGCGACGCGCTCGTACTGCTCGATCTCGGACACTGCCGCCCGCACCACGTCCACCAGCGCCACCGGTGCGGTCCATCGCCTGGACAGTTCGTGGCCGGCCAGAACCAGCAGGTTCTCGGAGTTACGGCGCATCCGGGTGGCGAGGTGGTCCATCTGGAACAGGTTCCCGAGCCGCTCGGAATCCTGCTCGCCCTGCTCCAGGTCGTCGATGAGGCGGATCTGGCGTTCCACCAGCGACTGGCTGCGCCGGGAGAGGTTCACAAACATGGCGTTGATGTTCCCGCGCAGCGCCGCCTCGTTGGCCGCCAGTCGCACCGCTTCCCTGTGGACCTGGTCGAACGCCCGGGCGACCTCTCCGATCTCGTCGGTGGAGTCCACCTCGATGGGCTCGACCTCCAGCGGCATGCCCGCGCCGCTCCCGCTCATCCAGCGAACAGTCTCCGGCAGCCGCACCCCCGCCACCTCAAGCGCACCGGTCCGCAGCTGGTGCAGCGGGCGGGTCATTGAGCGGCCCACAGCGATGGTGAAGAGCAGGGCCAGGGCCAGCACCAGCATCACCGCGATGCCCTCAGTGAGCGCCGACGTTATCGCCCTGTCCCGCAGCGAGCCGCTCTGACCGAGGATCGAGGACATGAATCCCTGTTCGACCGTGTGCAGGCTGGCCACCAGGTACGCGGAACCGCTGGCCGCATTGGTGAAGGCTGGGTTCTCCGCCGAGGAGCCACCACCCAGCGCCAGGGCGATTGCTTGCTGCACCTGCGCCTGCGCGTGGTCGGCCTGGGCCGAGGACAGCGCGTTCTCGTAGAGCTGGCGCTGGCTGCCGGTGGCGGTGAGGCTGAACTGGGCCAGGTCAGCCTGCTGCTGCGCCTGCGCGGCGTTGATGGCGGAAAGCTGGCCGGGCTGGAACTGGGTCGCACCCACCAGGTCCGTTGTGAGGGCTGAGGTCAGGATCGCCTGCTCTTGTGATACCTCTTCCTTCGCGGCGGAGATCAGCCCCACGACCCGGACGGTGTCCACCAGCGCCGCGTCATTGCTCCCCGTTGCGATTTCGTCCTCAAGCGCGAGGAGCTGGTCAATCGTGCTGGCGTACTCCTGGATCACCACCACCGCGGGAATCTGGGTGCCGGTCGCAACGCCACGGAGGGCCTGGAGCCCATTGATCGCGATGATCGCTCCCTGGGCCTCGTGCTGCGCCACCGCCGGGTAGGACGCGCCGATGGTCCCGGCCAGGCTCCGCACCTGGGCCGCGAGCTGATCGGTGGCGCGATGATCCTGGGCGAGGACCGCTAGCTCGGGTGCGGCCGCCGAGCCCGGTGAGCCGCGCCCGCTTCCGCCCGGGCCTATCGTTATGTACCTGATGGTGTCTTCGCGTTCGGCCTGGAGCGCCTGGATCAGGTTGGTGATCTCGCCACCCAGCTTCGAGAACCGCTCCACCCGCTGATAGGCCACGGCACTGCGCGCGGAGGAAGCCACGCTGACGCCGCCGAGAATCACAGCTGCTAACACGGGCAGGAGGACCAGCAGCCGGAGTCGGGACCGCACCCGCCAGTTCTTCAGGGCATAGCGGAAGGCCTGCCGCGTCTGAGCTGGGGCCGTGGATACGCTGCCCTGGGGGGCGGTGTCGCTGTCCACCGCGCCGGTGTCTCCTGGCGCGGTGCCATTGGGTGATGACCGGCCCCGGTCAGGAGCCACCTCTGGTGGTGCCGTGGCGACCTGCACCGATGACCGGGGGGTCGCGTCATGGGCCGCGCTTGTATGCCCTTGCCTGGACCGCACAGTATTGCACCTCTCGCCCCCCGGCGCATACTGAGCCGCGGGCGCCGATACGGAGCCGGGTAGCGGCACCGATTCGGCCAACCATTCTGCGCGCGGCCATCCTCAACACAGTCAGGGGCAACTCTAACGCCCGGCAGGCCGTCCCATGGCAACTGTTACGATTGTTGCGAAAATTTGCTCTTAGGGTCCGTGTGACTATTGTCCGATATCGGTTTCAGGGACGCGGATCGCCCGGACGGGCTAATCTAAGCGGAAGCCGGGGCCTGGCATTACTTGCGTACTCCAAGAATGCCACTTTTGTCCGTTTCGTTAGTATATAGGACTATAAAGGAGGCTCCATGAGGCTCGTTCGGTCTCGTGCGCGTATGGGGCGCGGCGACATGATGCGCCGGTCCGGCATAACCCTGGTATCTGCCTTACTGGCATTACTCGCGACGGGCTGCCAGGTGCCCTGGGCCTCGTCGGGCCAGGCGGCGGGGAGCGAGCAGATCACGGTGGCGGTCGTGCCGAACGTTGGGAACGCCCCGCTGCAAGTGGCCGTCAAAGACGGGCTGTTCACCGAGCATGGCGTGCGCGTGACGGTGCGGACGTACCAGACTCTCGCGCAGGCATATGCCGCGTTGAGCAGCGGTCAGGCGGACGTCATCAGCGGCGATTACGCCGGGCTGCTCTACCTGCAGACCCCCGCGGCCCAGGCCAGGCTGCGGCTGATCGCGGACGGGTATGACGCGGCCCCGGGCGTGATGGAGGTTCTCACTCTGCCCGGCTCGGCTATCAAGGCCCCACAGGACCTGGAGGGCCAGGCTGTCGCCACCCCGCCCAGGGAGCTCGCCCCGTTTTCAGCCAACGCCCCGTATAACAGCGAGACGCTGGCGACCGAGGCGGTTCTGCAGAGCGATGGCGTGAGCCCCCCCAGCGTCCAGTGGAAGGCCATGGCGCCGAGCAGCATGATCAGCGCCCTGCGCGATCACAGCGTCAGCGCGATCGTGGCGACACAGCCCTACATCCTGCAGGCCGAGACTGAGCTCGGGGCGGTCGAACTGCTCGACGCGTGCAGCGGCGCTACCGCCAGCCTGCCGCTGTCGGGGTACTTCGCCGCGGCGGGCTTCGCGGCCGGCCATGCGGCCGCCCTGCATGACTTCCGGTCCGCGCTCAATGCGGCGACGGCCAGTACGGCCCAGCTCGGGACCGTGCGGACGGTTCTGCGAACACTGCCAGGGATGTCCTCCCGGGAGGCCGCCCTCGTCACGATCGGGCAGTACCCGACATTTCTGAGTGTCGGGCAGGTCCAGCGGGTGGCCGATCTCATGTACGGCACCGGGATGATCACCACCACGATCTCCGTGGGGAAGCTGGTGTTCCGGTGAACCGCCGACGTGAAAGGGGGCGCTTACGGGGGATCGCCCGGCGCGGAATCCCGCCTGAATGAATCTTTCCCGGCGAGTATCGCCGCGAATTGCAGTTTAGCCGGGGAAGTCCACATCCGGGTTGATCATCGTCGTCATGTCACGGGACCTTAGCGCAACCTTGGACCACCGGGGCTATTCCAGTACATTCTTGATATGCCCCTGGATGGCCGTGCGATTACTGCGGATGTCCACGGGTACCCCTATGCAGGAGATGTCCGGGGGGGTTGCCACTGGGAGCGCCCATGAACGAGCAGACCGTGGACCTCATCACCCGCCTCGGTCCGGTGACCGCCGCGTTCAGCAAAGGCCACCTCACCGGCTCCGATGTCGTGACCGTGAAGACCAGGCCGGGGTTCGGGATCAACCGCCACGAATACTCGGGCGCGGTGTTCCTGAACAGCCCCGGCTGGACCGAGGCCGCCGCTCACCTGCTGTACGACACGACGTTCACTGATGCGGACGGGAAGTACCCGTTCCCGAGAGACCGCGCCGCGATGGTCGCGGCGATCAGGGCCGCCGTCGCCGGCCACGCCGCTCAAGCGGCCATTGGCGAATGAGGCACCGGTCAGCGGAGCGTCAGCGTTATCTCCCGCGGGACCGACAGCGTTCCCTGCTGCCAGTCCAGGCTGCTGTCCGCCAGCCGCGCGGCCGGGAACCTCCCGAAGAATCCTGCGAGCGCGGTCGTCAACCACGCTCGCGTCAGCGCGGCACCTGGGCAGAAATGAGGACCGCCCCCGAAAGCGATGCTGCACGGCGCCCCGGCCGGGTCGTGGGCGGCGGCGATGAGCGACGGCAGCACGGTCGTGCCTGCGCGGATGAGCCGCCCGCCGAGCCAGGTGTCGGCCAGGGCGATGCGCGGCAGGGCGACGGGGAACATGGCCCGGCTGCGCAGCAGCTGCTCAGCGACTGAGGCCCAGGACTGCTCACCCCCCAGGCAGCCGGCGATGATCCGGGGCTGGCGCGCTACTTCAATGATGGCGATGGCGAGGACGGGGAGGATCGCGCCGAAGCCGTTGGAGACGGTGGCGACGGTGTGGATGATCTCGGCGGTGGTGAGCCCGTCTAGCGCCGCGGTCAGCTGCGACGTTAACGCCGCATCAGGCTGGGCGCGTTTCGCGGCCACCATCGGCTCGTAGTAGCCGTACAGGTCATCCCAGGCGGCGGCCACGTCAGCTATCGCGCCGGGGCTGGGCACGACCGCGAACGCGACGCGGGAGTACTCCAGGATCTGCTCCCAGTCTTCGCGGGGGATGCCCATGGCCTCGCAGACCGCCCCGGCGGTGAACGGTCCCGCGAACGCGGCCAGTGCATCAGCGGTGTCGTGTGCGGCCAGCGCTGCCGTCAGGTGGGCGGTGAGCGCCTCGATGGCCGGGCGGGTCGCAGCGGCAGCGCGGGGCGTGAACAGGCCATTGATCCGCCGCCGGTACACGCGCAGCTGCGGCGGGTTCATGTTCAGCAGACCACCGTCTGGTGACTGCATTTCCGCGCCGGTCAGTGGGCAGCCGCGCACCTTCCCCGAGCCGGTGACGCCTGCCATGCCGAAATGGGCCGTGTCAGTCAGGGAGGTCATCACGTCACGGCACCGGCGCAGGACGAGCATCGGATCGCCGCCGGCGGGCCGGAGCGCGAGGTCACCGTCGGCACCGGCGCGCAGGACCGGCGGTGGCGCGCCGCCCGGTTCGGCTGCGAAGGCCAGGACCGGGACAGCAGCGGGTCGCTGGGCCTTCAGCATGGGTACCGGCCCTGCCGCGCCGTGGCCAGTCGGCCGGGTTCGTCAGCCCGCAGGTTCGCCCTTACCTGACAGTGCATGTCAGGTCCCCCTTCCGCAGCAGCACCTGGGCGCTGGCTCGGGGCCATGGCCGGTCGCGGCGGTCGTGTCAATACAATTGATCCTCAGATATGCCAGGGGTACCCAAATACATCATCGATTATGCGCCCACAGACATCAGCATCAGATAACTGCGCTAAACCCGCCCCAAATCGTCGTCCCGCCGTGTTTGCGCAATGCTTGCTCGTATGCCCCGGTATCACCCGTAAGCCCCAGGGTTCCCAGCCGGGAAACGCGTCGAGTTGCGCAGCAAATTGCATTAAGAGTTGCACCGAATCTGCATTAACCGCCATACCGAGCATGGCTTGACATCGGAGTAGCCTTGACCTCCATGAGCACCGCCACGCCGCCTACCGGGGACCTGTACCTGATCGTCGGGTATGACGGGTCTGCCCCAGCCAGCCGGGCGCTCGACGCCGCGGTCGGTCTCCTGCAGGGCCGGGTGGGCCGGATCGAGGTGGTGTACGTGGCCCACATACCCGGTGCGGGCATCGTCTCCGCTGCCGCCCTGGCCGAAATAGAGATCAACTTCGACGAGGTCGAGCAGGAGCTTCGCAACGAGGTCCGCGAGCGGCTGCGTGGCCACGCTGAGAGCTGGGGGTTCGTGCGGCGCCAGGGCATGATCGCGGACGAGCTGATCGCGGTGGCCAAGGACATCCGCGACGCCAACGCCAGTGGGAGGGTGGCGATCGTGGTCGGGAGTTCGTCCCATGCCATGCACCGCGTGGTCGGCTCGGTCGCCGTCAGCCTTTCCCGTCACTCACCGGTACCACTGGTGATCGTGCCCTAGCGTCAGATCGAGACCAGGTCGCACACGAAGATCAGGGTCTCGCCCGGCGCGATGGCGTGCCCGGCGCCGCGGTCTCCGTAGGCCAGGCCCGGTGGAATGATCAGCTGGCGGCGGCCGCCGACCTTCATTCCCTGCACACCCTGATCCCAGCCGGCGATGACCTTGCCCGCGCCGAGCGTGAACTCAAGAGGAGCGCCCCGGTCCCAGCTGGCGTCGAACTCCTCGCCCGTGGAGTACGCGACCCCGACATAGTGGACGTTGACCGTGTCGCCCGCGTTCGCCACGGCGCCGTCACCTTCCCAGACATCGGTGATCTCCAGATCGGCCGGCGGCTCACCCCCGGGGAAGTCGATCTCAGGCCTGTCGATGCTCATACTCGCGTCTCTCCCTCATAGCTCTGTGGCGGCAGCGCGCCATCGTCCAGCCAGGTACCCGTGCGCCTCTCGCTGGGTGGGGCATCCCCGCCCGGCGCAAGGCTATGCTGCCGCCGCGGGTGGCTTCGACGTCAGAGATCCCGGACGATGTCAGCAGCGGGCTGGCGCATAGCGCGGATGACGCTGGCTCCGGCGGCCACAACGGTCCCGCAGGTCACACCGCCCAGCACGGCCAGGTAGGCCCACGGGACGAAGAGGTGCGGCGGGGGCGGGTCGAACACGCCGGTCAGGATCTTGACAATGATGAACGACAGGCCCCAGCCGGTCAGCACTCCCAGCACGAGGCCGCCGACAGTCACGAAAATGGCCTCGCTCCACACGAATGAGGCGAGCTGGCGGGAGCGTGCGCCCAGCGCCGAGGCAATCGCGAAGGTCCGGCGCCGCTCAACGAGTCCGAGCGCCAGAACGAGGCCCGACGCGGCGGCGGCCAAGATGAACGCGAACGCCAGCTCAAGCCTGGTCAGGCCGGACAGGTCGAGCGCGGTCAGGCCCGAGAGCGTGCTCTTCAGCTGGGTGTTGATATCCCCGACGACCGCTCCGGAGGCCGGGCCGAGGACGTGCCGGACCTTACTGGCCACGGCCGGGGGCGAGCCGTTCACCCGGACGAGCATGACCTGATACGCGGGCGATCCGGTGGCCCGCGAGATGTAGGAGTCGTTCGCGACGAAGAACGAGTCCCTGGGCGCGGTGGGGAACTCGCGAACTATCCCCACATAGTGGAAGGGGACGATGTGGTAGGCGCGGTCGCTCGCGAACTGCAGCCGCAGCCTGACCAGGTCGCCCGGGCGGAGCTGGTAGTCACGGACGGTCTCGGCCGAGACCAGGACCCCGTCAGGGCGCCCGACCAAGGCGCCGAGCACCCCGGCGGCGTTCCCGCCCTGGAAGAACGCGTCCGACATCGGCGTGGCCCGGCCGATGCGGCTGGGGTCGATTCCGTACATGTCCTGCAGGTCGCTGCCGACGTAGGCCAACCGGTGCATCATCGGCTGCACAGCGGAGACGCCGGGAATCCGCCTGGTCGCCACCACCGCGCCGGCCGGGAGGGCGGCCGCCGCGGTGGTGGCGGCCGCCACATCCGCCCCGTTCGTGAGCTGCGCATCGACTCGCGACTGCTGCACGTAGGTGGTGTTGAACACCGCCGTCGAGACCGCGAACGAGGCCGTCAGGCCCATGATCATCAAACTCCGGGACAGCAGGCGGCGCTGCCGGGACATGGAGGCCGCCACCACCCCGGACAGCCCGCCCGCCAGCGGCCGGGCCGCCCGGGCCAGGACCGCCCGCCCGCCGCGGAGTACCGCGCTGGAAGCTCGCCAGGACAGCAGCGCCGCACCGACCCAGAACGCCGCGGGCGCCAGGAACGTCGAGTAGCTCACCGAGATCGTCGCGACGCCTTCCGGGGCCAGGATGACCTGATAGCCGCTCCGGACCGACTGCCAGAAAATGACTGCCGCCGCCGCCAGCAGCCAGAGGTCCAGGTAAAGGCGCGACCACAAAGGCCGCCGGGCGGGCCCGACGGCTTCCCGCGCGCCGCGCACCGACATGGTGCGCAAGTCCCGCACCGCGGGAACAGCGATGATCAGGAGAGCCAGGATCAGCCCGGCGACCGCGGCCAGCGCCCCCCATGCGATCGCCTGCCCCAGCGTGGAGCCGAATCGCGCCGCACCGAACGCGAGCCGGCCTGCGATCACGGCACCGGCCAGGCCGACGGCCGAGCCGAGCACGCCGACCAGCAGCGCCTCGGCCGCGGCGAGCCGGACGATCAGGCGCGGAGAGGCGCCTCTGATCCGCAGCAGGGCCTGCTCGCGGCGCCGCCGGTCCCCGCCCGCCGCGCTGATGACCCCGGTGACCAAGGCGGCGAGCACGGCTCCGGGGAGCCCGAGGAGCAGGAACAGCAACTGGGCGTACAGGGCGTCGCTTCGCGCGGCATCCAGTTGCGCGCCCAGGTTGTTCCCGACCAGCCCGCCGCCGACCAGCCGGGCCTCCAGGTTCTTGGCGCGGGCCATGACATCGGCGAAGGCCGCCGCCGGGTCGGGAGGGAGCGCCGAGGACAGCCTCACGTGGTACTGGGTGCGCACTCCCGCCGGCTGAGCGCGGCCCGGCACCGCGAACGCGCTCTGCCATTGCGCCTGCGGAAGGAGCACGATGTTGTCCGGAGGCGCCTGCGGCGCGGCGCCCGCAGGCGCGCCGACCGCCTGGAACAGCGAGTCAGCGGCCGGCAGGTCCACGATGCCCTGAACGCGAACCCGCAGCGGCGGCTGCCCCGGCCGCCCGACGCTGACCATCGTGCCGACCGTCGCGTGCAGGTTCGCCGCGGTCTGCTGGGCGAGCAGCACCCCGGCTCGCGTCCCGAGCAGAAACCGGATCTCTCCGGGGAAGGCGGCCGGGTACCCGGGCGGCAGGCCGAGCACCTGGCCTGCCCCGGTGGTCTGGACCGTGCCCCCGGTCGACGCCGTGAGCCCCGTCGTAGCGGCGTAGCCGACGGGCAGGCTCCGGACCACGCCAGGCGTGGCCGCGATCACCCGGGCGGCCGATGCCGGGTTGGCTCCGGGCGTGATCTGCACCTGCCAGTCCACGACGACGCCCGCCGCCGCCTGCCTGGTCATGTGGGCTTTGCTCGCGGCGAAGAACGCGCCGAGTGAGCCGAGCAGCGCCACCGCGATGGCGACCCCGGTCACCGCGCCCACCAGCCGGATTGTCCTGCGTCTCAGCAGGCCCCACAGCCAGGTCAGAACGTACACGTTGTTCCCGTCTCGAGGATTCGCTCGGTCATGCTCCAGCGGGTCGGCAGCCGCCCGGCCACCGCGTCGTCGTGCGTCGCGACGACCAGCGCGGCTTTCGTTGCCTCCGCTTGCTCCAGCAGCACGTCTATAAGCTGCAGCGCAGAGCTGCGGTCCAGCTGCCCGGTCGGCTCGTCGGCCAGGATCAGCCTTGGCTCGCCGACCAGCGCCCGAGCTACTCCGGCCCGTTGGGCCTGGCCGCCGGAGATCTCCTCAGGAAGCTTCGACGCCACCTCCGACAGGCCGAGCCGCTCGATCATGGCCGAGGCTGCGGCCGCCGCCGCACCGGGCGCGCTCCCCGCGAGTAGCGCCGGCAGAGCCACGTTCTCCGCGACGGTGAGCGGCGGCAGCAGGCTCGGTCCCTGGAAGGCGACGGCGACAGGACCTGGCCTGAGATCCTCGGCGCGGCCCAGGGCAGGCCACTCGATGACCCCTCCGGACGGCTGGTCAAGCGCCGCGATCAGGTGCAGCAACGACGTTTTGCCGCTACCCGAGGGCCCGACCAGGGCGATGCGGTCTCCCCGGCGGATCTCGAATGTCGCAAAGGCGACCGCGACCACGGCGCCCTGGCCGTTGCCGAACTGGCGGCAGAGCCCGGTCGCGCGCACCAGGACGTCATTCATCGGCGATCCTCCCGTCGACGATGCGCACGACGCGATCGGCGGCCGCGGCCACGCTCTCGCTGTGGGTTACCACGAGGACCGCCTTCCCGCGGTCTGCACGGCCGCGCAGCAGCTCCAGCACCCGCGCCTCGGCCTGCCGGTCGATCTCACCGGTGGGCTCGTCGGCCAACAGGACCGGCGGGTCATTCGCCATCGCGACGGCGAGCGCTGCGCGGGCCGCCTCCCCGCCCGACAGCGTGCTTGGCCTGGCCCCGGCGCGGTCGGCCAGGCCAAGGTCGTCGAGCACTTCCCGGGCACCGGGCCGGCTTCCGCCCTCGTGAGTGGCCTGACTTCGGCGCTGGGTCCACGATCGCGGCCCGCGTCCGGGCCCACGCGGCACGAGCGCCTGTGCCGCCCGGATGTTCTGCTCCACGCTGAGGTGCTCAATGAGGTTGCCCGACTGCATGAGCATGCCGATCCACCGGGCACGCAACCCGGCCCGCGTCGTCTCGTCCCGCCGGCTGATCCGCTGGCCCGCGATCATCACATGCCCGCCGTCCGGCTCGTCCAGCCCGGCCAGGCAGGCCAGCAGGGTGGACTTCCCGCTCCCCGACGGTCCGACCACGGCAACCAGCTCGCCCGCGCGCACGGACACCGACACCCCGCGCAGCGCGAAGGTCTCGTCATCCCCGGTGTGGAAGAAACGGTACAGTTCGCGTCCATCGACCAGGGGCTCGGCTGGCGCTGCTACATCCAACGGAAGCTCTCCGAGACGATGCGCCACGGATCGACGTTGTCCGAGCCGACGGCCGATGACAGGCTGAGCACGGCGCCGTGCCCGTTGCGGTAGAGCTCGAACCGCTCGATCACCAGGCGATACTGGCGGCCAGTGACCGGGTTGGGCGGGCTGTTGAGCTGATAGATGATCTCGATCGCCGGGCCGCCGGCCAGCATCACGGGCTTCACGGCCTGCAGCCGGAAGGCCAGGGTGCTGGCCTGGAGCGCGCGGATGGTAGTGGCGCTCACTGAGGTGACTGTCGGCGCGGCTGCGGCTGTCGGCTTCCAGGCCACGCTGATCGAGTTCAGGTTGCTCGTGAACGTCGAGCTGGCGGGCGCTGTCGTGCGCGACCAGCCCTCGGGCACCTTCAGGAGGAGATGCCCGGCGGCCGACTGGTACGGCACGTAGACCGTGGTGTCGGGGATGTCTCCGGGAGGGTTGCTCTCGGCCGGTACCGGGGCCTGGGTGCCGGTGGTGCTCTGGCCTGTCGCGCCGGCCGGAGCGGACGCCGGGGCTGTGCTCCCGCCGGTCCCCGGCGTCCCCGAGCTGGCCGAGCCGGGCGGTGCCGAGCCTCCGCACGCCGCCAGCGCCGTGATGAGCCCCGCGGCGGCTAGGGCGCTGCCCGAGCGCAGCCAGAGCCCGAGCGGGTTCTGCCTCAGTGACATGGCATTGGTTCTACCGGGGCGCAGATGAAGCGACGATGAACCCCGCCGCAGTCCTCCAGCTCCTCACGCGGCGGCGTGACCAGGGCCGGGGTCGATCGCCAGGGTCATGGTCAGCCGGGCTCCGCCCGGCACGTTCTCCGCGGTGGCCGTCCCGCCATGGGCCTGCGCTACCGCGCGGACGATGGCCAGGCCCAGCCCGGCCCCGGAACCTGATGTGCCGTCACGGCCTCCCCGTACGAACGGCTCGAAGGCCCGCGGCAGCAGCTCCTCGTCGAACCCCGGTCCTGAGTTCTCCATCGTGACCGTCGCCACCTGGCCGGACACGGCGGCCTCGACCCGGATCAGGCCGCCCGCTTCCGGGCCATGACGGATCGCGTTGTCCAGCAAATTGTCCAGGGCCTGGCGGAGCCGCATGGGGTCGACCGGGATCTCGACCGCGGGCGCCTGGCACTCGATCCGCGTGCCGGGCGCTCTGGCCCGGACCCGGTGGCCCGCGCAGGCCCGGTCGAGCAGCTCCGGAAGGCACGTGGTCATCCGGTGGATCTGGAGCCCGGCCGCTCGCGCCCTGGAGAGCACCAGCAGGTCCTCGGCCAGCCGCGCCAGCCGGTCGGTCTCTTCCGACGCGCTCTGCAAAGCGGCCTCTAGCTCCTCGGGCGGCCGGGCCCGCGACAAGGTCAGATCGAGTTCGGCCTTCAGGATGCTGAGCGGGGTGCGCAGCTCGTGGCTGGCGTCATCAAGCAGCCGCTGCTCACGGTCAACTGCACTCTGCTGCCGGTCCAGCAGCGAGTTCAGCGTCCGGCCGAGCCGGGCCACCTCGTCGTTCGCTCCCGGCACTGGGAGCCGGCGGCCGGGCTCGGATACCGAGATCGCGGCTGCCTCCTGGCGCATGCGTTCGACGGGCCGGAGCGCGGCCCCGGTCAGCAGCCAGGCCGCCAGGCAGGCCAGGGCGAGCGCCGCCGGGTCGGCCACCACGAGAAGCAGCCGCAGGCGCGCGAGGGTCTGGCTGACCTCGGCCATGGAGGAGCCGGCGACCACGAAGAGCCGTTGCCCCTCCGTAGTCGGCAGCACGAACGCCCGCAGGGCCGACCTGCCTCGCACCGCTGGAAGGCTCACGAACGCCGGGTCGCGGATCCTCCGCAACACAGCAGCGGACACCGGCCGCGTCCAGGGCCCGCGCGAGGCCGTCAGCTGCCCAGCGGGCGTCAGGACCTGAATGAAGCCGCTGGCCGCGCCGTCGGGCGCATCGAACCCGCTGGAGCCATGCTGGCCCACATCGGATGCGACCGCCTCGGCTCTGGCCCGGAGCCCGGCATCCGAGGCCCGGACGAGTTCTGCCTGCAAGCGCGCGTACACGAAGAAGCTGAGCGCCCCGAGTATGAGGGCCATGCTGACGGCCGAGGCCAGCGTGACCCGGACGCGGAGCGGAAGGCGCATCATGACGTGAGCCGGTACCCTGCGCCCCGCATGGTCTCAATAGACTGCGTGCCGAACGGCCGGTCGATCTTCTCGCGCAGGATCCGCACGTAAACGTCGACGATGTTCGAGTCGCCGGCGCGCGCGAAGTCCCAGACATGCTCGAGGAACCTGGCCCGCGAAATGACCTGCCCCGGATGACGCATGAAGTATTCCATGATCGCGAATTCCTTGGCCGCGAGGCTGATCGGCGTGGCTCCCCGCCGGACCGTCCGCGCCGCGGGATCAAGCAGGAGATCGCCGACCGCGAGCACGGCCGGCCGCTCGCCCGGCCCACGGCGGACCAGGGCACGGACGCGAGCCCGGAGCTCCTCGATGTCGAACGGTTTCGTCATGTAGTCGTCGGCACCCGAATCCAGGCCGCGCACCACGTCGGGGACGGCCTCCCGCGCGGTGAGCATGAGGATCGGCATCCACCGAGATCGCCCGCGAAGCTGGCGGCAGACATCGAAACCGTCGATATCCGGCAGCCCGACGTCCAGGATGACCGCATCGAAGTCGCACTCGCTGGCCATCCAGACGGCATCGTTGCCGCTGGCCTGGACATCGACCGCGTATCCATCCTCGCGGAACGCCCGTTGCAGCACAGCCGCCATCTTCGGGGCATCCTCGACGACTAGCAGGCGCACGGCTCTGGCCCCCGCTCGCTGCATGCGCGCATGATCACTTCCCGATTGTCGTGTGGCTCGGGCTCTCCGGCCAGGCTGCGCCGCGCGGCGTGGTTCGGTGGCGGCTCCCGACGCCTGGACCCTACGCCAGGAAACTGAGATATCGATAAACGAGTGGCCGGTCATGGAATGGTGGTGACCAGCCGGACCCAGCTACTGAGCCTGGTGGCCGCGGAGGGCGCCCATTACAGGTGGGTCCGGAAGAAGCTGTCGATCTTGGCGACGGCGGGGTCGACGTAGTCGGGCTTGTCGTAGAAGTCGAAGTGCGTGCCGCCGTCAATGACGACGAGCTCCTTGGGCTCTTGGGCCTTCTCGTAGGCGGCCTGGCTCTGCTGGAGGGTCTCGGCTCGGGAGCCGGCGACTAGCAGCAGCGGCGTAGGGGCCAGCAGGTGGATGATGTCCAGCGCGGAGTACTGCAGCATCTTGTCGAATGACCAGGCCAGCGTCTGGTTCTTCCAGTTCGGATCCGGGTTGCGCTCGGTCAGGTAGTACTGCTTGCCGTTCTCCACCCACTCGCCTTGCTCGCCCGGGGGCATGAACGGCACGTACTGCGCCTCATCACCCTGCGCGTACGCTTCGCGGGCGCTCTGCGCGAAGCGCATCAGGTCGTGCCAGTCACCGGCGAAGCCGTCGGTGAGCGTGCTGCGCAGGTCCGGCAGCCCGCTGACCGTGGCGACCGCCTTGATACGCCGGTCCGCGACGGCCGTGTACGGCGCGAACCCGCCGCCGCCGCACACGCCGACGGCCGCGATCCGGTCTGCGTCGATCTCGTCCCGGCCGGTCAGGAACGTGACGGCGTTCTTGATGTCCTCAGATTTGGTGAACGGGTTCTCGTCGCTGCGCGGCGTGCCCTCGCTCTCGCCGTAAGTGGAGTGGTCGAAGGCCAGGGCGGCGTATCCGAGCGCAATCAAGCGCCCGGAGTAGGCCGCCGGGGTCTGCTCCTTTGTCCCCGACGACGCTCCGACGACGACGACGGCCCGCAGCTTCTGTACCGCCGAGGGACCGTCGGGCAGGTACAGGTGGCCGGCGAGCTTGCGACCGTCGCTGACGAACGTGATGTCTTCGCGCATGGGAGTGCCTCTCATTCACAGGACCTGTATCTGTTCCCACCCTCGGTCGTGCGGCGGCCAGTAACCAGGACCGAAGTGTTCCTGGGAACAATTCCTCCCAGGCAGGGCTGCCCGCCTGGGTGAGACGATGGGCTTGTGAACGGTTCAGACTCGAATGAGCTTGGGGCGTTCCTGCGTGCCCGCCGTGCGGAGATGAGCCCTGAGCGGGCAGGCCTGCCGACGGCGCGTCAGTCCCGGCGGGTGCCGGGCCTCCGGCGGGAGGAGGTCGCACAGCTTGCCATGATCAGCACCGACTACTACACGCGGCTGGAACAGGGACGGCTGACCGGCGCGTCGGCCAGCGTGCTGGACGCCCTAGCCTCTGCGTTGTGTCTCGGTGAGGACGAGAGAACTTACCTGTACAAGCTGACGAACAAGAAGGTCACGCCGCGCACCGGTCCCGCCGAACGGGTTCGGCCGCAGACTCAGCTATTGCTCGATAATCTCGTCAACACCCCCGCGATGGTGCTCGGCCGGTGCCTCGACGTGCTGGCCTGGAACTCTCTCGCGGCTGCGTTGTTCATCGACTTCGGTCAGGTACCGCGTCGGCACCGTAACTTCATGCGACTGCTGTTTCTCGACGCCGAGGTCCGCGGGCGCTATGTCGAGTGGCGGAACATGGCGCGTATCTGTGTGGCCTTCTTCCGGATGGCGGTTGTGGAGCGCCCCGCTGATCCTCGGCTGGCAGAAGTTGTCGGCGACCTCTCGGTGCACGACGCGGACTTCAGGACCTGGTGGGCGGAACGGAATGTTGACTACCGGACGTTCGGGACCAAATCGCTGCGCCATCCGGTAGCGGGAGCGTTCACGCTGGACTGGCAATTGCTGCGCTCTGCGCACGACGATGGGCAGACCATCCTGGTCATGACAGCTCCGTCAGAGAGCCGCTCCCAGGAAGCGCTGCGGTTCCTCACTGGCTGGGCAGAGCCGTCGTCAACGAGCATCGGCCGGGTTTAACCAACGCTTAACGGTTGGGGTTGCCGCGAGTCGCCTGTTGCCACCTGGGTATGGCGAAACTTGGTGGACGGTGTCCGATCGGCGGAGCATTCTGCGGTCATGTGCGCCGTAATGGCAGCTTCTCTGCCGATGCGGGGCTTCATTGGGACAGCGCTGGGGATGAGTAGGTTGCCGGAGGACAAAAAGACGGCTGTCTGCAGAGAACCGGAGCATGGGGGTTGAGATGCCGTGGTTTCCGGACTTCACCAGTGCCGTGGAGTTGGCCCGCAGGCAGACTCGTGCCGCAGGTCAGGCTGATCCGGTCGCGCAGTACTTTGCCGCACTGCACAAGGGTGACACCCACACTCTGGAGACTGTGTGGCCTGGCGAGGTGGTGATCCACGACCCCCGCGCAGGCGAGATCCGCGGCCACAAGCAGCTGCGGCGGTTCGTCAGCCAGAATCAATCCTGGCTGGCCGGGCTCCACGCCCGTATCGATACCGTGGCCTCGACCGTCGTCGGCGGGCGGGCCGTCGTGGAACTCCTGGCGCACCTGGCCCACGACGGGCGGGAAGTAGCTTGGCCGGTGGCGGTCGTCGCCGAATCCCCCGACGATTGGTCGGTAGTGTTCCGGACCTACTGCAGCCAATGGCCGGTCGACGGACGGCGCCACGTCAGGCCGCCCATACTTAAGCCCGGGCACGCCCACCCCGGTGATGTCGTCGGCCGCTACCAGGCCGCGCTGGACGCTGGTGACGCCGACGCGATAGTGAACACCTTCGCGCCGGATGGGTACTTCCGCGAGCCGATCGGCCCGCACTACGCCCACCGCGGCACCCCTGAGCTCCGCTCGTTCTTCACCACGTGCTTCAGCGCAGGCGGCGGCATCGCCCTCCAGCACTGCACCGTGACCGACGACGGCGTGCGCTGCGCCCTGGAATACAACTGCGTCCGCTGGGGCAGCCACGACCTGCCGCCCCAGGCGGGAGTCGGCGTCTACGAACGCGGCCCGGACGGGCTGTTGGCCGCGGTCCGCGTCTACGACGACATCGAGGCACCAGAGGTCAGTGCGTGATGTTGCTGTGCTGGTTGCTCCAGTTGGTGCGCTCACGGAACAGCTCACCGGTCTGTGCGACAAACGCCTGGTGGGCGTAGTGGTCGTGCCGGAGGCGGTCCATCAGCCACGCGGTCGGGTACCCCAGGTAGCCGTAGACGCCGTTGAAACAGAGGGCGGTCAGGGGAGCGCAGCCGGGCTGGCCCGTGACGTCGTTGTGACTGGGGCCGTCGAGCGTTGCCCACGCTTTGGTGACCGACGCGGGCGCGGCGTCGTAGTAGGCAGAGTTGGACTGAAGCCCGGTGAGCGTCCACGGCAGTGGCTGGGTGGACGGTGAGATCAGCTGGTCGGCCGACCCGTTGACCAGGAAGATCGCGCCACCGGTGAGTTTCCGGGTGTCGGGACAGCTGGTCGCGCTGCCACAGAGGATCTGCGCGGGAGTCTCGACGAGGACCGCCGTGGTGATCAGTCCGTCGGACTGGATCATGGCGTTGAGCGCGCCGGCCGCACCCTGGGAATGCCCGATCGCTCCCACCCGTGCCGTTGCCAGCCGGTGGTAGAAGGGGCTGGACGGCCGACTGTCCTGGCGTACCAGCCAATGCGCGGCATCCAGGATCTGCTGTCCGCTGCCGGTGTTGCTGTCCTCGGTAGCGACCACGACAAAACCCCAGGACGCCAGGTGTGCGAGCAGGTAGGCGTACTGACTGGGGACGTTGAAGGTCCCGTTACCCCAGGTGATGACCGCATGCCGGGTCCCGCTACGCCCGAGGTCGGCGGGGTACCACACGTCGAACTTCGAGCCGGAGGAGTCACAGCAGCCGACCGCGGTTGTTGAGGTGACCGCCCAGGGGCCGTGGGCAAAATACTTCTGCTCGATCGGCAGCGTGGGGGCGTTGGGTACCCGGGCCGAGTCGGCCGCCCAGGCGGGGACGCTGACGACGGCCATCGCCACCCCGAAGCTCAGCAGTAGCAGCACGGCGCGGGAGACCGCGCGTCTTGTCAAGGTGACTCCGCTGGCGCACCGGTAACGGCGGACCGGCGGGAGACACCCATACCCGGTTAACGTCGATGTCTACGACCGGTCACGACTCCCGGGAGAGGCGCGGCACACAGGGCGGGAGCCGGGTCGGCGAAATTGTAGCGAAGATTCGCGCCAGGATTGTTGACAATATTGCTCACGTGACTGACGCTGGGAGCACCGACGGACGAGGAGCGGTGACGTCGAAGTGCCGTCGGGCACCGTGGATCGCTCCGCCACGTTCCGCACGACAAAGGCGTTGATATATGCAGAACTCGAACGCGGCCAACCGGCTCGACAGACTGCCGATCTCCCGTTTCCACAAGGTCACCCTGCTGGCCGTCTCCTTCGCGTACTTCTTCGAGTTCGCCGACATCAACAGCTTCGCGGTCACCGCACCCCGGCTGATCTCGCTGTGGGGCGTCACGATCAACCAGATCGCCTACGTCACCTCGCTGTCGTTCGTGGGCATGTTCCTCGGCTCGATGGTGGCGGCCTGGATCGCCGACCGCTGGGGGCGCAAGAACGCCCTGACGTGGACGACCCTGTTCTTCGGCTTCTTCTCCTTCGCGTCCGTCTTCTCCTGGGACACCGTGTCGCTCGGCGCGTTCCGCATCCTGACCTCCGCGGGGCTGTCCGCGATGACGGTCGTCGCGGTCATCTACATCAGCGAGCTGTACCCGGCCGCCCGCCGCGGCAAGTACCAGGCCTACGCCATCACGATCGGCATCTGCGGCACGCCCGTCACCAACCTCATCGCCAGCGTGGTCGTCCCACTCAACGACTGGTCGTGGCGCCTG